>JANOPS010000487.1:0-114863 GCA_031421995.1 Gemmatimonadaceae bacterium
CCCCCACCCGCAGTTCGCAGTTCCAACCCGCTGTTCAAGTATGTCTCAAAGATGCCTTCGACCTCGGCGATGTCGCGCACCTGATGGAGGAGCTTGCGTAGCTCGGCGGAATTATGCAGCCCCTTGACATACCAACCGAGGTGCTTGCGAAACTCAAGCGCGGCGCCCGTTGGATCGACGTCATACTCCTGCACCATGCGCGCATGATCCAAGGCGACAGCGAATCGCGTCTCGACGGACGGCGTCGGCATCGGCGTCGTGCCGTCCAACAGCGCACGCGTCTGCTTGAAAATCCACGGCTGACCGAACGACCCGCGTCCAATCATGATCCCGTCACAGCGCGTGTGCTGGTACATCCGGTACGCGTCCTCTGCGGTCTTGATGTCACCGTTACCGAGGACGGGAATGTCGAGCGCTTCCGCCACCTTGGCGATTTCATCCCAGTTGGCCAGACCGGTGTACATCTGCGTTCGGGTCCGCGCATGAAGCGCCACCACGCGCGCTCCCGCATCTTGGCAGCGCAGCGCGATGCCCACGGGGTCGCGCATCTCCTCGTTCCAGCCGCTCCGAATCTTGCAGGTGACCGGCAGATGTGTCGCGCTGGACACCGCGCGCAAGATGCTCTGCACGAGATCCAGATCGCGAAGGCACCCAGAGCCCCCATTTCGTCGTACAACCTTCTTCACGGGACATCCGAAATTGATGTCGACGAAATCAGGCTGGAAGACGTCCGTCACGAACGCCGCCGCATCCGCCATGGCCTGCGGGTCAGAGCCAAATATCTGGACACCAATCGGCCGCTCCTCGGCCGTGAAGCGCAGTTTGCTCACGGTGGCCGGATTCTCGCGGCGAATGCCTTCTGCCGAAAGAAATTCGGTCACGACGACGTCGGCGCCGTGCCGATGACAGAGCCGACGGAACGGGGATTCGGACACGCCAGCCATGGGCGCCAAATACACCGGGGTAGTACTGGAGACGGGAAACGGAAACTCCTTGCGTGCCATAACCTGTGAAGCTATCAGCACGCGGATGGTCGAGCAACGCAAGACATTTGACACGGGCGCGCCGTGGGTTACCATACACGGCTATGGAACTGCGCGAGTTCTTCTCAGAAGATGCCGTCCAGCTTGAGCTTCAGGGCACAAGCAAGGACGAAGTACTAAAGGAGCTGATCGGCCTTCTCAAGCTGGACGAGAAGTCCGAAGGCATGCTGTTCAAGATGCTGAAGCGTCGAGAGAATCTTGGCTCGACCGGCATCGGTCGCGGAATCGCTATTCCGCATTGCCGGTCGCTCGTGGTCAATCGATTGCGCGTGGCGTTTGGGCGAAAGAAGGCCGGCGTTGATTTCAAAGCCATCGACGATAAGCCCGTGAATTTCTTCTTTCTGATTGTGGCGCCGCCGCTCGAGGTGTCCAACCAGTACCTGCCCGTCCTCGGAAAGATTGCGCAGTTCAGTAAGGAGACCGATGTCCCAAGTCGCCTGCTTGAGCTCGCCTCCGCGGCCGAGTTCATGTCGTTGCTTGAGGAGAAGCGCGTCTAGCGCTCCGCCATCATCGGCGGCGTCTCCACGGCGACGCGTACAATCCGTCCCCGCAAACGAGTCGCGACGCGCCAAGACAGAAACACAGACGCCATGGCGAGGCCCGCCACAAGGCCGATCCAGAGTCCGCGCTCGCGAAGTGGCGTCTGAAATCCCAAGTACGCCCCAAGCGGTACACCAATCGCCCAGAACGCGATCATGTGCAGCAGAGCCGGGATTTTGGTGTCACCGGTACCGCGAAGCACACCGCCGGTGACCGCCTGCAGCCCGTCAAAGACCTGAAAGGCACCGGCTAGGGGCAGAAGCGCCGCCGCCACGGCCAGAGTGGCCGCGTCACTGGTGTAGCGCCCGGCGAGCCATTCCGGCGCTGCGATGAACGCAAGCGCGGTGAGGCACATAAATCCCACGCCGCACCCAATGGACGCCAAGGCGTCTCGACGTGCCGCAATCATGTCCCCTCGGCCAATCGCCCGGCCAACGACTGCCGCCGCCGCCCCAGAGATGCCGAGTGGTACCATGAAGGTGAGCGCGGCCATGTTGAGCGCGATTTCGTGACCCGCCAAGGACGCAGTGCCCATCCATCCCATGAGCAACGCGGTGAGACCAAACGCGAAGCTCTCAAAGAAGAACTGCGCCCCAATTGGTGCACCGATGCGAATGGTGCGAAGCATCGGCCGCCACGACAGCGCCTCGCGCCGTCGCGGGTGCGTATAGGGACGTAGTGTGTGCCGTGCAAACAGCCAGAGCACGCCCGAGAGCGAAAAAGTGGCGATGGCGGTTGCCAGTCCTGAACCGGATACGCCAAGGGCCGGCGCTCCCCAATGGCCCTCAATAAGGATCCAGTTCCCCGCGACATTCACGGCGTTGGCGAACGCTACCGCGAGCACGACCGGCCAGACCACGCCGAGGGCCTGCAGCGACTGACGTGTGGAGTTATACACGAAGAACGGAAGGATTCCAAGCGCCCGCATACGCACGTAGTCGCCTGTGACCGGCACGACGTCCTGTGGTTGCGCACACCACCGCAAGATGGACTCAACGGGCAGGAGCAACACCGTCACCACGGCTGCAACAAGAAGGGCGAGGACAAATCCGCGCTGGATCGCGCGCGCGGCATGTTCGTCGTCGCCGGCACCAATGGCTTGCGCCACGACCGGGTCGAGTGCGAACAACAGTCCAACGCCGAAAATGCTGACGTTAAACACGAAGAAATTCCCCAGCGCCACGGCGGCGATTGCTGCGCCGCCAAGCTTGCCGACCATGAGCATGTCCACGACGCCCATCGCTTGCTGTCCGACATTGATGGCGACAATGGGCGCGGCAATCCGCGCCATGTCACGCAGGTCGGAGGTCCTGCTCGTGCTCCAGCTCAATTCGATGCGGTTTTCTTGGCTTTGGCGACAAGCTCACGAGCTTCGCGCAGCATTCGGACCGCGTCGTAGGCAATGCCGTCCTTGATGGTCCACGCGACACCACCGCCTGTCCCAGCCGCCGCATCGGCACGCGGAGGATAGAAGGTCTTCAGATCCTCGAGCGGATTCCCGTTCACCACAACCAGATCGGCGAGGAACCCCGGACGAACGCGTCCGAGCTCCGCACCCCTACCCAGGATCTGCGCGTTGTTGGCAGTGGCGTGCTGCAAAACGCGTAGTGGTTGAAACCCCGCTTCTTGATGCAACTCCATTTCCCGAATCAAGCCGAAGCCGTAGAGCTGGTAAATGAAGCCCGCGTCTTCACCAACGCCAACAACACCACCCAGTCGCTCGAAGTCGCGTACGGCGCGAAACCAGATACGATAGTTCTCCTTCCAAAATGCCTCGTCGGTACTGCTCCAATTAGCGAAGTAGGAACCGTGATTCGCCGGATCCGGCCGAAAGTATTTCTCAAGCGTGGGATGGAGATACTCGGAAAACCACGGCTGCGTTTCGGCACGTTGCAGGTCCCGGCTCGCTTCATAGATTTCTAGCGTCGGATTCCATGCCACGTGGCCCTTGACCATCGCCTTCAACACCTCCAGCAAGCGGGTGGAATCGGCCTCGCGCCACAGGCGCCCCGCCCAACGGAAGCGCATGCCTTCGTCGGCGTAGTTGAAGTTCGAGGGAAACGCCTGCAGGCCGTCAGGAATTGCCGCATCCGGCACGCCGTACCAGTGCTCAATGCTGGTCAGGCCGCCCGCCGCTGCGTCCCAGGCATTGGTCTCGTCCACGGCCATGTGATGCGCCGTTCCGAGACCAAGCTTCTTCGCTTCATCGAGCACGGGAGCGTACAAATCCTTGTCCATGCCAAACAGCTTGAGACCATCCACTCCTTGTGCTTTCAGATCGCGCACGCGCTGCCGTGCTTCGGCCTCCGTGCGGGGGATCGGCATGTATGCATATCGACCGTACACGAAGAGGCGTGGCGCGGCAATCTCACCGGCCTGACTCTTCGCGCGCAGCTGAATGGTTTTGGCGGTTTCACTCGACACGTCGCGCACGGTCGTGATCCCCATGCCGAGCCACAGCTTCATCTGGTAGTCAAGCGGCTGCGGAATACCACCGCGCTCGTCCTGCACGTGGCCGTGAATGTTGATCAGGCCCGGCAGGACATACTTGCCGGTCGCATCGATTTCTGCGTCGCCGGCCGCAGGGCGACGCGCGGTCCCCGCCTTGAGCGCGACGGGATCGATCGACACGATCTCGGTAATCCGATTCCCCTCGATCACGATGTCTTTTGGACCCTCCGCGGGCGTGCCGTTCCCCTCGATCAGCATCGCGCTTCGTATGACCAGGCGCTTCGCCCGCGTACCGTGCGTCGGCCCCGCACCACGGATCGTACTGACGGCGGGACGGGCTTGCGCCCGCAGCACCGACGGCGCGGACAGCGGCGCGGCGACGGACAGACTCACAGCGCAAGCTGCAGCCCCTACCGCGGAACACCAGACGTTGCCTAACATGGATCGCACTCCTGTTCTCGTGAACGCTATTCCCATTCGATGGTGGCCGGTGGCTTCGAGCTGACGTCGTAGACAACGCGGTTGACGCCGTCAACTTCGTTGATAATGCGACTCGACATCCTCGCGAGTACGTCGGGCGGGAACGCAAACCAGTCGGCCGTCATGCCGTCGGTACTGGTGACGGCGCGGAGCGCAATGACATGCTCGTACGTGCGCCCGTCTCCCATTACGCCGACGGAGCGAACAGGAAGAAACACCGCGAACGCCTGCCAAATGTCTTGGTACAACCCGGCCGCACGAATCTCTTCGAGATAGATGGCATCGGCGCGCCGCAGGATGTCAAGCGCGTGCGGCGTGACATCGCCCAGCACGCGAATGGCGAGTCCGGGACCTGGAAAGGGATGTCGCCCTACTAATTCCTCAGGGAGCCCAAGTTCACGACCGACGTTGCGGACTTCGTCCTTGAAGAGCTCACGCAGCGGCTCAATCAGCGCGAACTTCATATCCGCTTTGAGCCCACCCACGTTGTGATGTGTCTTGATCGTTGCCGATGGACCGCCCTTCACGCTGACCGACTCAATGACGTCCGGGTACAGCGTGCCCTGCACCAGGAATGCCGCATCTTTCCCGGCGTCCGCGGACGCGTCCTCAAAAACGTCGATAAAGGTGTTGCCGATGATTTTGCGCTTCCGCTCCGGATCGCCCTCGCCTGCGAGCGCCGTGAGAAAACGGTCTTCGGCGCGCACGGTGATCAGCTTGATGCCAAGATGGGCACGCATGGTGCGCTCGACCTGCTCACGTTCGTGCATGCGCAGCAGTCCGTTGTCGACAAAAATGCAGGTGAGCTGGTCGCCAATCGCGCGGTGCACCAAGGCGGCAGCTACACTCGAGTCCACGCCGCCCGACAGGCCGCAGATCACCTGCCGGTCACCAACCAACTCGCGGATGCGCGCCACTTCGAGTTCGACGAAATGTCCTGGCGTCCAGTCGGGGCGGCAGCCGCAGATGCCGAACAAAAAGTTCTGGATGATGTCTGCGCCACGCACGGTGTGTACTACTTCCCCGTGAAACTGGATGGCATGAATCGGACGGGTGGTATGGCGAAACCCTGCGACTACGCGCCCGCCTGTACGTGCCGTTTCCACGAATCCCGGCGGTACCACTTCCACATGATCGCCGTGACTCATCCACACGGTGGTGGACTCGTGCGCGTCGAAGCCGGCAAACAGCCCGGAGTTGTCGGTGACCACAACGTCCGAGCGTCCGTACTCGCGTTTGCCACCACCAACCACTGCCCCGCCCTCCAGATGGGCGATGAGCTGCATGCCGTAACAGACGCCCAGGATCGGCGCGACATCCAGCACTTCGCGCGCCACGGTTGGCGCCCCATCGTCCGTCACGGAGCTGGGACCCCCAGACAGGATAATCCCGTCGGGCTTCCACGCACGAATCCATTCCAGCGATCGAGTCGCTGGATGAATCTCCGAATACACACGGGCCTCTCGCACGCGACGTGCAATCAGCTGCGTGAACTGCGAACCGCAATCAAGAATGAGGATGCGACTCTCCATCAGAACTTCCACTCCGGTCCTGTCAGCTTCAGGAACTCAACTTGTTTGGTATCCAGGTCGAGAATGGCGCCGGACGGAGCACCGTGGAGCCATCCGCACGCCTCGCCGGGATTCACCAACAGCGAGTCCCCGCGTGATTTCATCTCTGAGACATGCGTAAAGCCATGCACGATCACCTCATGTCCGTCAATGGATCGTTGATGCACCTCGGCGATATCGTGGATCAGCAGCACCGACTTGCCACCCAGATCGAAGCTGTGCGGTGACTCGTAGAGTTCAGCGGCGCCGAATCCGGTTTTTGCTGCGGCCTGTAGCGCATCGCGGTCGCCGTCATTCTTGCCGAATACACCGAGCAGCGGAATGGAAAGATCCTGAAAGGGTTGCAGGGAAAACGGCGAGCAGTAGTCGCCAGCGTGCATCACGATCGATACGCCGCCGGCGATCATCTGCTCAAGCAGGGCGTGAATCGCGGGCACGCGATCGTGGCTGTCGGACAGCAAGCCGATTCGCATCAGGTACTCCTCCAGTGAAGATGCGTCTGTTCCAGTCGCATCAGGTCGTCCAGCGTTTCTCGCTCCGTCATTATCGCGAAGCGCGTTTCGTCAACAAGCACTTCCGCCGGTCTCGGGCGAGAGTTGTAGTTCGAGGACATCGAATAGCCGTACGCGCCGGCGGTGCAGACTGCCAGCAGGTCGCCCGCTTGGACGTCCGCGATCAGTCGGTCCTTCGCGAAAAAATCCCCAGACTCGCAGATCGGTCCCACGACGTCTGCCGTAACACTCCCTGCTGTATCGACCACCGGTTCAATACGGTGGTAGGCCGAGTACAGGGCTGGGCGCACCAGATCACTCATACCGGCGTCGGTGACAACAAAGTCTTTCCCTGCGGCATGTTTGCGGTACAACACCCGTGTCAGCAGCGTCCCCGCCTCGGCCACGAGGAAACGTCCAGGCTCGAGCAGCAGGCGCAGTCCCGTCTCGCGCACGGCAGCCATGACGAGCGCCGCGTAGTCCTCCACGTCGGCAACCGGATCGTCGGTATGATACGGCACGGCGAGGCCTCCGCCGACATCGAGAAAGGCCAGCGGGTGCCCCTGAGCGACGACGCGGTGCACCACCTCGAGCAATCGCGGCAGCGCCTCACGCATCGGGTCTGCGTTCGCAATCTGCGAACCGAGGTGCATACCCAGTCCGCGAAGCGCGACGTGGCGCAGTGAGCGCGCAAGGCCGGCGATCCGTTCGACGTCATCACGAGGAATACCAAATTTCTGTCCTTTCTCCCCAGTCTTGATGTACGCGTGAGGGGTCTCAACGGTCACCTCGGGATTGACCCGGATGGCAATGGGCGCGACCAGATTCCGCGCCGCCGCCACCGCATCAACCGTAATCAGTTCTGCTTCCGACTCGACGTTGATGAGCAGCACCTGTTCATCAAGCGCCTGCTCGATCTCCCGAACCGTCTTGCCGACTCCGCTGAATACGATATCCCTGCCACCGAATCCCGCCGCGCGTGCGCGCGTCAGTTCACCACCCGAGACGATATCCACCCCTGCTCCCAACTCATGGAGGAGTCGGAGGATAGCCGCGCTGGAGTTCGCCTTCATGGCGAAGTGTACGTGGTGCGGGACATCGCGGAAGGCATGATCAAGCCGTGCGAATCGCTCGCGAATCGTGCTCGAGCAATAGACGTAACAGGGTGTACCGACACGCGCCGCAATCTCGGGCAGCGCGACACGATCGGCGTGCAACACCCCGTCGCGACGGACGAAACCGGTAGCCGTGGATTCGTCGGTCACCGGCACGTCAGTACGCACGCGCCCAAATCACTTCATGCTTCGCTGGTTCACCCGTCACCATGCATGTGGTTGGCGGATTGGGTGAGCGGAACTCCGGATCCGGAATGCAACGAATCGTCGCTTTGGTTTCTTCCTTGACGCGCGCTTCAACGGCAGGGTCTCCGTTCCACCCCGCGTACACGAACGCGCCAGATCCTGCCATGACCTCCTTGAATCGATCGTAGCTCATGGGCTCGCGAATGGAGTTGGCTTCCAATCGGGCACGCGCAGCAGCGAGCATGTCGGCTTGAATGGTATCGAGAATCCCCGGCAGTTCGTTGCGCAACGCATCGAACGCAATGGGCCGCTTCTCCCGGGAGTCGCGACGAACCAACATGCCACTTCCCGATGCCAAATCGCGCGGACCAATTTCCAGTCGGAGCGGAATCCCGCGGGTTTCCCAGTGGTAGTACTTGCTGCCGGGCTTCACGCCGACGCGATCGTCTACATGCGTGCGAATCCGTTCGTGATCATGGCGTTTGAAACTGCCCAGGTCTTCCGCAATCCGTTTGGCCATATCAATCGTTGCCGCACGCTCCTCATCGGTTTTCCAGATTGGCACGATGACCAACTGTATCGGCGTCAGCCGCGGCGGCAACCGGAGGCCTGCGTCATCACCATGCGTCATCACCAACCCGCCGATCATGCGCGTGGAGACCCCCCAGCTGGTATTCCACGCGAACGCCTCTTCGCCCTGCTCGTTTTGAAACGACAGGTCGAACGCCTTGGCGAAGTTCTGACCGAGGTTGTGCGAAGTGCCGGCCTGCAGGGCACGGTTGTCTTGCATCATGGCCTCGCACGAGTACGTGCGCAGCGCTCCGGCGAAGCGCTCCGAGTCGGTCTTCAGGCCGGTAATGACGGGCATTGCCATGTGCCCTTCCATGAACTCCCGGTACACGCCAAGCATCTTGCGCGTTTCGATTTCCGCCTCGTCATGCGTGGCGTGCGCCGTGTGTCCTTCCTGCCAGAGGAATTCCATCGTGCGGAGAAACAACCGCGTGCGCATCTCCCAACGCACCACGTTCGCCCATTGGTTGTAGAGCAGCGGCAGGTCGCGGTAACTCTGGACCCACTTGGCAAACATCGAGTAGATGATGGTCTCGGACGTTGGGCGCACGACTAAGCGCTCTTCAAGCACCTTGCCTCCGCCCATCGTGACCACCGCGCACTCGGGGGCGAAGCCCTCGACATGTTCCGCTTCCTTGGACAGGAAACTCTCGGGAATGAACAATGGAAAGTACGCGTTGACATGACCCGTGGCCTTGAACATGTCATCGAGGGCGCGCTGCATGCGCTCCCAGATGCCGTATCCGTGCGGCCGAATCACCATGCATCCACGCACCGGCGAGTAATCGGCCAGCTCAGATCGTAGCACCAGCTCGTTGTACCACTCGCTGAAGTTGTCAGCACGCGTGGTCAGTTTTTTGTCATCGCTCATGAGGTCTCGGCCGTACGCGGTAAAAGGTGTCTCGCGCTCGCCAGCAGGCGGAGCGCTGCTTGCGTTCTCACGCTCGGATCGGAGGCGCGGAAGTCATGTGCGGAAATGGCGGGGTCCGACTCGGTGCTCAGGGACGACGTGGCCGACTGCAGGCGATACGTCAGGGTATCGCCCTCCTTATGGAGCACCACGAATACGTTCGCCCCGTTTTTTCGACCATCCTCGAGTTGCTTGGGCAGTTTCCTCGACTCGAGGGCGGCGCGTGAGAGCCCGTAACTGACCGACGTGCCTGTTGCCACGGCGCGCAGCACAGTGGCCATCCGCAACACCTCGCCGCCGGGCACCGCAGTCCCTGCGACCATGAACAGGCGAAGCGGCTCGCCGACGTGTGCATGAAGCAATCCCTTGCCGCGCAGGAGTTCTGTAAGCACCACGTCACCCAGCCCGAAGCCGAGGGCTGGCAAATCGACGCCGGCCAACGCTCCAAGCAAGTTATCATACCGCCCGCCGCCGCAGATCGCACGAAACTCACCGACGGCGTCGAAGAGCTCGAACACAATACCGGTGTAGTACGCCAGCCCGCGAACGATCGTCAGATCGAATTGGATCCACTCGGCGATCCCCAGTGCCGCGGCATGTTCCAGATACTCGGCAAATTGTGCGATCGCCGGACTAACCGCCGCGGACGTTCCATAGCGCGCGCGCAACGATGCAAAATCGAGCGATGCGAACCCCATGATGGCCTCGCGCGCGTCGGCCGACAGCCCGCCCTCCAACAGCTTGGCTTCAGACACCTCCCGCGGCTGGCGCTCGAGCTTGTCGAGCACCGCATACACCAAGGGCCACGAATCACTCGCGATCTCGAAGTGCTCTAGCAGCGCATTCAAGAGCCGTCGATCGCTCACGCGGGCGCGCACATCGTTGGCGGAGAGGCCAAAGGCGCGCATGATCTCGATTGCGACCGAGAGCAGCTCGGCATCGGCCAGCGTGTCTGCTTCGCCGACGATATCCACGTTCAATTGAAAGTGCTCGCGGAGACGACCTTTCTGGGTCCGCTCGTAGCGGAAGAGCTGTGGCAGGCTGAACCAGCGCACCGGCTTCCGCAACGTTTGCGCTTTTGCACCCACCATGCGTGCGAACGTCGGCGTCATTTCGGGGCGCAGGGCGACGGCACGATCCCCTTTGTCCACGAAGTTGTACAGCTGCGTGACAATCTCGTCGCCGCTCTTTTGCGTATAGAGATCCAGCGACTCGAGCGGCGGTCCGTCGTACTCGTCAAATGCGTAGCGTCGCACGACGCGACGCCACGTCTCAAAGACGTACGTGCGTTCGGCGAGCTGTTCGGGGTAGAAATCTCGAAACCCCGGTAATGGCTTAGGTGGCATGGTGAAAGCTATCGGCCCAACGGATCGACCTGCAACCGTTCCATCGCGTCGCCGACCGTGTGGAATGACCCCGTCACCAGAATCGTCGCTCCAGAGGCGTCGGCGACCCGCAGGGCCTCGTCGAAGTCATCAATACGCTCCACCGGGAGTTCGCACTCACGGGCCCACGATTCGACCTCGGAGAGCGACCAAGCGCGCGATCGGGGCGCCGTCGGTGCCGCCGTAACGAGAATGCGATCGGCGACTGTGCCCAAGGCTCGCAGAATCCCTTGCCAGTCCTTGTCTCGCAGCACCGTCACCACGGCCACCACCGGGCGGGGCATACCCGTTGCCAGCACGTTGCCGACCACGGTCTGCGCACCATCCGCATTGTGTGCGACGTCGAAGAGCCAACGCCCGGATCGATGAAAACGCCCGGCCAGTCTGACATTGGGCAGCGCGTCACTCGCCGTCGTTGCGATCTCCGCCCACGACCCACCTGCTGCTTCAAGCATCGACAGCGCAACGCACGCGTTGTGCGCCTGAAACTGCCCAATCAACGGTGTGGAAAGCGACTGGGATCCGCGAGCAGTCTCACGCACAAAGGAGGTGCCATGCTCTGAAAGTGTGATGTCCCGGATGTGCCAGTCGCGCCCCGTCGCAAGAATGGGTGACGCTTGGCGCTCCTGCGCGTGTTGGATCAACAGATCTCGGATCTCCGTGCGCGTTTCGCCGATAATCGCCGGCGTGCCCGCCTTGAAGATCCCCCCTTTCTCGCCGGCGATCTGCGCGAGGGTGGTTCCGAGATACTCCATGTGGTCGAAACCGATTTGCGTGACACCAGCCGCAATTGGCGAGACGAGATTGGTCGCGTCAAGGCGACCACCGAGGCCCACCTCGACGATCGCGACATCGACCTGCGCCTCGGCGAAATACGAGAGGGCCATTGCCGTCGTCGCTTCGAAGAACGTGGCGCCTAATTGCGTGAGCCGCGGTTCATGCGTGTTCAGCCATGAGGCGATGGCCGAATGCGACATGGGGTGGCCATTAATCACGACTCGCTCGTTGAACCGCACCAGATGCGGCGACGTGTATCGCGCGACGCGCAGCCCCGCGTGCCTCAGCAGCGCGTCGAGCGTGGCAACAGTGCTGCCCTTTCCATTTGTGCCCGCCACATGAAACACAGGATAGGCACGATGTGGATCACCGAGCGCGGCAAGTAACGCACCCATTCGATCGAGTCCAAGGCGCCACGCCCCGCCGGTTCGATCGAACAGCCGCGCGAGGGCCGCGTGGTAGGCCTCAGCCTCGGCCAGCTCGCTTAGCGCGCGCGGCGTGGCCGCCGCCGCTCCCGGTAGCGTTCGGGGCGCGAGTGGGTCGATCGTCAGCCTTCCTGCGCGTGTCCTGCTGCCGCAGGACGTCCGGTCATGTGTCGCAGCAGCGCGGAAACGGTCATGCGCAGATCCCGGCGATGCACCACCGTATCAACCATGCCGTGATCGACCAGGAATTCGGCTGTCTGAAATCCTTCGGGAAGGTCCTGCCCCAGCGTCTGCTTGATGACGCGCGGACCAGCGAACCCGATGACCGCGCCGGGCTCGGCGAGAATCGCATCCCCAAGCATGGCGAAGCTCGCACTGACGCCACCGGTGGTGGGGTTGGTCAGAATGGATATGTACGGAATGCGACGCTCAGCGAGTTGCGACAGCACCGCCGACGCCTTCGCCATCTGCATCAACGACAACACGCCTTCTTGCATGCGCGCGCCGCCGGAAGCCGAGATAATCACGAGGGGGTGCTTCTTCTCGAGCGACCGCTGGCCCAGTCGTGCGATTTTCTCCCCCACAACCGAACCCATCGATCCGCCCATGAACGCGAAGTCCATGATGCCAATCCCCACGGGAAGGCCACTCAACAGTCCCGTGACGGTCAGGATCGCATCGCTGTCGCCGGCGTTGGTGAGCGCACGTTTGAGTCGGGCCGGGTAATCCGGAAAACCCAGCGGATCGACCGATCGCAATTCACCGCCGACTTCGACGATTGACGCCTCATCGAGGAGCATCGCCGCGTAATCCCACGCACGCAGTCGTCGATGGAAATCGCACTCGGGACAGACGTTAAACGTACGCAGAAATTTCGCACGGATATCCGTATGCCCGCACGCCTCGCATTTCTCCCACGTGTCCGGTGGGATTTCGAGACGCTCGCTACGAGGCTGTCGAGCCTTCCTTTCTTTGCGGAACCATGCCATAGACGTGGAAAGATCGAACGGAACCGCCTCGCTGGCTAGGTCTTGCGCTCTGGCGCCAACGTCTTCCGGGAATTCCCGAAGAAAGGCCGACGCTCAGAGTCCGAGTCCATCTGGCAACCCACGACCCTCGGCGGAGATCCGCAACAGCACCGCAACGGATATCCAGCTCACCATCAGGAACGACCCGCCATTGCTGAAGAACGGCAGGGGGATACCGGTGACCGGCATCAGGTTCAATGTCATACCGATGTTCACGATCACGTGCACCATCCATGCGGCAAGAATCCCCATTGCCACGAGACTGGGGAAGGCGTCGTTGGCGCGCGATGCGACGCGCGTGGTGCGCAAGAAGAGCGCCAGGAAGAGACTGAGCGCGATGGACACGCCGATAAATCCGAGCTCTTCGCCAACGACCGAAAAAATGAAGTCGGTATGTCGCTCGGGCAGGAACTGCAGGCGCTTCTGGCTCCCGAGCGTGAATCCGTTGCCGAATATCCCACCCGAACCAATGGCGACCTTGCTTTGCACCACGTTCCACCCCGCATTGCGCGGGTCGTAAGACGGGTCGAGAAACACCAGCAGGCGACGTTGTTGATACGGTGCCAAGCGTTCCCACAAGATTGGGGCCACGATCCCCATGGTGACGTTGGCGAGCATCAGCGTCGCGCCCTCGAGCAGATACGGCCGATACCACAGCATCAGCGCGCCAAGGAGAAGGAACCACGCTCCCCACGCGCCGGTGCTGAAGGCCAGCAAGAGGCTGATCCCCGGACTGGCGAGCATCAAGAGGACCGGCCATGACACGCCAGCCCAGAACAGCATGGCAAAACAAATACCGATGAACACGATTGCCGTCCCGACGTCCTTCTGCGCGAGGACCAACAACCACGGCACGGCGACCACCAACAGCGGTTGCCAGAGCTCAAGAAGTGCGCGAGGCGACTCGCGCCGTGCGGCGAGCACGCGCGCCAACATCAGGATCGTCGCGAGCTTCGCGAGTTCCGCAGGCTGTCCAATGCGATACCCGCCAATAGACAACCAACTTTTCATGCCCGCGGCCGTACCGGCACCGGTGCCGACAAACAGCACCAAGACGAGTAAGCCGCAACTAAACAGGTAGAGCGGCCACGCCGCCCACTCGATGAGCCGCACCGAGCCCTGCATGATGGCGTACGCCACACAGAGCGCCACGACAAAGAACGCCAACTGTCGTTGCCACAGCGTGGCGTACGACCCGCTCACGGCGTCGGTCTGCCCGGCCGAAAACACCATCGCGATCCCGTAAACGGTCAACAGCAGCGCGAACATGAGGAGCGGGACGTCGATGCCTTGTCGCTTGAGCAGTGTCGCCATCAGTCGTTGGTCACCGTCGTGAGCGTCAGTTTTGCCTTGAGATAGCGTTCCATCATCTTGGTGGCCACGCGCGCCGCCACTGTGCCATGCAGCCCCTCTTCAATCATGATCGCCACCACGATCTTGGGGTTGTCTGCTGGCGCGTATCCGACGAACCACGCGTTGTCGGGGTGTGGTGGATTCTCCGCCGTTCCGGTTTTTCCCGCGATGGTCAGCCCTTTGATCTGTGCTCCAGCGGCGGTACCGCGAGATACCACATCGGCTAGCGCGAGCTGAAGTCCCTGGAGTTGTTCTGGCGTAAGGTGGAGAATCTGGGTGCGCGCGGGTGTGTGTGTGACGATTTGCGGTGTGGCCGCTGCGCCATCCGTTGCGAGCGCGGTATAAAAGCGCGCCATGTTCAGCGGCGTCTGCGCATTGTCGGCTTGACCGATCGCGAGACTGAGCACCACCGACTGGTTCCATCCCCGAGCGCCATAGCGCTTGTTGAAATAGTCGACGCTTTCAGGCCACGCCGGCCGTCGTTCGTTGGGAAGATCGATATTGGCACGCTCCTTGAAGCCGAGGCGTAGACCGCCGGCGATCAAGTTCGCGAGGCCAATCTTAAGCCCCAGTTGATAGAAATACACATCACACGAGCTCGCGATTGCCTGCGCCAGCGTGACGTCCCCATGACCCTCGTGTTTGTGACATTTAAAAGGGCGACCGTAATAGTAGACACCGCGGCACGGCTGCGGCATACGCGTGTCCATCGTGACCAAGCCACGCTGCAAGCCGATAACCGCTGTCGCAAGCTTCCATGTCGATGCGGGCGCATATGTTCCCTGCAACGCGCGATTGTACAGTGGTTTACCAGGATCGTCGAGCAGGCTCTTGAAATATGTTCCCGACACACCGCCCACGAATTTATTCACGTCGTACGACGGCGCGCTGTAAAGCGCCAACACACCACCAGTCCGCGGATCGAGCGCGACCACAGCGCCGCGAAGTGAGTCGCCAAAATACTCGTGTGCGTACTTCTGCAGATCCAGATCGAGATTGGTGCGAAGTGGTGCGGGCGCCTCGGGCGCTTCATCGGCCCGCACCCCGTTGTCGCGCACGACACGATTGCGCGCGTCGACTTCCACGAAGCGCCGTCCCTCTGTGCCACGGAGCCGCACCTCGTATTGCTTCTCCAAGCCGGCCTTCCCGACGTCTTGCCCGGGCTTGTAGTCGCCATACTGCGGAAGCAGCAGTTCCTCCGCCGAGATTTCGCCGGTGTAGCCAATCAACGCCGCCATCGCTTCGGCGTCGGGATAGTAGCGTTTCGGCGAGCTCTGAATGATCAGCCCCGGAAACTCAACACGCCGCTCCTCGAGCACAGAGATCACTTCGAAGGAGGCGTCGGGAAAGATGACGGCCGGCCGCTTGGGTGAACGCCGGAAGCGCGCGACCGCGCTTTCCTGTTGGCCGGAATCGATCGGGACAATACGCGCGAGCGCCACGAGCGCGGACCGCAACGAATCGACCGTTGGACTGATGATCGAAACCTGATAGCCGGGAAGATTCTCCGCGATGATCTCGCCCTTCCGATCGTAGATGATGCCACGCGAGCCCGGGATCGGCACTTCGCGCAGGCGATTCTTCTCCGACTGCAGGACATACTCGGCGCTCTGCAGCACTTGCGTGCGAAAGAACGCCCCGCCAAGCCCCACGAAGACGGCAATCACCACGCCCCGCACGACGCGCGCGCGACGCAAGACCTCGTTGGGGTGGAAACTCATGTGTGGTCCACTAGCCTGATGCGGGACGGAACAATGGTCGGAAGACGGTCAGTAAGACCACGGCCACGAGCGCCGTGAGCGCGGCGGACAGCGGCGTCCACAGCAACAATTGCACGACCAAATCGGATCCTCGCGCGGCGCCGCTGAAAGCGGTGTTCAGCGCATCGAAGATCAGTTTTCCCACAAAGACAAAGAGCGCCGTCAACGCCACGTGATCGGCAAAGAACACGGCCTTGACGCGCGACGCAACGAACGCGACCGCGGTGAACGAGACGGCAGCGGCGCCGAACGCCGATGGCACCAGCGCATCAATGGCAATGCCAGCACCGAAGCCAACCAGCGCCGCCAGCCCCGGGCGCATGCGCACGGCGGCGAAGAGCACCGCGATGACAAGAAAATCCACACTCGCACGCGCCGAGAGCAGCGGACGCACTGCGAATTGCGCGAGCAGCAGCAGCAGGAAACCAATCCACGCGCGGACCATGGAGGCCGCAGCGGACTGGGGTTGCGGGATCGCCATCAGCGAGGCTCGAAGGCGGGCGGTGGACCCGTCCGCGGTGGTACCGTCGGCGCGCGCATACGCATGGAATCGAGACGCGCACGACGCCCACTGTCGGCCCGCGCACTGTCGACCCGTGTCATTGGCGAACGGACGGTCGGCGGCGTGCTCAGGAGGCGATCGCGCATCAAGCTATCGGCCAACACCGAGTCCACGACGGCGCGTCGCGCGGCTAACTCCGCCATCGCGGACAGTCGCGCCACCGAATCGCCAGCGGCGGCAATGGCCCGCGCCGCCGAATCCGCCGAGGCGACATTCATCCAGATGGTGTTGACGCCACGTGTGCCGCGCGATGGGCGCAGCACAATCACGGGGCCAATGAACGCAGGTAACACGGACGGCGTGAGCAAGTAGGTCCGCGCCCATTTCTCGCTGGTCGTGATCTCGCCGATGACCGTGCCGATCGGAATACCCCGCGGATAGGTGGTGCCAAGGCCCGAACTGACGACCACGGCGCCGGAATCCAAAGTCTTCCGAAACGGGACGAAGCGCAGCTCCAGCAACAGGCGCTCCACGCCGACGCCGAGGTGCGGTTGCACCACGCCGAAGACTGAACCGTTTTCGCTCATGGCACTCACGCGAAATTCGGGACTCGCCCACGTGATGGCAAACGTGGTGTTCTCGTCCACACGCTCCGTCATCCCCACTAATCCGTCGGCGGTGACAATCGGGGCAAATGGTTCCACGCCCGCGCGCGAGCCAACGCTCAGCGTCATGCGGAAATCCTCTTCCGTGCTCCGTCGCGGCAACACCTCGGCGACAACAAACCCCTCGCCGAGTCGAGCGGATAAGCCCATGATGCGACGAAGCGTGGTGTTTTCGTCGGTGACAGCGCGCAGGCTCAGAGTGTCGGTAATTGCCCTCGCGCGCGTCGCGAGCAAGGCATCGCGCGCCGTGATCGTCGCGCGAACCCCACTGGCGTGTCCCTCGAGCACCACCAGTGGCAGGAGCACTGTCTGCCGGAGACCAGCGGCAATACTGTCGCGAAATCGCTGCGGCATGACCACGCACACGACGGACAGCACCAGACAACTGACGAGCAGCCCGGTGTCGAGTCGCCCACCGCCGCGGACGCTTCGTGCCACGGCGTCGTCAGGTCGAAAGTACGGACCAGTACTTCTCTTCGTCGTCGAGAATCTTCCCCGTGCCGCGTACCACGCACGTGAGCGGATCTTCGTCGACGTGAATCGGCAATCCCGTCTCTTGACTCAGCAACACGTCAAGCCCACGAATCAACGCGCCGCCGCCCGTCATCACGATCCCACGGTCCACGATATCGGACGCCAACTCCGGCGGGGTGATCTCCAGCGCACGACGCACCGCATCAACAATTTGTTGGATGGGCTCTTGAATCGCCTCGCGAATTTCACTCGAGTGCACGCGCACGGTTTTGGGAATGCCCGATACGAGATCGCGACCCTTCACTTCCATTTCGCGCTCGTCACCAACTGGATACGCCGAGCCAATCTGGATTTTGATCTGCTCGGCCGTTGGCTCACCGATCAGCAGATTGTAATTTTTGCGCATGAACTGCACGATGCTCACATCGAGCTCATCGCCACCCGTGCGAATGGACGTGTCGCTCACGATGCCCGACAACGCGATGACGGCGATCTCGGTCGTTCCACCACCAATGTCGATCACCATGTTGCCCGTTGGCGATTCGACCGGCAGTCCAACGCCGATGGCGGCAGCCATAGGTTCGGTAACCATGAACACTTCTTTCGCACCGGCACCAAGCGCCGAGTCTCGAACAGCGCGCTTCTCGACTTCGGTAATGCCCGACGGCACGCACACGATCACGCGCGGCTTCACCTTGAACACGTGCTTGTCGATCACCAACGTCAGGAAGTAGCGCAGCATCTTTTCGGTGACGTCGAAGTCCGCGATCACGCCGTCCTTCATGGGACGCACGGCCATGATGCCTTCCGGCGTCCGGCCCAGCATGCGCTTTGCTTCCAGCCCTACGCCGCGGATCTTCTTCGTCTCGCGGTCGAGCGCGACCACCGACGGCTCATTGAGCACGATGCCCTCGCCCTTCACGTAGATGAGCGTATTCGCCGTGCCAAGATCAACAGCAATGGCGTTCGCCGGAAACAGCGAATTCGCCTTCTTAAAGGGCCAGAACATCCAGTGGGGCTCGCCGGCGTATGACGCCGAATCAGGGGACACGTCGCACTACTCGTGGAGATAAGGTATCGGTTAACACAACAGCGAACAAGCTGTTGAATTACCGTGACCTAGCGCACCGACGGGACCCACGGGCGGGGGAGCGGACGACGCCCCTCCCCCGCTGGCCACGCCCCTATTCGACGTAGCTCGCTGGCTCGTGGAACGCCATCCCAAACGACTCCGCGACCGCCTGGTACGTGACGTCGCCACCGGTCATGTTGAGCCCCTTCAGCAGCGCGCTGTTCTCGCGGAGGGCGCGCTTCCAACCCTTGTTGGCCAACAGCAACGTGTACGGGAGCGTCGCATTGGTCAGGGCCAGCGTGGACGTCCGTGGCACCGCCCCGGGCATGTTTGCGACACCATAGTGAATGATCCCGTCGACCACGTACGTCGGATCTTCATGGGTGGTCGCATGGATGGTCTCGATGCACCCGCCCTGGTCAACCGCGACGTCCACAATCACCGCACCCGGCCGCATGCGCTTCAGATCCTCACGGCGCACGAGTTTGGGCGCTTTCGCCCCTGGAATCAACACCCCTCCGATGACCAGATCGCAGGTCGAGATCTGCTCCAGGATGTTGTGGCGATTCGAATGGATGAGTTGCACGTTGGCCGGCATCACGTCTGACAAATAGCGCAGGCGCTCGAGCGACAAATCAAGCACGACCACTTTCGCGCCCAAGCCGGCCGCCATTTTCGCCGCGTTCGTTCCCACCACGCCGCCGCCAAGGATCACGACCTTCGCGGGGGCCACGCCAGGCACGCCTCCCAACAACACCCCTCGGCCCCCGTAGATCTTCTCCAGGTACTTCGCTCCTTCTTGCACGGCCATTCGCCCAGCCACTTCGGACATGGGGGTCAACAGCGGCAACTCGCGATTCGGCAGCTCGACGGTCTCGTAGGCGATGCAGGTCGCCCCGCTCGCGGCGTGGGCGCGGGTCAAGGCCTCGTCGGCAGCAAAATGCAGATACGTGAAGAGCGTCAAATCGGCACGAAGGAACCCCCACTCTTTGGCGATGGGCTCCTTGACCTTGAGCAACAACTCGGCCTTGCCCCACGCCGAGGCGGCGTCGTCGACGATGGTCGCTCCAACGTCGGTATAGTCGCTGTCTTCAAAGCCGCTCCCGATCCCTGCCCCACGTTCGATGAAAACCTGATGACCCGCAGACGCCAAGGCCTCGGCGCCCGCCGGGACAAGGGCCACTCGATTCTCGTTTGTCTTGATTTCTTTCGGGACGCCGATGCGCATAGGAAGAAGGTCTCAGTGAGGGAGTGACGTCAGCGTACGGCCTTTGGACCGAGGCTGACGAGGGTTTGCTTGGTTGGATCGAAAAACGTGCGCGCCACATCGCGCACCGCGTCCGCGTCGACGGCGTCGACCCGCGCCATCAACTCCTCGATGGAGCGATACGGCTCATTGTATAGGGCGGTCGTCGCCGCGCGATACATGCGCGACGATATGCCTTCCATGGACAGGACCAACTGCCCGCGAAGCTGCCGTTTCCCGGCGACCAGATCCGCTTCTGACAAGCCTTCGTCGACCACGCGTGTCAATACCTCACGCACCGCATCCAGTGCCTTCTGTGCGGTCTCGGGCGCACTGGCCAGGTACACACCGTGCACGCCAGTGTCCGCGTACGACGAGCTGAATGTGTACACGCTGTACGCGTAGCCCAATTCCTCCCGCACGCGCTGGAACAGGCGAGAACTCATACCGCCGCCGAGCAACATATCGAGCAGCGCGAATGCATAGCGGCGCGGGTCTCCGTGCGCGATCGAAGCACTCCCCATGACCAGATGCGTCTGCGCGATATCCTTGCGTCGCACGTGTTTGCTTTGCGGTTCGGTGGCGATCGCCACCGGCACGTCGAACGGTGTGAGATCCCCACTCGTCCGCTCTCCCCATCCGCGGTCCACCAAGGTGCTGATCAAATGCTCGTGCTCCACGTTGCCGCTTGCGGCGACCACCAGACGACCCGTGTGATACGCCCGGGCGTGTAACGCCTTCAAGTGCGTGACCTGTAGCTGCTGCACAGTCTCCCGCGTGCCCAGAATCGGGTATCCGTGCGCGTGATCACCCCATAACAGTCGATTGTGCACATCAAAGATCACATCATCGGGCGTATCGTCCACCATGCTGATCTCTTCAAGGATGACCTTGCGTTCCAGCGCCAAATCCGCCGGGCGGAGCAACGGGTCGAAGATCAAGTCGCCAATCACGCTCACGGCGTCCGGCAAGTGCTCGTCGAGCACGCGCGCCTGAAACGAGGTGTGTTCGCGTTCCGTGTAGGCGTCCAACGATCCGCCGAGAGACTCCAACGACAGCGCTATCTCTTGCGCTGAACGTGTGCGAGTTCCCTTGAACACCATGTGCTCGAGGAAATGCGACACGCCCATGTCTTCCGCCCGCTCATGAAGCGTCGCGGCACGAATCCAGGCGCCAAACGCAACAGACCGTGCTCCCGGAACGGCTTCCGAGAGCACGGTCAGTCCATTGGCTAGATCCGTGCGGCGCAGAGCGGGCGCGTTAGCGCCTGTCGCGACCACCACCGCTCCGTCCGCCACGATCCCCACCACTGCGCGGGGGGCGCTCGCTGTCATCACGACGCGGACGCTCACTCGGCACCTCTTCCGGCATGCCTTCCGGCCGCGGCAGCAGCGCTTTCATCGACAAGCGCAAGCGTCCGCGCTCGTCACGATCAATGAGCTTGACCGTCACGCGATCTCCCTTCTTGACCACGTCTTCAGGCTTTTCGACGCGTTCATGCTTCATCTCAGAGACATGCAAGAGCGCTTCGGTGCCGGGCATGATCTCGATGAACGCGCCGAACGCCGTCACCGTCTTCACGGTCCCCTCGTACGTCTCGCCCACGATGGCCTCGGCCGTCATCGCCTGCACCATCTGGCGTGCGCGCTCCATCGACTCACCGCCCACGGCGGCAATCGTGACCGTTCCATCGTCATCGACCGAGAGTTCCGCACCGGTCTCTTCCTGAATGCCACGAATGTTCTTGCCCTTCGGGCCGATCAACTCACCGATCTTGTCCACGGGAATCTGCACCGTCACGATGCGAGGCGCGTACTTGGACAGATCACCGCGCGGGGCGTCCAGCGCCTTATCCATTTCTGCCAAAATATGCAGGCGCCCGTCCTTCGCTTGCGCGAGGGCTTCCTCCATGATCTTGATATCCAAGCCCTCGATCTTGATGTCCATCTGGATGGACGTGATGCCATCCTTGGTCCCGGCCACCTTGAAATCCATGTCGCCGAGATGATCTTCGGTCCCGAGAATGTCGGTCAAGATCGCGTACTTCTTGCCTTCCTTGATCAGTCCCATCGCCACGCCAGCAACGGCGGCCTTCATCGGCACACCGGCATCGAACAACGCGAGGGAACCGCCGCAGACTGAGGCCATGGACGACGAACCGTTGGACTCCAGCACTTCGGACACAATGCGCAGCGTGTACGGGAAATCTGCGAAGTCAGGCAGCACCGCTTGCAGCGCGCGTTCGGCGAGGTTGCCATGTCCGATCTCGCGACGACTCGTTCCGCGCATCGGCCGCACTTCACCAGTCGAGAACGGTGGGAAGTTGTAGTGCAACATGAACGAACGGGTGGTCTCACCCGGCTCGTTGATGGAGTCGAGTCGCTGCGCGTCCTTCGCCGTGCCAAGCGTTGCGGCGACGAGTGCCTGCGTCTGACCACGGGTGAAGAGCGCCGAGCCATGGGCACGCGGAAGCACCGTCGCATCGACCGAGATGCCGCGCACTTCATTGGGCTTGCGCCCATCGACCCGCAATCCCGTGTCGAGCACTTGGGCGCGAAGTTCGTTGTACTCGATATCACCAAGGACCGTATTGACGTCCTTGGCATGATCCGGGAACTCCGCCGCCAGCGACTCGGCCGCCGCACGCTTCGCGGCTTCGATGGCCTGCACGCGTGTGTGCTTGTCAGCCTGATTGAGCGCCGTGCGAATCTGCGCGGAGGCGACCGCCTTCGTGCGCTCGACAACCGCGTCCGCGGGTTCCGTTTTCTTCCACGCCATCTTGGGCTGCTGCACCTTGGCCAGCAGCTCGTGCTGCATCGCGATCAACTCACGAATTCCCTCGTGCGAGATCTTGAGTGACTCGAGCACGTCGGCTTCGGTGACCTCGAGGGCGCCGCCCTCGACCATGACGATCGAATCCTGCGAGCCCGCGACCACCAAATCGAGATCGGAGAAGGCCAACTGCTGGAACGTCGGGTTGAGCACCCAATGTCCCTGTACGCGACCGACGCGCACGCCGCCGATCGGCCCCATGAAGGGGATCTTGGACGCGTTCAGTGCGAACGATGTGGCGAGGAGGGCCAGGACGTCGGCCTGATTTTCCTGATCGGCCGACACGACATACACGAAGACCTGGACTTCGTTCTTGAAGCCCTCAGGAAACAAGGGACGAATCGAACGATCGATGATGCGGCAGGCAAGAATCTCGTGATCCGCCGGGCGCCCCTCTCGCTTGATAAAGCCGCCGGGAATCTTTCCCGCAGCGTAGGTCTTTTCTTTGTATTCCACCGTCAGTGGAAAGAACGGCAAAGGGCTCTGGTTCTCGCTCACCGTCACGGCGGCCAGCACCATCGTCTCTCCGAACTGGACAAGCGCTGAGCCAGCTGCCTGTTTTGCCATGCGGCCGGTCTCGATGACCAGCGGGCGACCCGCGAAGGTCCGCTCAATGCGATGCATCATCTGCTGAATTTCCTGGTGAGAACGCAAATCGCGCGGGAGGCATTGCTGCCCCCGCGCGACATGATGGCGTGGTCTGGTTTAGTACCGGAGACCAAGGTTTTGGACGAGAGCGCGATACTCCAAGACGTCCGTGCTCTGCAAATACTTGAGCAGGCGCTTGCGCTTCCCGACCATCTTAAGGAGACCGCGACGCCCGTGATGGTCCTTGGCGTGGGTACGGAAGTGACCCGTCAGGTAGTTGATGCGCTCGGTGAGGAGCGCGATCTGTACGCGGGTGGAACCGGTGTCCCCTTCGTGGGTCCGGTACTTGTCAATCGTGGATGCCTTATCGAACGCCATCGTCGTAAGTTTCTCGGCGCATGCCTGCGCAGGGTACGTCAGCTGCGCCGCGTTTTTGCGCGCAATTGTATGAAGCACGGTAGTTTACTCCACCTCGCCCAGTCTGTAAAGGACCTTACCGTGCCAGACCGCTATCTCGGCCGACAATTAGGGAAGTATCGGGTCATCAAGCTGCTTGGTGGCGGCTCGTTTGCGTGGGTCTACGAGGCAATCGACCGGGATTTGGAGATCCCGGTCGCGCTCAAGATTCTTCGCCCGGAGTTTGCCGGTCAGGCCGAGGCCGAGGCCCGTTTCCGACGAGAAGCCGCTATCGCGGCCCGATTGCGCCACCCGAACATCGTGACGGTGCGGGACGTGGGGCAGATCGAGGGCGCCTCGTTCGTGGCCATGGATTTGCTCCCCGTGTCCTTGGGGCGTCGCCTGGAGGTGGTTGGCCCTTTGCCCGAAACCGAAGTCGTACGCGTCGGCCTCGACGTTGCTGCGGCCTTGGCAACGGCACATGCGGGTGGCGTCGTCCACAGGGATATCAAGCCGGACAATATCCTGATCGGCCCACACGGCGAATTTGTCGTGGCCGATTTCGGGTTGGCACGGGCGCTCAGCGCCGACCCGGGGCTTAGCGCCCAACAAGTCATGGGGACCCCGCACTACTTCAGTCCGGAGCAAGCGCGCGGTGCCGAACTTGATGGCCGGAGCGACCTGTATTCGCTCGGCGTGACGCTTTTTCGCGCGGCCACAGGACGGTTGCCCTTCGAGGGTGAGGAATGGTACGCGGTGGCTCGCCAGCACATCGAAGCGCCGCCGCCTCGGGTTCGGCAGTATGCCCCGTCGCTGACGCCAGAGTTCGAAGCCGTGGTGGACCGTTTGCTGCGCAAGGACGCCGCGGAACGTTTCGCGACGGCGCTGCAACTCGCCGATGCGCTTGCTGGCCTCCCCTCATCGCCCGCGTCGCGATCGACGACGACCACGAGAACGGGGGCGTCGGAAACGGTTCAAGTGAGCGCGACGCACACGGTCCCGTCACCTGACCGCGCGCGCTTTCGGACGCGCGCGATGGCGCTGACTGGACTGTGTGCGGCCGGAGCGATGGTGCTCGCGCTGTGGAAATGGCCGAGCTTCAGAGTGCTCCTGCCGTCAGGCGTGTCAGCACCACGGTCGGCGGCCGTGGCCCCGCCGCCCGCTACACGCGCCGATACGCTGCCGATCGCCACCCTCACGCGCGATTCGTCAGCGGACTCCGCTTCGGTGCCGCCGTCGCAAGCACTCGTGCTGGATACGCCGGCCGCTGCGGAGACCGTGCGGCGTCAGGCGCAAACGGCCGTCCGCACGACGCTCCTGATACGGGCGCCAGACGATGCGACACTGTACGTCGACAATCTGCTGGTTGGTCACGGAAGTGCGACCATCACTCGGCCCAGTGCCGCACGACTCACACTCCGTGCGGTGATCGCTGACGCGCCGGTGAGCTGCGCCGCCGCCCAAAGAGATTCCATCGTTCGGCTCAATGTCGGAGAGAAAGAACGCACGGTGGTGTTGAGTGTAAAGTCCTGTCTCGCCGTGCGATTTTCCGTCACACCAGACGACGCCAAAGTCCGGTTCGAGTCGCTTGACGGTGGGGCGTCGGTCGAGGTCACCGCGGACGCCAAGCTGGTCATGCTTCCCGAGGGTCGCTACGAAGTGCGCGCGTCCGCTCCACGCTGCGCTCCGTATCTGGGAGACATGCTGAGTGTTCGTCGCGGCGTGTCGTCCGAATCGCTGTACCGCTCGATTCGCATGGATTGCAACAAGTAGGACGGTCTGCTCGTCTACGGTGTTGCGAGCACGCCGACCGATCCACCAAACAACGCGCCAACGACGGTGCCCATCCAAAACCGTCGCGCCTTCCACCACGGTACGCGCGGGGGAGTCATCAGCACGACGTGACGTGTCGTCACACGCGTGACCTGCGACGTGACCACAGCGACGGCCATGTCATTCCACACCGAAAGCACCCGCGAGCGTGCCACCAGCGCATCGCGGTTTGTCGGGTCTACCACATAGGCCGTCATGCCTGGGCGAATCCAGTTGACCTCGCGCGGCTTGAATCGCGCGGTGCTATCACTCACTACTTCGATCTCAAAACGTGCAGCGTCGCGTGGAATTCGCGACGTGGTGGGTTTGCTCGACGGCGTCGGCGCAGTGTCTTGTGTGGTGGTCGGGATCGGCGTGGCGCTGGCCGACGGGGAAGGCCGATGACAACCGACTATCGCACTGCACGACAAACACACAACACCGGCGACCAACGCACGTCGGTCGTTGTCACGCCAACGCAATCCGTGTGACGCTCGGCTCATTCTGCTAGTTGGCGAATGTCGAGCGAATATCGTTGAACGTGACCAGCAGGATCAGCGCCAGCACTGCGAGTACGCCCACGCGAGCAAACCCTTCGCGCACTCCCGCGCTGAAGGCGCGCCCCTTCACTGCCTCGGCGAGGACCAGCAGTATCTGGCCGCCATCCAACACGGGAATGGGCACGAGATTCAGGATCGCGATGTTCAAGCTCAGAAAGGCGATCAGCGACCAGAGGGTCTCTGCACCGCGCCGCGCCGCCTGCACTGATGTGCGCGCAATCTGGATCGGACCACCCAAGTTCTTCGCAGACACCTGACCGCTCACCAAGCCTTTGAGCACGCCGACAACGCTGGTGGCCATTCCCCAGGTGGCCGTCGAACCGAGCTGCATCGCTTTGCCAAGGCCAATGCTCTCGCGGGCGACAGAATCACGCACCTGAATCCCCACGCGACCGACCGTGCGCTTCGCTCCCGTCACCGGATCATCGATTTCCGTTTGTGCGGGCGTCACCGGAAGTGACAGCTTTTGTGTGCCACGTTGGACGTCGAGTGTGACTGTCCCACTTGTCATGGGAGAGATGCGATCGACCACCTCATCCCATGCACGCACCGCTTCGCCGTTCACGCCAACAATGCGGTCGCCCGCCTGAAGCCCTGCCGCCGCGGCGGGCGCGCCCACCACAACCGAGTCGATCACGGCCGGACGATAGGCGTTTCCGTACGCGTAAAAGATCCCGCTGGACACACCGAGCGTCAGAAGAATGTTCATGATGACGCCCGCCGACAGAATGAACACGCGCGCCATCACGGATTTACTCTCGACCCATCGGTCCGGCGGAACCGCCTTGGGCCCGAATGGGGCCATCGCCGACGCGTCCCACAGCGATGCAGGAATGTCGGCAGGGCGCTCGGCTTCCGCGTCGAACGAGCCGCGATCCGTGCCGCCTTCGATGCCAGCCATGGAATCATCGTCGCGCGTGGCCATGCGGACGTAGCCACCCAGCGGAATCAGTGACACGCGATAGTCCGTTTCGCCTCGACGCCAGCCAAACAGGCGACGGCCCCAGCCGAGCGAGAAGACCGGCGCGTACACACCGCATATCTTGGCGGCAACAAAATGCCCGAGCTCGTGAACAAACACCACAAGTCCGAACACGAGCAACGGGGCGATGTAGGGTGCAATAGTAGACAGCATAAAACTCGGAGGGAGTGAACCGCTTAGGATGTCGGCGCTGAATCGGCCACCTGCCCAAACACAAAACTGCGTGCCGCTGCGTCCGCTCGCCATACCTCATTCAACGAGGATGCCGCGCCGACCATTCTCGAATCGAGCGCGGACTGGACCAGCATCGGAATCTCATCGAAGCGAATACGGTTGGCGAGAAACAGCGAGACCGCCGCCTCGTTCGCCGCATTGAACACGGCTGGCGCCGTACCTCCAGCCCGCCCAGCCCCGATCCCGATTCCCAACATCGGAAAATCGTCATGCCGCACGTCCTCGAAGGTCAAACTGCCCGATGCTACCGGGTTGAAGGATGGTACGCCAAAGTCAGCCACCCGTTCCGGAAACGTCAGGGCAAACAGGATGGGGAGCTCCATTGACGGCACACCCATCTGAGCGAGCACACTGCCGTCAATGAACTCGACAAACGAATGGATGATGCTTTGCGGGTGCACGACGACATCAATGCGATCGTATGGCACACCAAACAAGTGGTGCGCCTCGATGACCTCGAGCGCCTTGTTGGCCAAGCTCGCGCTATCGATGGTAATCTTGCTGCCCATCTGCCACGTCGGGTGCTTCAGCGCATCTGCACGGGTGGCCGATGCGATACGCGCTGACGTCCAGGTCCGAAACGGACCACCAGATGCGGTCAGCACCAAACGGCGCACTTCGTGCGGCGATCGACCGGCAAGGCACTGCAGGATTGCGGAGTGCTCGCTATCGACTGGGACGAGCTCTCCCCCGTATTGCGTCGCGGTCGCGGTGACGAGCTCGCCGGCAACCACGAGGGTTTCTTTGTTGGCCAACGCGACGCGCTTGCCCGCGCGCAGCGCGGCGAGTGTCGCGGGCAATCCGGCCGCGCCGACAATCGCATTCAGCACGATGCGTGCGTCAGGATGCGTGGCGGCTTCGACCAGGCATTCCGCGCCGGTCGCCCACTGATGCTCGATCGGGACCACGCCGTTCACCAAACCGACATACGGCGCGTGCCACTCCGAGGCCTGCGCAGCGAGCAGCGTCGCGTTGGCGTTCGCCGTGAGCGCCACTGGCACAAATCGTGACTGTTGTCGCGCCAGGACGCGGAGCGCACTCGTCCCGATAGATCCTGTGGATCCGAGGAGCGCGACACCGATGCGCGCGTCTGCGTGTTTCAAGCCAGACACGTCAGGACCCAGGTGCAATAATCAACAGCCAATAGTACAACGCATAGGCTACCGGGAGGACAAAAAACAGCGAATCCAGACGATCAAGCGCGCCGCCATGTCCGGGAAAAATGGTGCCACTGTCCTTCACACCGGCCTCCCGCTTGAGCAGCGATTCTGTCAGATCGCCCACTTGCGCGGCGACACTGATAAGCACCGCAAAGGTGACGAGCCCCCACGAGGTGAAGGCGAGTTGCGCATACGGGTGCAACACCCAGCGCACGTACGCCGCACATACCACCACGGTGAGCACCACGCCGCCAATGGCACCGGCTACCGTTTTTCCGGGCGACACCGACGGCATCAACTTCCGGCCCCCAATGGTACGGCCGGCGAAATACGCGCCGACATCGCTCGTCCACGTGAGCAGTACCGGCAGGAGCACCGCCAGCGCGCCAGCCACGTTGCCCACCGCATAACCGAAGTATCGCAGCGCGTAGATGTAGGAGAGTGTCCCACCGGTGTACAGGACGCCAACAACCGTGATCGCGACGGCGGCGAGTGGCTTTCCATCAACCCCTCGGCGCCAAATGGCGAGCGCAAACACGCCAAGCAACGCCAAGGTGAAAGCCACAGCGGGCACCTGGATCAATCCCAGGAATTGCGCATGGACCAACAGCGGAATCGCTGCTGAGAGCAGTACGCCCAGACGCGAGAGCGGTCGGTTCCCGCTTTCGCGCGCGAGTCGGAAGAACTCCCATGCCGCTACCGCAGAGAGCGCACTGGCGAGCGTGGCCAAGGCCGCGTCTCCGACCCAAATCATCGCGAGCGCGACCGGTGCGCCGATGAGCGCAACGACGACGCGTCGTCCGAATTCACTCATTGGCGACGAAGTCGACGCGGGATCAGACCGAGACTCGACCGAAGCGTCGATCGCGCCCCTGAAAATCCAGAATCGCCTCGTAGAGTGCGGCACGTCCGAAGTCTGGCCAGAGGGCCCCGGAGATGTACAGCTCAGCGTACGCAATTTGCCAGAGCAAGAAGTTCGAGAGGCGCTGCTCGCCCGAGGTGCGGATGAGCAGGTCGGGGTCAGGACAGTCGGCGGTGTAGAGATGGCGCCGAATCTCCGTTTCATCAATTTGCTCAGGCGTCATCCGCCCGGCCTGCACGTCAGCAGCCAGCAAGCGCGCAGCACGCACGAGCTCCGCTCTCCCGCCATAGGAGATAAACAGATTGAGCCCGAGCTTCTCGCCGTCTTGTGTATCCCGCATGAGCTGCTCAACGGCCGTCGCTGCCGCCCCTGAGAGTCGCTCCAAGTCACCGAACACGCGAACGCGAACACCCTGTTGCCGCAGCTCCGCCGCTTCGCGAGCGATGTACTCTTGCAACAGCGACATCAGCGCCGACACTTCGGTCTCCGGTCGTTGCCAGTTCTCCTGCGAGAAGGCGAAGAGCGAGAGCCATTCGACGCCGCTACTCAGGCATCCTTCAACCACCGAGCGCACGGCCTTCATGCCGGACCGATGACCAAAGGGACGTGGCATGTGTCGCTCGCGCGCCCAGCGTCCGTTGCCATCCATGATGATCGCAATATGGCGCGGCACGGCCCCCTGCTCGCGAATGCGCGCGAGCAACTCAGACTCAGCGTCTGCTGTGGATCGGGAGACAGGAGTAGCCATCGCGGATCAGCCCGCAGCGCGGACCTTAAACCTCCATGACTTCGGCTTCCTTCACCTTCAGCAGCGCGTCCAACTTGCCGACGGCGTCGTCATGCAGCTTCTGCAGGTCCTTCTCGGCGTGCTTCTTGTCGTCTTCCGAGATCCCGTCCAGTTTCTTGACCTTGTCGCGCGCGTCGGTGCGCGCATGACGAATCGCGATCCGGCCGTCTTCAGCCATTTTGTGCAGCACCTTGACCAATTCCTTCCGACGTTGCTCGTTCATCGATGGCAGCGGCACGCGAATCACGCCACCTTGGTGCGCCGGATCGAGCCCAAGATCTGATTCACGGATCGCCTTTTCGATGACCTTGGCCTGCCCTTTGTCAAAGGGTGTCACCATCAGAATGCGCGGCTCGGGAGCGGACACCGAGGCAACCTGATTCAGCGGGACGAGAGCCCCGTACGCCTCGACACGAATGGTATCGAGCATGTTCGGCGACGCCTTACCCGAGCGAATGCCCGAGAACTCGCGCTTCGAATTCTCGAGTCCCTTCTCCATGCCCGCTTTTGTGTCTTTGAGAATCTGCGGAATCGTAATCATGAAACGAAAGTCCCCACGCGCTCACCCTGTACCGCACGGGCGATCGCGCCTTCAGTGTGAAGATTCAAAACGATGAGTGGCAATTGGTTCTCCTTGCAGAGCGTGATGGCCGTTTGGTCCATCACACGCAGTTCGCCAAGCATCACGTCGCGATAGCTGATCGTGTCGTACAACGTTGCGGTGGCGTCGGTCTTTGGATCGGCTGAATACACGCCATCGACGCTGGTGGCTTTGATGATAACGTCCGCCTTCATCTGAATGGCACGAAGCACGGCCGCGGTGTCCGTGGAAAAGTACGGATTTCCCGTGCCAGCCGCAAAGATCACCGTGCGCCCCTTCTCAAAGTGCCGAAGCGCCCGCCGGCGGATGTAGGGCTCGGCCAATTCCTCCATGCGAATCGCGGTCATGACCCGCGTATCGAGACCCTTCTTCTCCAGGACATCCTGAAGCGCCAACGCGTTGATCACGGTGCCAAGCATGCCCATGTAATCCGCGCCAACCCGGTCCATACCCATCTGCGACAACTGCGTGCCGCGAACGATGTTGCCGCCCCCAATCACCAGGCCCAGCTGTACGCCGAGTCGCGCCACCGACACGATCTGATCGGCAAAAAAGCCAATACGGTCAAAATCGAAGCCCACCTTGCGATCGCCAGCGAGCGCCTCGCCGGAAAGCTTCAGGAGCACACGACCGTACTTCACCGGACCGGCGCCCTGAGGCGCCGAACCGGTGGTTTCGAGTGACGAGGCGTCTTCCGGCACGCAGACTATTCCCCGCCCAACTGGAGTCGGACGAATCGGTCCACAACAATCGTGCCGCCAGCGCGGTCGGCGTGATCCTTTACCAGCGCGGCGATGGTGATCGCCGGGTCGCGGACCCAAGCCTGCGGGAGCAGGGTCACGTCCTTGAGAAAGGCCTCGACTTTTCCCGTCACGATCTTTTGAATCATCGCATCCGGCTTGCCAGACTCACGAGCCTGATCCTCCGCGATCCGCTGCTCGCTCTCGATCTTGTCCGCGGGAACGCCGGTGCGATCAACGGCGAGCGGCGCCGATGCGGCGATGTGTTCAGCGATGAACTTGACGAGCTGTTGTGTCGACTCGTGCTGCGCCACTTCCGGCGAAGAGGCCGTGACCTGCACGAGCGCGGCCAGCTTGCCGTTGTGATGTCGGTACATCCCAACCTGCCCGCTGGACGACGCGTCGAAGCGAGCGACGTGCGGGACGCGAACGGCCTCACCCGTGCGGGCCGACGCCGCTTTCACGAAGTCGGCAACAGATTGTGATGCCTCTGACACGAGCGGCTCGCCAAGAAACGCGTCTATGTCGCTCGCGGTGGAATGCACGCGTTGCGCAACCAGCACCGCCACCACCTTCCCGAAGTCCTCGTTGCGCGCCACGAAGTCCGTCTCGCACGCGACCTCCACCAGCACCCCGGACGCGCCACCGTTGAACACCTCGCCGCCAACAATCCCTTCGCTGGTGGAGCGATCGGAACGTTTGTCGGCTTTGGCGATGCCCTTCTTCCGAAGGTACTCGACCGACGCGTCCATATCGCCGCCACTTTCCTCGAGGGCTTTTTTACAATCCATCATGCCCGCGCCGGTCCGCTGGCGCAATTCTGCAACGGCTTTCGCCGTGATCGGGGTCGTCATCGTAGTACCCTGTATGTTCAAGGTGTCGAGTGTGCTGCTTGAGTCCAACCAGTGAGCCATCAGACGAACGCCGCCGGTAAGTACCGGCGGCGTTCGGATCCAACATGATTACAGCGGCGGCTCATCGTTGACAAGCCGCTGTGTGGTCACTCCCCGTCGCCAGCCCCAGCGTCACCGCTGTCTCCGGCGTCGGCAGCGTCGGCGCCGTCCACAGTCACCGAGCCATCCGCGCCGGTCTTCAGGCGCGCGGCGATCGCTTCGGGTTTGGCGCGACGGCGGCGCGGGCGACGACGCTTCTCGTCCTCGCCGGGACGCCCGGCCGCACCTGCTCCAGCCGGAGCGGCACCGCCCTGCCCTCTATCTCCGCGATCACCGCGACCTGCCGGCTCGGTGCCGCGATCGCTGCTGAACGTGTAGCTCTCTTGCTCGTCATCCGACGGGCGAGCCGGTGCTTCGCGGCGGGCCTCGTCGATTGTGTCCGAGATGGCACGCGCGATCAGCTCAACCGAGCGAATGGCATCGTCGTTACCCGCGATCGGCACGGTGATCAGATCCGGATCGGCATTCGTATCGACGATGGCGACGATCGGTACGCCGAGCTTGTTGGCTTCGGCGACGGCGATGCGCTCTTTCTTCGAGTCGATAATGAACAGCAAGCCCGGCAGGCGGTTCATCGTCTTGATGCCCTGCAGGTATTTCGAGAGCTTGTCGCGCTGCCGGCGCATCATGAGCTGCTCTTTCTTCGTGTAGTTCGAGAAATCGCCACCCTCTTCGCTGCCGGCTTCCAGCTCCTTGAGCTTCCGAATTTGCTTCTTGACGGTCTGGAAATTGGTCAACATCCCGCCGAGCCAACGCTCCGTGACGAACATGGCACCACTGCGCTCAGCCTCGGCACGCACAATGGCGGCGAGTTGGCGCTTGGTGCAGACAAACAGCACATTGTCTCCGCGAAGAACGACCTCGCGCACCAACTTCTGCGCAAGATCGATCTGCCGCAATGTCTTCTGCAGATCGATGATGTGGATGCCATTGCGCTCGGCGAAAATAAAGCGGCGCATCTTGGGGTTCCAACGACGGGTCTGGTGCCCGAAGTGAACGCCGGCGGCGAGCAACTGCTCGAGGGACGGACTGGCCATGATTGTTAAGTACGACTAGAGGTTGAGAACACGTCCGCTGTCGTCGTCGCCGGTGTCGACCCAACCCTCATAGGGTTGTGGCACCCGACACCGACTCAGACAGCGTGAGAGATACGCCACGCGCGGCCGAAGCCGCAACGGCTAGCGCTTGGAGAACTGGAACCGCTTGCGAGCGCCGGCGCGGCCCGGCTTCTTGCGCTCGACTTCGCGTGCATCGCGTGTCATGAGGCCAAACTCACGCAGCTTCTTCTTATGCGTCTCATCGATCTTGACGAGCGCGCGGGCAATCGCGAGGCGCACGGCGCCCGCCTGTCCAGAAACGCCGCCACCATCGAGCACGGCCTTCACGTCAAACCGGCCCAGCGTGTCGGTCAACGCGAACGGCTGCTGGATGGCGGACACGAGGGTCGGGCGCGGAAAGTAGTCTCCCAACGTACGACCGTTCACGTCCCACTTTCCAGAGCCTGGGGTGAGGTACAAACGACACACAGCGCGCTTGCGGCGTCCCAGCGCCTGAATCTGCTCCGACATTACTTCGCCTCAGCGTTGGAGAAGGCAAGCGACGTCGGGATTTGCGCCACATGCGGGTGGTTCGCCCCGGCGTACACGCGCAGCTTGCGACGCAGCACCTGTCGGCCGAGTGCAGTCTTCGGCAACATGCCGTACACTGCTTTTTCGATAATCCGCTCGGGATGGCTGGCCATCACCGATGCGTACGGGGTGTGCTTCTCATGCCCCATGTATCCGGTGTGGCTGAAGTACGTCTTTTGCTCAGCCTTTCGCCCGGTCACGTGCACTTTGGACGCGTTGATGACGATAACGAAATCGCCCGTGTCCATGTGCGGCGTGTACATCGGCTTATGCTTGCCACGAATGATCTTGGCGACTTCCGACGCGAGCCGGCCCAGGACCATCCCTTCCGCGTCGACAATGTACCACCGACGATCGATATCCTTCGGGGTCGCGCTGTAGGTCTTCATGCGTGCAGGTACTCTTAAGGCGCCGAGTGGCGCAGCATACGGGAACAAAACGGGGAGCACGGACCGATGGTCGGATGCGGATGTTGCCGCACCTCGCCGTGGCGCGCTCCGGTGGAGTCTCGCCGTTTCGCTCGCGCACCACATCGCACGAACACCACGGAAGTTGAGACAGACCCGTAGCTTACTTCCAATAACTCCCGCTGTCAATGCGGACTTGCATTATGTGACCTTTGGCATACCCCTTGCATGGGAAGCGGTCCCCTCACACTATGGCACTGCTTGGGACGCCGTCCGGCGGCCAGAGCGGATTCTGAGGCCCACCCTCACATTTCCCAGGAGCGTGTTGTATGAGCATGGTGTCCGAGTTCAAGGAATTTGCCCTGAAGGGGAGCGTTCTCGATTTGGCGGTTGGTGTGGTGATCGGCGTGGCGTTTCAGAAGATCGTCGACTCGATGGTGAATGACATCATCATGCCGTTCGTGGGCCTTCTTACTGGCGGCGTGGATTTCGCCAACCGGTTCATCACGCTGAAGGGCGGCCCGTTCACGACCATGGCTGAGGCGAAAGCCGCGAACGTGCCCATCGTCGCGTACGGCGCGTTTATCAACCAGGTCGTCACCTTTCTGATCGTCGCGTTTGTCCTGTTCATGGTGATCAAGGGCGTAAATCGCATGCGTCGCGGCCAGCCGACGGCGTAAGGGGCACGACCACGCGGGCAGCGTTGACCAATCGATGTCGACCAACGTTGCCCGTGAGCCGCTCACCCTCGACGAACGCATCACACGCGCTCGTCAGGCACGAAGCCGGTTTGTCAGGTGATCTCTCGGGTGAGCAGGCAGCGCGTTTCCACATGCGCCGTTTGTGGAAACATGTCAAAGCAGCGAATGGACGCGAGGCGCCAGCGCGGTAGACGCGACAGATCTCTCGCGAGCGTCGCAGGGTCGCAGCTCACGTAGACGAGCGCCTGCACATGACGCGCATCGGCGAGCACCGCTGCAACGCGAGGATCGAGGCCGCGCCGCGGCGGATTGAGTACTATCACGTCGGTGGGGAGCGAGTCCGGAAGGACGTCTTCAACCAACCCCGTAATTACGCGCGATTGCGGAAACGGCGCCAAGCGTGCCGAGGCCACTGCCGTGGCGCGCGCGTCGGACTCAATTGCCGTGACGTGGATACCTATGTCGGCCAAGCGAAGTGCCAAGTCGCCGCGGCCGCTGTACGCGTCCACCACGTGACGGGGGGTGAGGCCTGCGACGACTGCCACCACGTCGTTTCGCAGCGCCTGTGCCATGGACGGGTTGACTTGCGCGAACGACAGGGACGCGGAATCGGGGTCGCCCGCGAGGTGCGTGACGTCGCCATTCGCGGCCTCCCACCACACCGACCCCACGATGTCGAATCCGAGAGCGAGGGCGTCGGCCCACGCCCGCGCCTCCGGCCATCGCGTTCCTCCGATGACCACCACGGCCACCAGCGGTGCCCCACCGTCCGACGGCATCGCCGCAAGTCTCAGGGAAAGGCGCAGGGTCTGATCTGACGCCACCCGCGGGAGCCCCTGCAACGCCCGCCTGACCGCCGTCCACGCTTCCAGCAGCCGCGGATGGGCAATCGCGCATTCGTCGAGGGAAAACACGCGCGCCCCGTCATCATGCGCGTGCAGGCCTCCGATCCACGACGCGCCTTTGGGTCGCAAGGCAAGCGTGAGGCGCTCTCTATAGGCCCATTCGCTGCCAGCGACGAGCTCCGGAAGCTCGATCTCCCGTTTCGCGACGCGGAGCAGCGCGTCGCGAACGAACGCGCGACGCGCCTCGCGTTGCGCCGTCCCGTCCAAGTGTTGGAGTTGGCAGCCACCGCATCGATCGCCGTCGTAATGTCGACACCTTGGCGCCACGCGATCGGGTCCTGACTCCAGTCGCTGCAGGACACGGCCCCTCGCGTAGCGCGCATGGGCGGCGAACGCCACCTGCACGAGGTCGCCTGGGGCAGTACGCGGAACAAAACAGGCGAGGCCATCAATGCGCGCCACACCATCCCCACCTGCGGCAAGTCGGTCAATGCGCACGGTTGCGACGCCCTCCGACGTCACCGAGGGCGGCTGGTGGGCGCCGCGCGCCGCCGAACGACTGCGCGAGCGCGGCCTCATGGTCGCCGCTTCATGAACACAGGGCGTCGCGCCGGTGCGACTCGATCCAGCTTCTCATGGTACGACGTCGGGGCAGCAGACATGGGGCGGGAAGCTAGCGATGGGGGCAAGCCACAACCAGCGCCAACCTTTGAGGTGTGGGGACGGAAGCGAGCACGACAGTGTTGCGGTCGTGCCGCAGAAGAATGGCGGGAACACGGCGTCTCCACGGTCGTGCGCACGCGGATCGCCGAGGCCTCTCCCGTATTTCGACGATCGGATCGCCGCTCGCGACCTCCCGCCCCTTGCGGTACCGTTATATCCTTGGCTCATTCCACGAACTGCTGTGCCTTACAGGGTTTCACCTGTTGCAGCCTGTGACCGTTCGGGCAGTTGGTCTGTCTTGGTGCGGCAGGCGCGACGAGGGCGAGTTTGTACGGTTGAGGTCGCTGGCCCGAAAGATGCGTAGGCATGTTGATGTATCCCTGAACGCGTTTCGAAGCGATTCGAATTCGCGCCCTGTCAGGTGGGACACCGGTCTCACCATCACCGCTGCATGCACCCCACTCTCCCATGGTTGATTCCCTCCGCCTCGAAGACGACGCGCCCACTCGTCGGTTGGCGTACGCGCTGGCGATTCTGCTCATTGTGATCCCGTTCCTGCAGGCCGGCCAATCGCTGTGGCCGCTGCAGCTCAGTGACATCCGGTGGCGGTTTGGCGCCGCGAATGCCCTGTCAAGCGTGCTATTGCTGCCCTTCATCGGGCTGACCGTCATGAGCATCGTTGCTCGCGTCTCCGGCAACACGGGGGTGTCACGGACCACGGGAGCGATCGCCGCGCTCTTCGTGATTGGATTGTTGGGGTCACTGGTGCTGTTCGCCCTCGATGCCCTGCAGTTGAAGACGATCGTGAACTCCGCACAAACCAGTGGTTTTCAATCGACGTCGCTTCGCGTGGTGTTGGTATCGATCATCTTCACGATCGCCTTCTCGATGCTCATGGTGACCTCGTTCCAAAGTGGACGTGGGGCCAAGCAGGCCACCAAGAAGGGTGGTGCAAGAAAGGTGGAAGAAGGCTCTGGACTGATCGTTGGCCGATGACGTAGCCTGAAGGACGGGGCTTGCAGCACGGAGGGCGCGACATGCTGTCGCGCCCTTTTTGGCGTTCCGATGGTTCGTTCCGATTCTGACGCGACCAGCGCCGCGTTGCGGTGCTCGCGAAGCCACCTCGGCTGTGGTGGAAAGTCACATCACATTATCGCAGTGACGCCACAAATACGCGCGCTGGAACGTGACGGCTTCGATCGGAAGTGTCGATTTTGTGACGGTCTGCGCCATCGTCCCTCGGCGGACGGCGACACGCGGTTCCAGCGTGCAGAGCGGTGGCAACGTGGTACGGGCTTTGCCTATCAAGTCACTCGTAAGCAGGCCATTCGTGCTCGTTGTCCCAAAACTCGCTTAAGGCGAAGGAACCGTATGCAAAAGTTCTCAGTGGCTCTTATTGCGACCGCAGGCATGCTCGCGGCATCAACAGCCATCAACGCGCAGTCCGTGTCGGCGATCAATGGCACGTCGTACAACACGACGCAGATCTTCGACTATTCGACCACCGGTGCCGACATGAACAATATGCAGGTGATTGTGTGCCTGTCCTCGGTCGGCTGCCAGACGCGATCCTGGGGTGCATTGGACGCCAACTACAATGGCGTGCAGGACAACGGGCTCTATCGCATTCGCGTCGGACGTACCGAGGATACTTTTTCGGGCGATTGGCGCTTCGACCTGTGGAGCCAGAACGACTTGCAGAGCGTGACGTTCAGCGGTCGCAACGGCAATACGGTCTTTGATCGAACCAACCCGAACCCGGGCACCCCTGGCTCGAGCGACGGACTCGATGGCGACCTGCGGAACCAGTGCCTGGCGTACTATTCCCAGGATAACTGTGTGAACTTCAACAACGGCAGTGTGCAATACCGGAACCGTGTGTCGCTCAACGGCGTATTCTACGGCGACTTGTATGAGTCGGTGCACCTTGACTTCGCCAATGTCTCGCTCTCCGGGCCGGACGCCTCTGGCGGATTGGATACCGACTTCACCACGGAGTGCTACCGTCGCAATGGCGACGACTGCCGCGCGGAAGGCTTTTTTCTACGCATGGACACGGACAACGCGCGGTTGAGCACGGTGCCCGAGCCCTCCACGTACGCCTTGATGGCGGCTGGCTTGGCGGCGATCAGTGCCGTGGCGCGCCGTCGGCGCCGGGCGACGCCTGTGGCGGTGTAGTTCCGCCTGCGGCAAATCGATCGACCACACGCCCTCGACGAGCTCGTCGGGGGCGTTGTGTGTTTGTGCTACTCCGTTGCCGATGTCGGCTCTGCTGAGCTGAGTGTCTGAGACGAGACTCGTTCAGAACAACAAAGGCCCCGCCGATGTTTCGGCGGGGCCTTTGTTGTTCTGTGGAGATCGAACGCGAACCGACGCCCTGTTACAGGCCGAGTTCGTCTTCCGAGCTGTGCACCTTGCTGGGCTCGAGCGGCTTGGGCGGCTGCTCTTCCGGAACCGACGTCACCGCCAACACGATGCGGCGATGAATCGGATCGACTTCGAGCACACGCATCACCAGATTCATTGTTTCCCACGTGAAGTCTGCAGGATTGGTGACCGTGCCTTCCGGGTTCAGCTGGCTGACAGGAACGAAACCCTCGATGTCGTTTCCGAGATCGACGACGACGCCCTTGTCCATCAGGCGAACCACACTGCCGGGAAGCTCCGTACCCACCGGGTACGTCTCGCCGATCTTGAGCCACGGATCTTCTTCGGCCTGCTTGAGTCCGAGGGAAATCCGCTTGTTCTCGCTGTCGATGTTGAGGATCACGACGTCCACCGCGTCACCCTTCTTCACCACTTCCGACGGATGCTGGACACGCTTGGTCCAGGACATGTCAGAGATGTGAATGAGGCCGTCGATGCCCGGCTCGATTTCCACAAACGCGCCGAAGCTGGTCAGGTTGCGCACCTTGCCGTTGATGCGCGTGCCAACCGGGTACTTGAGCGGCAGGATCACCCACGGATCCTGCTCGGTCTGCTTCATGCCGAGTGAAATCTTCTCTTCCGTCTCATCGACTTTGAGCACCACTGCTTCGATCGCCTCACCAATGGACACGATCTTTGACGGATGGCGTACATTCCGCGTCCAGCTCATTTCAGAGATGTGCACGAGGCCTTCGATGCCCGGCTCGAGTTCGATGAACGCGCCGTAGTTGGTGATCGAGACCACCTTGCCGTTGACGCGCGTACCGACCGGGTACTTGGCGGCCACGTCCTTCCACGGGTAACTCTGCAGCTGCTTGAGACCGAGCGAAATGCGCTCGCGTTCCCAATCGATATCGAGCACCTTGATTTCCAGCTCCATGCCAATCTGCACCATCTCGTTGGGATGCGAAATGCGTCCCCACGACATGTCCGTGATGTGCAGCAAGCCGTCGACGCCACCGAGATCGATGAATGCGCCGAAGTCGGTGATGTTCTTGACCACGCCCTTGCGCACCTGATCCTTGGCCAACTCCTTCATGAGCTTCTCGCGCTTGCCAGCGCGTTCGCCCTCGAGGATCACGCGGCGCGAGACCACGATGTTGCGGCGACGCTTGTTGAGCTTGATGATCTTGAACTCGTACTTCTGTCCAAGCAACTCGTCGATGTTCGGCACGCGACGCAGCGCGATCTGCGATCCGGGGAGGAACGCGTCGACGCCCATCAGGTCGACCACGACACCGCCCTTGATCTTCTTGACGAGGACGCCTTCGACCGGCATGTCGCTTTCGTACGCGACGCGGATGCGTTCCCAGACGCGCATGAAATCGGCCTTCTTCTTCGACAGCACAACGGAGCCTTCCTGATCTTCGAGATGCTCGAGCAGGACTTCGACTTCGTCGCCGACCTTGAGGTCGGGCATATCCTTGAACTCTTCAAGCGGAATCGTCCCTTCCGACTTGAAGCCAATGTCAAGTACCACGAGGTTCTCGCGGATCTCGAGCACGCGAGATTTCACAATCTCGCCTTCTTCGATAGATGCGAGCGTGCCGTTGTACATCTCCATCATCGCTTCGTACTCTTCCGAAGAGAATTCATCCTCTTCGTAGAGTTCCGGGCGCCGGTTGGCGAGCGGACGGAGTTGGGCCTTCTGCAGGTCGCGCTTTTCGCGCGGGGTCAGCTTGGCCGGCGTGGTGTCAAGATCAGCGAACTCAGTGTTGAGATCGGGGATCGACTCGTCTTTCAGATCGATGTCTAGCATGCTGGTCGGATTCTCCACATCGCGGGACTGCACTCGCCGCGCCGAGATAAGGGTGAAACGGCTGTAGACGCGAACACCGCGCAGAAAGCCACTGCGCGGCGTAAACGGCTGGAACCTCGAAACATAGGGGATTCGGTAAGCGCGGTCAACTCACCGGCGCGCGGCCCGTGCCAGTTCGACGATGCGATCCACCTGCTCCTCTTGCGTCAGGGCCGTCGTGTCGATGGTGACGGCGTCTCTGGCGGGCATGCTTTGGGTCGCGTCGAGGGCATCCCGGGCGACGAGGGCCTCGGTCTCATCGGCGATTTCTGGGTCGGTCGGCCGACGTTCGAGGCGCTGAATCAGGCGCCGCCGGGCTCGTTCCCACGGGTCGGCGATCAGGAACACCTTGAGCGCCGCATCGGGAAAGACGACCGTACCGATGTCACGCCCGTCCACCACCACGTCGGTCGCCGCGGCGGCCAGACGGACCTGATCGTTGACCCACGAGCGCACGTCGCTCATCTGCGCGACCCGAGAGACCTGCCGCGTCACGGCGGCGGCTCGCAGCGCGTCATCAACAATCTGCCCGTCGACCAGAGGCAAGACTGACCGCTCGGTGAGGCGCTGGCTGATGCGGGCGGCGTCGCGCAACATGCGCTCGGCGGACCAGTCCTCGGCGTTGCCGTCGCGTTGGAGGGCGAGAAAGGTCATCGCCCGGTAGAAGGCACCGGAGTCGACGTGGCGCACGCCAAGGCGCTCGGCGACCCACTGCGCCGTGGAGCTCTTGCCCGACGCCGCCGGTCCGTCGATGGCGATAACCCGAGGGCCACGGCGGCCACCGCTGTCGGCCTCACCCAGTGCACGATCTGCGGCGCTGCGCGGGTCGGCGAGCGTGTTCGCGTGGTGACCCGCGTTCGCGACGCGCGCGAGCTCCGTCCAAAACCGTGGAAACGACACCGCGACACACGACGGCTCGTCGATCGTGATGCGATTGCCGGGGAGTGCGGAAAGAATGCCGAACGCCATGGCGAGCCGATGGTCCCCGTGGGTCACGACATGTCCGTGCAGCGGTCGTGTTGAGCCGACAATGCGCATACCGTCGGGGAACTCCTCCACCTCGACGCCCAGCGTTCGCAAGTTGGTGACGACCGCCGTGATCCGATCGCTCTCCTTGACGCGCAACTCGCCCGCATCCGCAATACGCGTTTCGCCGTGCGCCCGCGCGGCGACGCACGCCAGCAGCGGGAGTTCATCGATGCAGCGCGGAATCTCGTCGCCACCAATGCGCACGCCGTTGAGCGGACCGGGGCGCACCACCACGGAGCCCACCGTCTCGCCGCCGATCACGCGCTCGTCTTCCAGACTGAGCGCGACCCCCATGCGCACCAGCACGTCAAAGGCGCCGACGCGCGTTGGGTTCAGGCACACATCGGTCAGCCGCAGTTCGCCGCCATCAGCAAGCGCCGCGAGCGCGACGAAGAACGCGGCTGACGAGGGATCGGCGGGGACGTCCACGTCGAGTGCCGTGACCCATTGGCCGCCCGCAAGCCGCACGCTGTCCGACGTTCGCTCAAGGTGCACACCACGGGCAAGCAACATGCGCTCCGTGTGATCGCGCGAGCGCACGGGTTCGCGGACCTCAACGCCGATGCCCGATGTGAGCGCGGCGAGGAGGAGCGCGCCTTTGACTTGTGCGCTCGCGTGCACGTTGTCCCACACCACGGGCTGAAGCGCCGCGCCGTGCACCTGCATGGGCAATCCCTCATGCCCTGCCGTCCCGACGAATTCGATGCGTGCGCCCATTGCGCGGAGCGGCGCCGCGACGCGACGCATGGGGCGACGACTGAGACTCGTGTCGCCTTCGAACGTGGCATGGCACCCTTCCACACCGGCCACAAGGCCAGCCAGTAATCGCGTCGTGGTTCCGCTGTTGGCGCAATCGAGCGGTACCGTCGGTGTACGAAAGCCGTGCTGCCCGACACCACGAATCAGCATGTCGGGACTGAGGTCCGGGATTGTTGCGCCAAGGGCGCGCAGTGCGCGCGCCGTGGCCTCGATGTCTTCGCTCTGCAGGATCGCGCGTACGCGCGACACGCCGTCGGCCATCGCCGAAAAGATGAGCGCCCGATGACTGATGGACTTGTCGCCAGGTGCGCGCACCTCGCCGTGCACAACGAGGCGCGCGCCAGCGCCGAGTGATTCGGTCAACGCAGCCAGGCCTCAAGTGCCGTTGCCGCATCGGTGCGCTCATCGCGGTACTTCACGATCACCGGTGTTTGCAGCGAGAGCCCCTCGGACTCGCCAAACGGTGAGCTGACGCGGCGCGCCCCGGGCACCACCACGGCGCCCTCAGGGATCTCGAGCGGGTGCTCAGCGGTTGCGCGATGCACGGTCTCCCGCACCAGATCGTACACCGGTGTGCCCCGGGTCAGGATGACACCCGCTCCCAACACGGCACGGCGTCGCACGACGGTCCCTTCGTACACACCGCAATTTCCACCCACAACCACGTCGTCTTCGATAATGACTGGTGACGCATTGATGGGTTCCAGCACGCCCCCGACCTGCGCCGCCGCGCTCAAATGCACGCGTTCGCCGATCTGGGCGCATGAACCCACCAGCGCGTGCGAGTCGATCATCGTGCCGCGACCGACAAAGGCACCCACGTTGACATACATCGGCGGCATGCAGACGACGGACGGCGCCAGATACGCGCCTCGCCGAACGGTTGAGCCTCCAGGCACGATGCGCACCTGATGATCCAACCGAAAATCGCGCGTGGGAAACGTGTGCTTGTCGAAAAAATGGAACGGACCGGTCGACGAGGACATCTCCACGACTCGCCCCAGCCGAAAGCCAAGCAGGATGGCGCGCTTCACCCAGGGCACGGCCTGCCACACGCCGTGCGCGTCCCGGTGCGCCGCACGAATCTCGCCACGTTCGAGCAACACAATGGCGCAATCAAAGAGCTGTTGCGCGTCGGGAGCCAGCGGAATTCCGCTGTCGAGTATCGTCGCGTCGGAAAGTCGGTGTTCGAGATCAGCCAGCGAGAAAGCCATGGCGTTTTAGAGAGCGGAGGTGGTGTCGAGGAGATGCCGCACGGTATCGCGATACACATCGGACAGCGGGACCAACGGCAAACGCAGCACGTTCTGCATACGCTGCTGCATGTGCAGCATAGCCTTGATGGGAATGGGGTTGGCCTCGATAAAGGCCGCGTGAATGACCGGCGCGATCCGCGCGTCAAGACGCCGCGCATCTGCCAAGTCCCCGTGCGACATCGCGCGGCAGAGCGCCACCATGAGGTGTGGCACGACATTCGATACCACGGAAATGACGCCGTCTCCGCCGTGCGCCATGAGCGCCAGCGTCAGTGCGTCGTCGCCGGAGAACACACGAAAGCCGTCTGGGCGCTCACGAAGAATCTCGGTCATCTGGGCGAGGTTGCCTGAGGCTTCCTTCACCGCCACGAAGCGCGGATCTTCGGCGAGCGTCAAGCACGTCCGGGCTTCGAGATTCACGCCCGTACGACCAGGCACATTGTAGATGACGATCGGGAGGTCACAGCCGTCGGCAACGGCCCGAAAGTGCGCGAGCAACCCGCGTTGTGGTGGACGATTGTACATCGGGGTGACGTGCAGCAAGTGCGTGGCGCCTGCAGCTTTCATGTCGCGAGACGTGGCGAGGGCGCGCGTCGTGTCGTTTGCGCCTGCGCCGGCGACGACCGGCACGCGTCCGCCGGTTTGGTCCACCGTAATCTCGACCACGTGACGGTGTTCTGCCGGCGTCAGTGTCGCCGCCTCGCCTGTCGATCCGCACGGCACCAGGAAGTGAATCCCTTGCGCGATCTGCCACTCCACGAACGCGCGCAGCGCGGGCTCGTCGATGGTACCAGCGGTCGTGAACGGTGTGGCGAGTGCCGTACCGCAGCCTTGCAGAGATTGCATCGTCAGCTGGGGGTGTCGAAGAGTGGGTCTGGCGACACATCGGCGAGCATGTCCCGCATGCTGTACAACGCCGGCGTGCGGTTTCCTGCAAGCCAACGGGCGGCCGTCAAGGCGCCATCGGCGAAGACGCGGCGGTCGCGCGCGGTATGCTCAAGACGGATCTGCTCGAAGGGCGCGTCGAGAATGACCTCGTGCGTGCCGGGCACGGCGCCAACGCGGACACTGGAAATAGGCACGCGGCGCGCCAGGCCGCGCTCCATGGCGTCGGCGACGGCAATGGCCGTGCCCGACGGCGCATCACGCTTTCCCGTATGATGCGTTTCGACAATGTGTGGATCGAAGGCGCTGAAGGCACGCAGTCGGTGTGCCGCGGCTTCAGCGATCGCGAGAAAGAGCTGCACCCCGAGGGAAAAGTTGGGTGACCAGAGCGCGGCGCACTGGTAGCGCTCCACCGCGGCCATCACGTCATCGCGTCGTGCATCCCAGCCAGTGGTGCCGATAACGACTGGGCATCCCGCCTGCAAGCAGGCCACGGCATTCCCGACGGCGGCATCTGGCTGCGTAAACTCGATGGCCACCTGCGCGTCACCAAGCAGGGCTCGCGTGATCCCGGTTGCGGCGGCCGTCTCGTCGATACGGGAGACAACATGCACCGCTCGATCACGTGCGAGGGCGTCGAGCGCTTGGCCCATGCGCCCCATTCCCACCAGCGCAACCCGCAACGGCGTGACAGTCATGTAGGGGCGCTCAAACCGATGCGCTGAAAAACGTCTGGTGCAGACGTTGCAACGCAGGCACGACCTCGTGGTCGTCGATCACGAGGGTGAAGTTGATGCCGCTGGCGCTCAGCGACGCCATGTGCACGGGGATCGGTCCCAGCGCGGCGATCGCATCGGCGATGGCGCGTCCGCCGTCGGCGATGCCGGCACCCACAATGGCGACGATGCCGCGTTGTCGCTCCACGGCGACATCGCCGAACTGCATGAGATCGGCGACCACGGCATCCAGGTTGAGCGGATCGTCCACCGTCACGGAAATGGAAATCTCCGATGTCGCCACCACATCAACGGACACGCGGTGCGTTTCGAACACCTCAAACACGCGACGCAAAAATCCCGGCGCCAACAGCATGCGTGCCGAGCGAAGTTTCACTACGGTCGTGTTGCGCTTCCCGGCGATCGCGCGCACCGCCATCCGAGGCGCTTCGAACGCGATCATCGTGCCCCGCCCTTCTGGACGCCGCGAGTTGAACACGTACACGGGAATCCCGCGCTGCACCGCCGGCGAAATGGTGCTGGGGTGCAAGACCTTTGCACCAAACGACGCGAGTTCGGCGGCCTCGTCAAACCGAATGCGCTCGATCAGGCGCGCCTCTGGTATAACACGCGGATCAGCGGTGAGCATGCCGTCGACATCAGTCCAGATCTCGATGGCTTCGGCGCTGGCTGCGGCGCCGATCAAGGAGGCGGAGTAGTCGGATCCGCCACGCCCCAACGTGGTGACCACGCGATGCTGTGTAGAACCGACGAATCCGCCGATGACGGGAATGTCTCCTCGATGCACCAGGGGCGAAACCCATTGCGAGACGGCGCGTTCAATCTCGGCAAGATCCGGTTCTGCTCGCGTGAACATGTCGTTGGTCTTCATCACGTCACGCGCGTCGACAAAGACGGCGGGCAAGCCACGTGCCCGACAACCGGCCGCTACGATCTGCGACGACAGCAACTCCCCGATGGCGGCGACGGTGTCGAGCGATCTCGGCGTCAGATACCCGAGCGTTCGCAGCGCCTCTGCGAGATGCGCCAGTTCGTCAAAGGCCGTGCCGATATCGACGGCAAGGTCGCTCGCCTCGGCCGTGGTCTGGAGGAGCGTCGCGGCCTCACGCAGATGACGATCGCGAAGCTGCTCGATCTGTTGCAGCGCGACAAGCAACTCGCCACTCGACGCCCTGTGCGCGATGTCCAGGAGGACGTTGGTCGCTCCGCCGAGCGCCGAGACCACCACGATCGGGCCGCGCGCCTGCTTGCTGCGCACGATCTCAATGGCGCGTTCGATCGCCGGCGCGTCCTGCACGCTGGTCCCACCGAACTTGCACACGATCATCTCCCGACGATCTCCCCGGCCTGGCCGTTCGCCACCAAGAGTTCGGCGTTCAGGATAGACCCGCCCGCGGCGCCGCGCACCACATTGTGCGACATCGCGACCAACCGCAGATCGAAGATCGTGTCCGCCCGCACGCGCCCAATGGTGACCGCCATCCCACGGCCCGCGCCACTGTCACGACGTGGCTGTGGGCGATCGGATTCATCGCGCACGATCAGCACCGGCGACGGCGCGCTGGGCAGACCGCGTACGGCACTGTGCCCCGTCCACTCGCGCAACACCTGCGTCGCGTCCTCCGGCGTCGGTGATGTCTCGAACGCCACGGACAGGCACACGGTGTGGCCATGCTCGACCGGCACGCGGTTGGCATGCGCGCTCGTCACAATCGGCGCCGGCGTGATCGCCTCTGTCCCAAGCGTGCCCAGAAGCTTCACCAGTTCTGCCTCGATCTTCGGTTCTTCGTCACCGATGTAGGGAATCACGTTGCCGAGGATATCGAGGGAGGGCACACCGGGGTACCCCGCGCCGGACACCGCTTGCATCGTACTCACGAACACCTTGCGTACACCGTAGCGCGCGTGCAGCGGGGCGAGTGCGAGCGCTACAACCGTCACCGCGCAGTTTGCGTTGGTGACGATTGCTCCGCTCCATCCGCGCGTTGCGCGTTGGTGACGCAGCAACGCCAGGTGATCCCCATTCACCTCGGGAATGACCAGCGGCACGTCGGACGCCATTCGATAGTTCTTGGCGTTGCTCAGGACCATGCGCCCCGCTGCGGCAAAGGACGCTTCGACGTCGCCGGCAACGGACGAGTCCAATGCCGAGAAGATGATTGGGGCGCGGACGACCGATGGATCACAGGGTGCCACCGTTAACCGGCCGACTCGTTCCGGAAGCTGACCTTCCATCCACCGTGTCGCCTCGTCATAACGCCGCCCCATACTCCGTTCTGATGCAGCGACTTCAACCAAGTCAAACCACGGATGCCCTTCGAGGAGGCGAACAAACGCCTGCCCGACTGCACCGGTGGCACCGAGAACGGCGACCGGCCAACGCGTAGGGGACGTCGTCATGCGAGAAGCGCTCGGACGATGCGCTCGTAGGCGTGCACCGACGCCTCGAGCTCGGTGATATCGATATACTCGATTGGCGTATGGGCGACCTGAATGGATCCTGGGCCGAACAGGAGCGGCGTCCCCCATCGATCAAGCAAGGGGATGTCGCTGGTGTAGGCGACGGGTGCCACATCGAACCCGGCAATCACGTGAAAGTGTTGCGCCGGAATGTGCGATCCCCAGACTAATTCGACGTCGTCACCAGCCCACGCGTCGAATGCCGCGCGGACGGGTCCGATCTCGCCAACGAGCCGAATCATGATCTCCGCCTCGGCAAGTCCGGGAACAACATTCGCCTCGGTGCCGGCGCGTAACACGCCGATGTTGTAGGTCGTCGCGCCGAGCACTGGATCGGTGGGGAGCGGCATCGTGCGAAGTCGTGGAAGCGCGTCGAGCAGTGGTTCGAGCGCACTGCGTCCGAGATGCGCGTACGCCGAATGGGCTTCCCGTCCCCGCACGCGCACGATGACGCGCTGCGCCCCCTTGCCTCCCGAGGCAAGCTTACTCTCGGTCGGTTCGCCGTTGACGAGCCATTTGCTGGTTGCTGGAAGACGGTTTGCCGCACGCGCTCCCGGCGACCCCTTTTCCTCGCCGACGACGAAGAGCAAGTCCACGCGGTCTTCGCCTGCGTCTGCCAGGCGTTGACCGGCAATCATCATCGCCGCCGCAATACCCTTGGCGTCGCACGCGCCACGCCCATACAACCGATCGCCATCCAGACGGGGCGGCACAAAGGGAGGGACCGTATCGAGATGCGTGGAGAGGGTGACGCCGCCTCCGCGACGGGCTGCCCAGATATTGGACCGCTGCGGCTCAACCTCCTGGAGCGTCACATTCCAGCCTCGCGAAATCAGCCAGCGGGCGACAAAGTCCACGGCGTCGCGCTCGCGTCCCGTGGTGGACTCAAGCGCGAGTAACTCTGTGGCAAGGGCAACGACGTCGGACATGAGCGAATGGCGTGAAAGGTCGGCGATTGGGCGCGCGGTGGAACAACAGAGTCGAGGACGAAGGGCCGCACGCCCGCCACCTCACGACAATTTCGCGACAGACAACGAACGGCGGCTAGCGCAGAAAGCGCATGATCGTCTCGTTGAGCTGCGAATCACTGAGATCATCATCCCACCCGGGGCGCACCAGTGCGATGACGCGGTCGGCGCCAGAGTTGCATTCGATCGCCACGACGTCGCCCGCGTGTGCTGCGGCAGCTGCCTGTTGATCCGTGGGGATCGTTGGCAGTTCAAGGCAGATCCACGAGACTCCTTTCGCATCTCGAACAGTTCGCATCATCTCCCTCGGTGTTATACCCGGAGCGGGTCTCGAACCCGCACGACCTCGCGGTCAAGGGATTTTAAGTCCCTCGCGTCTACCATTTCGCCACCCGGGTCCGGAAACGCGATCGGGAGCGTGGCTCACGCTCCCGATCGCGACCTACGCAAACGACTGAGTCTTCGCAACAAAGCGGGAAACGGGACTCGAACCCGCGACCCCAACCTTGGCAAGGTTGTGCTCTACCAACTGAGCTATTCCCGCAGAACCATGGTGACCACGTCGGCTCCCTCGCAAATAGAATAACCCGCACACCGACGGCGAGACAAGCGATGCTCCTCTCGGCGCAGGGTGGACGGTGCTATCCGCGTACGCCGAGCGCGTGCGCGGCGTACCACACCGTGTGGGCCAGGAGACCGGCGAGTGCAGCGTCACCGCCGTTGTCGATGCCTTTCCCGCTGGCGTCGACAAATTCCGACGCGAGCCCGTTGTCGAGTGGCGCGCGACGGAGCCACGCCAGGACGTCATTGGCGTCCGGGCCGAGCAACCGCGCCAGTTGCGGCGCCAGCGCGGTCGTTTCGCCGACGACGGCGCGTGCCGACCGCCGATAGAGCGAATCCTCACGGTCGATGGCCTCAAACAGTGGAAGCCACATCAGGGATCCGACGGGATCATCCTCGAGCGCCGCGCCGCCGGCCAGATCAATCGACGTGGCGAGCCGCGCTTTGCCGCCGCGGTCGACCGCGAAGTGCCGCAGGAGCGCCGCCCGTACGGCTGCTGGATCCTGCATTTCGCCGGCCGCTTCTTCGTCCAGGGTGCGTCGCAACACATCGAGGGCCATCGCGACCGCCGCGTTTCCGTGCAAGGTGTATGGGTGCGGCGCCGGAACGCCCGACGGCATCACCTCTGTCGAGTACAGCGGAATGCGCTCATCGCGTCGCGCGGCGATATCGTCGGCGACGACGTACAAGGTGTCGGCGACGACGGGTTCTTCAACGATTTGATCGTCGTTGGTCTCGCGAATGTATCGATCCGCCGCGATGGCATATGCGGCAGGCCCCTCAATGGCAAACCCGGGTTGAAAGAGTGTGCCGTCGAAATAGTGGACGCCTTGTCCCGGCGCGTATCCGTGCAACTCGCACATGCGGACCAACAGCTCCCGCGCCAGACCAGCGTCGGCCAATTGCACCGCCGGCAAGGTCCACAGCAGCGCCTCGTAGTCTCGAACGGTCACGCCAGCGGCGTGCCACGGAACCCGGGTGCGCATCAGGTAGTAGTGCGCATCGTCGAGTGCGCGACCGACGCCGTAGAAGTACGAGAACAGCAGATTCCGGTTGACGAGCCGATCGATACCCTCGTTGCCTGTGGCCTGCTCCATGCTGACCAGTGCTTCGCGCGTTGCGGTCAAAAGCGCACGCCACCCACGGCGACGCATGACCTGCACAGTGGCGTGGGCGCCGTCACGCTCCGGACCGACGGCGAGGTAGAGTGCACACTGCTGCGTGCCTCCGGGCGGTACCTTCAAGTCGCGGCGCACGGCGAACGATCGCGGTTCACGCGACGCGCCGTCAGGCGCCTCGAGTCGTGCGGGGCCATCGGCACCAATCGCCAAGGCTGCCAGGCCGGGGATTGCCGTCCCTTCAAGCAGAATGACGTCGTCGGCTCCGATGCTGACTCGGTGCGCGTCGTCGAAGGGGCGTGCGGATCGCACGCGCTGCTGCCGGTGACCCAATACCCCTTCGAAGGCGACCTCGACGGAGACTTCTGTGTCGCCGCGATTCTCGACCCCGAGCGTGTAGACCGCCCCCGCCATGTCGGCATCGCGCCCATAGGGCGCGAAGACCGTGCCCCGAATGAGCAAGCGACCGATGGTGCACGTGAAGGTGGGGAGCCATCCAACCGCACGCTCCCACGCGATGCCCTCGGCTGCGAGCGCGTGCACGACGCCATCGACGCGCACCACCGGCACCAAAAGTGGCGGGCTCGCACCGTCAAGAAAGGCGTCGCTTCCGGCAAACTCAATGGCGGCGCGTGCGCCACGATGCAACACGCCAAGGGCATGGATCGCGCCGTCGGTAGGATTGATACAAGGCAGCGACAACCAGTGATTGCCGGTCAGCTGCCACGGTATGGTAGGTATTTGCACGATGGACCGAACGGGGAGGAAAGCAAGTAGGTATAATCTATGCTGACTGGTACACTTCGACGCCCTCCCGCCCACATGCCGTTACTTCGCCCCTCAGCACGTCGCTTGGATACCTCCCGTACGTCCGCTTCACGACCACGATGGCTCTGGCAACTGGCTTCGTGTTTTTCGCTGACGGTGGTGTTCACCGCACATCTGGGGGCGCAGGCGGTCGCGGGCAGCGGTGCTGATGCACGACAGCTTCCGAGGGGGGCGTTTCGTACGGGCATCGGCGGCCAGTGGGATGGCTTCTCCCGCGTCTCAAGCGACAGTGGGTCCCGGCCGCTGCTCGCAGGCCTTGCGACGGCGTCGCTTGGCGTTCGTGCGATGCCGCAGTTGGGCGCCGCTGAGGCCGCGATCCGCGAACTCAGTGGCACGCGTGGATTCGCGCTCTCGCTTGGCCCCCTCGAGGCCGACGGGGATGCCCGGTACACCATCACTCCATTCACGTTCGAGTACGGCGTGACGCGCACATTATCGATCGGGCTGATCGTGCCGTACGTGGAGTCGCGCAACAACGCGTTGCTGATCCTCAATCGTGACGGCACCGGCGCCTCCGTTGGACAGAATCCCGCCCGGTCCACGTCGCTCGGTGCGTCGGCCAAAGCAAGCAATGGCGCGCTCTTGCGACAGCTTGCACAAGCGCGCCAGTTATTGAGTGCGGAGGCCGCTCGGTGCGCCAACGCAACCGCCGCGAACTGCGATGCGATTCGCGCGAATCCCTCGGCCGTGCAGCAGCTGATCGACAATGCCCGTGTCACGCAGAATGCGTTGGCGCTCGTCTACGGCGACAGCGTGCGTGGAGGCTCACCACTCGTACCGATCGCCGGATCGCCCACGCAGGTGGCGATCAACGCGCGTGTCACAGCGCTGCGAACGGGCTTCGCCGGATATGGCGTGCCCACGATCGAAGCGACCGCGCTACCGAGTGCCGCTATCGTGGTCAATGGACCGGGTGCCGTCCCACGGATCGCTCGCGACAGTGCGTACGGACTTGATTACGATGTGCTCGGTGGCACGCGCCGCGCCGGCATTGGCGATGTCGACCTCACCATGTCGTATCAGCTGCTCAATACGCTTGGTGATCGACCCGCGCAGTGGCTGGCCGCCAGAACGCTCGGTGTTCGGAGCCAGCTCACGGTGGGATGGCGATTCGGGACCGCCGGTGCCGATCGGACGAACACCGCCTTTGACGTGCCGATCGGCGATGGGGCCAACGCCCTGCTCGTGCGCAGTACCACCGACCTGCTCCTGAACAAACGTTTTTGGATGAGCAGTACGCTGCGCGTGGTGCAGCCCTTTGCCGATCAGGCAGTCCTGCGGCGCCCGCTCTTCGTGGATTCGCTGTTGTTCACGCCATCCAGCGTCGGCGTGGCGACGCGCACGCTTGGCCGGCACGTGCAGGTGGAGTTAGCACCGCGCCTCGTCTTTGGTCAGTTCTTCGGACTTTCCGCAGGCTATGTGCTCCAGCATGTGGGCGCCAGCACGTTCGCATTCGATGCGCGCGACGCACTGCCGGCAACCACGCTGACGATCGGTTCGCGCACCTCACATGCCGTCGTCGTGGGGGCCACCTTTTCGACGCTGTCGGCGTACACGCGAGGGCGCTCGCGCTGGCCAATTGAAGCGTCGTATTCGCATACGGCACCAGTTTCGACGAGCGGCGATCGCACTCCTGTGCTGAGCTCAGACCGTCTCGAGTTACGGGTCTACACGGGATTTCCGCGTCGCTGACGGGCGCGCGGGAGGGCGGCGGGTCGCAACCACGGGCTCTTCCGCTCCGCGCACCAACAGTTCACGAGCGTGCGCGCGGCTCACCTCACGATCGGCGTCGCCGCCGAGCATGCGCGCAATCTCAACGACGCGATCATCGTCCACCACGACGGCGGTGTCCGCCGTCGTCACTGTACCAATCGCGCCCTTGCGCACGACCACGTGGTGGTGAGCGCGCGCCGCAATCTGTGCAAGGTGCGAAATCGCGAGGACCTGGTGATGTCCCGCCACGCGCCGCATCAACGCGCCAACCTGCCACGCCACCGCGCCACCGATTCCCGCGTCGACTTCGTCAAATACCAGCGTGGGCACCTGCTGGAGTCGCGCCAAGACCGTGCTTAACGCCAGAAGCAATCGTGCGAGTTCACCCCCGGATGCTATACGAGGGAGTGCCCGCGGTTCGCTCCCGACATTCAGCGCGGCAAGAAACTCGACCGACTCCGCGCCAAACTCACCGATCGCGTCCAGCGTCGTCAACTCAACGGAAAAGGTCCCGCCGGGCATCCCAAGTTCAGGGAGAAGCGTCGTGACCGCGGCGGCGAGTTGCTGCGCGCCGGCGGCACGACAGCGCGTGAGCTCGGCTGCTGCGTCCGTGAGGGCAAGACTGGCAGTGGTTCGTGCGTCGGCGATACTGCGCAGCTCTTGCGCCCCGCCGTCAACAAGGTCGAGCTCCGCGCGCGCGTGGCGCCCGACCTCGCGCACCTCCGCCATGCTCGGCCCGTACTTCCGTTGCAGGGCCAACAGCAGATCGCGTCGTGTCTCCAGCGCGCGCAGCCGCTCGGGATCGACCTCGATGCGCTCGGCGTAGCTATCAAGTTCGCGCGACAGTTCATCGAGCGCGTAGACCGCCCCATCGAACGCCACGTGCCACCGTGCGGCTTCCTCGTCGATGCGCGACAGCGCGGCGAGGGTGCGCCGCATGAGACTCCATTGCGACGGTATGGCGCTGTCGTCACCCGTCAGGATAACCGACGCCTGCGAGGCGAGTGCCCGTAATTCGCCCGCGTGGCTGAGGCGACGGATTTCCTGCTCAAGCGACACCTCTTCACTGTCAACCGGCTTGGCCGCCTCAATCTCTCGTACCACGAAGCGCAGATAGTCCGCCCGACGTTCTGCGTCGCGGTGGCGTGTTTCGATGTCACGTTCCCGTACGAGCAGCGCGGCATGCTCCGCGTGCGCCTGTGCGACCCGTTGGCGTGCACTTGTTGCGCCCACGAACTCGTCGAGGAGATCGCGCTGATGATCGCCGTCCAACAATTGACGGGAGTCGTGCTGCCCATGCACGCTCACCAGCAAGGCGCCAATCTCGGCGAGCACGGCGGCGGTGACAGGCGCGCCGTTGATCCAGGCACGTGAGCGTCCGTTCGCGCCGATCTCGCGCTTGAGCATCAACAGTTCGTCGTCGGCGTCGATACCACGCGCCCCAAGGGCCTCGCGGATCGTGTGTGACGCACCCAGCTCGAAGATGCCCTCGACCATGGCCTTCTCGCTCCCTGCACGCACGCGATCGGCCGCAGCGCGATCGCCAAGCAGCATGCCGAGTGCGCCGACGATCAGCGACTTACCGGCGCCGGTCTCGCCCGTCAAGACGTTGAGGCCAGCCGTCAAGTGCAGTGTGACCGCGTCGATAACGGCCACGTTCCGAAGGCGTAACTCGATCAGCATCCGCGACACGGCTCCGCGTGAAGGTCAGCTCGTCTCGCCGTCTCGTTCACTGAGTCCACCCCAGCCGAGCTTGCGGCGCATCCGACTGAAGAAAGACGTTCCCGGGAATCGCACGATATGCACGGCATTCGGTGCGCGGCGCACAATGAGCGATTCTCCACCGGTGAACGTAGTGCCGACTTGTCCGTCGATGGTTACCAAAAGCTCCGCTGGACCATCTTCCGCGCGCACCATGATCTCTGCCTGCGGCGCCAGCACGAGCGCGCGCATGGCCAGCGTGTGTGGCGACACGGGCGTCAGGACAATGCTTTCGAACGTCGGCATCACAATGGGACCGCCAGCGGAAAGCGAATAGCCTGTCGACCCCGTGGGCGTGGACAGAATAAGCCCGTCGGCAGAATAGGTCCCGATCAACTCACCGTCGACATGCACGAAGAACTTCACAACACGCGCGAAGCCCCCTTTGTGCAGGACCACGTCGTTGAGGGAGAGCCAGCGGCACCGTTCTTGCCCGTCGCGATCGAGTGCGCACGACTCCAGGGCCATCCGACCCTCAGACGTGAACTCGCCCGCGGCAAACCGCTGCACGCCCGTTTCAAACTCGTCGGCGCCGCAGCTTGTGAGAAATCCTAAGCGGCCGAGGTTGATGCCGAGGATGGGTACCGATCGGCCGTTGAGGAATCGTGCTCCGCGGAGCAGCGTGCCGTCGCCGCCGAGGGTGAACAGGGCGTCGACGTGCTCTGGATCAAGCAGTCGCTCGCCACCGTCGGCGAGATCCCAGAGATCCTCTTCGAACGCCAACGTGAACCCCAACGCGGACGCCTGCTCGAGCAGCGTGCGCAGGATGTCGGGAAGCCCGACGTACCCTCGGTGCCCAATGACACCGACACGCATTAGCCGGCCATCGCTTCAGATTCGTGCAGGGCCCGCACGCGATTCGCGATGCCGGGTGCGTCAAGTCCAAGTTCGGCCAATTGCTTGGCTCGAGACGCGGAGTAGATGATCCGGTCGGGGACTCCATGTGTCCCGACGCGCACGTTCGGAGCCAGCCGTTGCACAATAGCTGCCATGTACGCACCAAATCCGTTGACGACCGAGCCTTCTTCAACGGTCAGGACGTGCGAGTGGTCGGCAAGGACGGCGTTCAGTGTGACCTCGTCATACGGCTTCAGATAGCGACAATTCACGACCGTGATCTCCAGACCCTCAGACGCGAGGATCTCGGCCGCCTTCAACGCGGTTTCGACCATGGTGCCGACGGCAAGAACGGCGAATTCCCGCCCGCGACGGACGACGTCCCACGTGCCGTACGGCGTGGCAGGAATCATCGACATCTCTGGCGGCGTATCGGGTGATGCGTCGCGGGGGTAGCGCAGACTGAAGGGGCCGTCCGTGTGTTCCACCGCAGCCCGCAGCAACCCGAGCATTTCGGTGCCGTTTCGCGGCGCGGTCACCGTCATGCCTGGCACGGCCAACATATAGGGGATGTCGTACAATCCCATGTGCGTTTCGCCGTCTTCGCCGACCAGTCCCGCACGATCCATGGCGAAGATCACCGGCAAGTGTTGAATCGCGGCGTCATGGATAATGTTATCGTAGCCGCGTTGCAGGAACGTCGAGTAGATCGTGACCACAGGCCGCAACCCACGCGTGGCCATGCCTGCCGCAAAGGTCACGCCGTGGCCCTCGGCGATGCCCACGTCGAAGAACCGTTCGGGAAACGCCTTCGCAAATGCGCCTGTACCGGTCCCGCTGGGCATGGCCGCGGTGATGACGACGACGTCCTTTCGCTCGGCGCCCAACTCCACGAGCCCTTTGCCGTAGACGGCGGTCCACGCCGCATTCGCGGTGCTGGCCTTCAGCTGCTTGCCGGTTGCCGGGTCATGCCCCGGCGGCAGCGCATGCCATTTTTCACCATGCTCACCGGCGGGAAACCCGCGCCCCTTTTGCGTGATGACGTGCACCAAGCGCGGGGTATTCATGCCGCGCACCGCTGCGAACGTTTCGAGCAACGCGTCGATGTCATGGCCATCGATCGGCCCGAAATAGCGAAACCCCAGCTCTTCAAACAACACGCCTGGCGTGAGGAACGACTTCACACTCTCCTCCCACTTTCGGACGAGCGTGCTCATGCCGGTGAACGGTGCCGGCGCGTTGTCGACCAGATCGCCAATACGAGAGCGGAGCCGGTTATACAGCGGATTGCGCTGGATGCTGGTGAGGTATTTGTGCATCGCACCGACGTTCGGAGCAATCGACATTTCGTTGTCGTTCAGCACGACGATGATGTCGCGATCCGAGTGCCCGGCGTTGTTCAATCCTTCGTACGCCAATCCGGATCCCATCGAGCCGTCGCCAATGACCGCCGCGACTTTGAACTGCTCGCCAAGCACATCTCGTCCGGCAGCGATGCCGAGGGCGGCGGAGATCGCGGTCGCCGCATGGCCCGCGCCAAAGGTGTCGTATTCGCTCTCTGTGCGCTTGAGGAAGCCAGACAGACCGCTCTCTTGCCGCAGGGATTCCATCCGGGTGTTTCGGCCTGTCAGCAGTTTGTGCGGATAGCCTTGATGACCGACGTCCCACACCAGCTGATCCCGGGGCGTGTCGAAGACCGTGTGCAATGCGATCGTGAGCTCGACCACGCCAAGTCCGGCGCCGATGTGTCCACCGGTGCGGGAACAGACGTCAATCAACCGCTCGCGCACATCCTGAGCCAAACGGCGCAGGTCGTCGCGCGACAGTGTTTTGAGATCGGCGGGTGACTGAATTCCATCAAGGATCGACATAGGCAACTCGTGTGGGATGACGCAGCAGTGACGCGTCGCGGTGTGCGGCGCCTACGAGCGCCGTTCTACGATAAACCGTGCGAGCTGCTCAAGCGTTGGCGTGAGGAGATGCTCCTCCGCCAGCGCAGCACAGCCATGCTCAACTAACGCGACGGCCTTGGCAATAGCTCCCTCCACTCCAAGCAACGCTGGATAGGTGCTTTTGTGAAGGTCCACGTCGCGGCCAGCCGTCTTGCCCAGCTCATCCGTGGTGGCCGTGACGTCAAGAACGTCATCGGCGATTTGAAAGGCCAAACCGATCGCCGCGCCGTAATTTGCCAAGGCCTGGCGCTGCTGAAGGCTGGCGCGGGCGGCGCGGGCACCGAGCGTCACCGATGCGGTAATCAGTGCTCCGGTCTTTAGCCGGTGCACGTGCTCGAGCGCATCAACGGTCACATGGAGGCCCTCGGCTTCGAGGTCTAACAGTTGGCCCCCGATCATCCCTCCTCCACCCGACGCTTCCATCAGTTCCCGCACAATGTCTGCTGCCTCGTTATCGGGCAATCCCAGATCGCGCGACGCATGCCACGCACTGCGCGCCGCCAAGGGAACCATCGCCAATCCCGCTGCAGTTGCCACCGGCACCCCATACACCCGATGCACGGTTGGTCGTCCGCGTCGCACGTCATCGTCATCCATGCACGGTAAATCGTCATGCACCAACGAGTATGCATGGACCACCTCAACCGATGCGGCAAGGGCACTGACGTCGTCGGTGCCGCCGCACGCTCGGTAGGCCTCGAGCAGGAGAATCGCCCGAAGACGCTTTCCCTCCCCCAAGAGCGAGTAGCGAATGGCCTCGGCCGTGAATGGAGCCAGCGCGCCTAGCCAGCGGGCGCAAAACTGGCCGAGGGCCTGATGCACGGCGTGTCGGTCAACGGCAAAACTGCTGACCTGGGGTACTGCTCCCGTAGCCGAGGTCACGTGCTCATCCTTCGAAGTCCGTTACGGAGAACGAACCATCTGCGGTTTCGACCAGCTGTTGAACGCGGGCGTCCACCTGCTGAAGCGCCTGGCCGGCTGAACGTAAGTGCCCGATGCCCTCTTCGAAGAGCGCCAAGGCTTCGTCCAGCGCCAGATCGTTCCGCTCCAGGTCTCGGACGATCTCTTCCAGACGGTGTAAGGAGACTTCGAACGTCATGGTGTGTTGAGCGAGGAGGAGTCGGCAATTCCGTCCGGCAAGGCACGGCTCGCACCGGCCGTCGCTGTCACGATGCCGTCGCGAAGCCACAGTTCGAAGGCGTTCCCGGGCACGAACTGTGCGATCCTACTCAAGGTAGTGCCCTCGGGCGCGCGCGCCACCGCGTAGCCCCGCCCAAGGGTGGCGAGCGGGGACAGCGCATGCAACTGACCGCCCATCGCATCAAGTCGGGCGCGCCGCCGCTCGACCAGCCGAGCAGCGACCAAGGACATCCGCTTTTGCACCTGTCCAAGGGACGAAATCGCGCGATCCTCTCGGCGACGTGCCGCCGACGCCAGCCGCGTCCCGAGGCCATTGACACGTCCGCGCAATTCGCGCAGTGATGGCACCGCCAACTCAGCGGCGGCCGATGGAGTGGCTGCGCGCACGTCGGCTACCAAATCGCAAATGGTGATATCCACCTCGTGGCCGACGGCGGACACGGTGGGGATCGCGCACGCCGCGAGGGCGCGCGCGACGCGCTCGTCATTGAAGGCCCACAAGTCTTCCCGAGCGCCACCGCCGCGCCCGACAATGAGCAGATCCGCGTGGCCCCAACGACTCACGCGCTGGATGGCGGCAACCAGTGATTCCGGTGCGCCATCGCCCTGCACTTTCGCGGCAACCAGAATGATCTCGACCGCGGGATTGCGACCGCGAGCCACCGTGATGACATCATGGAAGGCGGCGCCGTCGGCGCTGGTCACCACCGCAATGCGCCGCGGAAACACCGGCAACGCCCGCTTTCGTGCGAGATCGAGTAGGCCCTCCTGTTCCAGTCGCAGGCGTGTGCGCTCAAGCGCTTTGCGCCAGAGTCCATCGCCTTCGGCTTCGATGGCTCGAACCGAAAACTGCAAATCTCCACGGACCGGCCACACCGTCATCTGGCCGAGCGCAACCACCTGCATGCCGTCATCAGGCATGGCGGGGATGCGTCGTTGCTGCGTGCTCCACACCACGCATCGCATCTGCGCTTCCGCGTCTCGCAGGGCGAAGTACCAATGGCCGTTGCGATGCGCCTTGAAGTCGGTGACCTCTCCGCGAACCCAAAGTGGCGGGAATGCTCCTTCCACCAGGTCTTTTGCGGCCGACGTCAGCGTGTGCACGGCAATCGCGCTCTCCGCGTCGCTGCCCGGCGTACTGAACTCCGCCGCCGGCGGACCGTAAGCACTCGTGCGTCGCGGAGGACTCACGCGTCAGGCTCGCGCGCGCGGATGTGCGTGCGGATGCGCGCGCTCCGCGGCCCGAACGGTGTTGCGGAGCAGCATCGCGATGGTCATCGGACCAACCCCACCCGGAACCGGTGTGATCCGTGACGCAACCGCGACCGCACTCTCGAAATGCACATCGCCGACCAGCCGCTTGCCGCTGGCACGCGTCGTATCGGCCACGTGATTCATGCCGACATCGATGACGACCGCGCCAGGCTTGATCATTTCGCCGGTAATCATCTCCGCGCGCCCAACGGCGACTACGAGAATGTCCGCGCGGCGTGTGTGCGACGCCAAGTCGCGGCTCCGGCTATGACACACCGTCACCGTGGCATCGCCACCGGCACGGCTCTGCACCAGCAGCGCGGCCATGGGTTTACCCACGATGTTGCTTCGACCGACGATGACGGCGTCGGCACCGCGCGTATCGACGCCGGAGCGCACCAGCAGTTCAATCACGCCCGCCGGCGTACAGGACACGAAACCGTCTGTATGTCCGATCAGCAGTTTGCCGACATTCATCGGATGAAATCCGTCGACATCCTTCTCGGGAAGGATGTGGCGAATCACCGTGTCCGGATCGATGTGCGCCGGCAGCGGCATCTGCACAAGAATGCCGTGGACATCCGCGTCCGCATTCAGTCGCTCGACGATCGCCAAGAGCTCCGCTTGAGTCGTACTGGCGGCGAGCCGGATCGTGGTGCCATGCATACCGGCGGCTTTCGACGCCTTCTCCTTGGCGCCCACGTACGTCGCGCTCGCCGCGTCATCGCCGACGAGGACGACCGAGAGGCCAGGCACGACCCCCCGTGCGCGCAGCACCGTGACGGTGCTGGCGAGCTCCTCGCGGATATCGGCGGCGATCGCCTTCCCGTCGATCAGCTCAGCGCGCAAAGTCCACCGCACGGCTCTCTCGAATGACCACCACTTTGATCTGTCCAGGATACTGCAACTCCGACTCGATACGCCGGGCGATCTCCTCGGAGAGCGCCGTCATGCGCGCATCATCGACCTGCTCCGGTGTCACCACGACTCGCACTTCGCGACCGGCCTGAATGGCGAACACGCGCTCCACGCCGCGATAACTGCTGGCGATCTTTTCGAGGCCTTCCAGACGCTTGACGTAGGTCTCAAATGCCTCGCGTCGTGCACCGGGACGCGAGCCGGAGATGGAGTCGCCCGCCTGCACAAGCACCGAGACTTCGCTCTCGTGTGGCACGTCGTCGTGATGCGCGGCGATGCAATTCACCACCAGCGGATTCTCACCGTATTTGGTGGCGACCTCGACACCGAGCTGCACGTGCGTGCCCTCGTGTTCATGCGTAAGCACCTTGCCCACGTCGTGCAGTAAGGCGCCCCGCTTGGCCAGCGCCACGTCGAGTCCAAGCTCCGCGGCCATCATACCGGCCAGCCACGCCACTTCCTTGGAATGCGAAAGGATGTTCTGACCGTAGCTCGTGCGCCACCGCATGCGACCGATAAGCTTGATCAGCTCAGGGTGCAATCCCGAAACCCCGACTTCGTACGCCGCCTGTTCGCCGGTTTCGATGATCGCCACTTCCACTTCTTTCCGGGCCTTGGCAACGACTTCCTCGATCCGGCCGGGGTGAATGCGCCCGTCGCTCACCAACTTCTCCAGGGCCAGACGCGCCGTCTCTCGGCGGACGGGATCGAAGCACGAGACCACGACCGTATCCGGCGTGTCGTCGATAATGACATCGACGCCCGTAGCCAGTTCGAACGCGCGGATGTTCCGTCCTTCGCGGCCGATGATGCGGCCCTTCATCTCATCGTTCGGCAGTGAGACGGACGACACCGTCGTTTCAGCCGTCGTTTCTGCCGCCACGCGTTGCACGGCGAGCGCCACGATTTTCTTGGCCTCGCGGTCCGCGTTGCGCCGTGAGGTCTCGCGAATCTCTCGAAGCCGGTTGCCGGCGTCGGCCATCGCGGCATCTTCCATCCGACGCATCAACTCGGTCTTCGCCTGCTCGGCAGTCAACCCTGCGATCTGCTCCAGCCGTCGACGCTCTTCATCGATGTGGCGTTCGACGTCCTTCTCGCGTTCTCCCAGGCGCGCATCGCGCTTCGCGAGCTCGTTGATCCGCTGGTGGATGTCGGTCTCGCGTCCCTCGAGTGCCTCGCGCGCGCGATCCATTTGCGTCTCACGATCGAGCACGCGCTTTTCGTCGCGCTCGACATCGACGCGTCGATCACGCATCTCTTTCTCAAGCGATTCCCGCAGCTGGAGGATCTCCTCCTTCCCCTCTACGATCGCACTCTTACGAGCGGTCTCCGCTTCGCGCCGGGCCTCGTCAAGTATGCGACCGGCCGTCTCTTCGGCTGTCGCTTTCGCGCGCCGTTGATCGCCGACCTCACGATTTCGGCCGTCCTGTCGTCCGAAGAAAAACATCGCGACAGCCGAGATCAGCCCCAGGGCGCCAACAAGCGCCGCTACGGGAAAATCTCCCATGAGATCTATGCTCCACCGCGCCAGCGCGCGGATTGAGTGTTCGTTGCATCACAGGGCATGCTGAAAGCCACGAACCCGGCAAACACGCCGTTCCGCGGTTCAGCGCTCAATGCGCTATGCAACGGGAACGTACGGAAAGGCCCAGCACCACGCAACCTACGAGAGGTATGGGACGCGCCCTGCACCGGCGGAGACCGGTCCCGGCTCGCCGCAGACCCAAGATCACCCTCCCGAACTGTCCTCCCCGCGCTTTGTCGGCGGGAGCAGCGGCCGGATGTCCGAGGCCAGCTGCCTGAGGTCGCTCTCGATCGCCTGTGCGGCGGCGCGCTCCCGAAAGAGTTCGTCGGTGATCTGGAGCGCGGCCAGAATCGCCGCCTTGTGCGTCTCAAGGGTTGCCCCACTGGCAATGATCGCCCGAATCGTGTGATCGACGTGCGCGGCGACGGCTTCGGTATGGCTGGCGGACGCTTCCGTCCGGAGCGTATACTCGTCCCCAACAATGCGAACGCGAACTACCGATTTATTGTCCAGCATCATCGCTCGGCCCCCTGCGCCATTTGCTGGCGCAGAAATCGGACGCGGTCAGTCAATTGCGAGGTACGCTCCTTCGCCTCCACCAATCGCGCCCGCAATTGCGCATTTTCCTCGGCGTACGGGTTGGGAAGCGCGTCCGAAGCCCCGTCGGCCTGCGCGCGAGAAGCCTCGGCTACGGCAAGGCGCTGCTCAAGATCGGCCGCGTGCGCGACAGAACGGGCCACCTGCGCCATCGTTTCCTGAGTCGATGACTGGAGTGCAGCAACCTCCGTCATCGCGGCGTCTTGCTGCGCGGTCGCGACGCTCGACACATGTTCAAGTTCCTTCACCCGCGTTTCGGCCGCCAAGGCGCGCCGGCGGTATCCAGCGAGTTGGTCGGTCAGGTTTCTGACGAGCGCATCGAGCTCTCGGAAGGCGACGACTTCAGGACGCACGTGGACGGATCCCCAGTTCCTTGTCGAGGGTGTCGAGCAGCCGCGCGCGGCGCCCGTCAATTTCCTTCTCCTTGAGCGTGCGCTCCGGATGACGAAACGTCAACCGCCACGCCAGACTCCGTGTCCCCGCCTCCAAAGTCCCTCCGCGGAACTCGTCGAAGAGTGTGACGCGCTCGAGCAGGTCCCCGCCCGCCGCCCGCAGTGCGGACTCTACCGTCGCCGCCAAGATTGCGTCTGGAACAATCAGCGCCAGATCGAACTCGGCCGCGGGCGTGACGGGAAGCGACCGCGCGCGCACGTCGGCAGACGCCGTGCGCATCGGCGCGATGTGAGTCTCATGCCGATGCTGTCCCGGCGCAGCGACATCCGTCGAGGACATCACGTCGATGAATAGCTCAACGCCGAACGCATCGGTCGCCCACGCCGGCTTGGTCAGGGGGACCTTCTCGACACGACCGACGGGTCCGCGGCCGGCAACCGTCAGCGTCCAGAGGCAATCACCGTCGCCGGGGAGGAAGGCGATCTCGCGGCCGGGATACAGGACCGCCGCCATGTCTTCGGCGATGGCCTTTGCATCCCAGAGGTCGAATGCCGGCGGCTGCGGCTCGGTGAAATGTGGTGGACGGCGAAGGCCCATAACGAGCGCACCCACGCGTACTTCCTCGCGCGGCAATCGGTCGGTCGTGCCGAGGAACACGCTGCCGACCTCGAAGAGCCGGATGTTGCCCTGCATGCGCGACAGGTTGTATTCGGCCCGACGCGCCAGCGTATCGAGTACCGAGGCGCGCAGATAGGGCTCATCATCGGCAAGCGGATTCCGCACGCGCGGTGTGTGCTCGTCGCCCGACGCGGTGAACGGCATCGGCCGCGCTTCAGACAATCCGAGCCCCACAAGCACGTCACGCACGCGTCGTCCAGCCAGGAAGGCCGGATGGTCCGACGTACGGCCCGGGCGGAACGGACGCAGCTCGTCAGGCAATGCATCAAAGCCGACCAGGCGCGCCACTTCCTCGATCAAGTCCACCTCGCGAAGCAGGTCGTGTCGCCACGTTGGTGGCGTGACCGTCAGCGTGTCGTCTGTTGCGATGACGTCGCAGCCGAGTGACGACAGATGATGCCCGATCTCGTCGGTCCCCACGAGTGCGCCCAAGAGCCGATGGAGTCGACTGACGCGCAGCGTGATCGGTGCTCGCGAGGCAACGTGCTCGCCAACGGTCAGACACGGTCCGACAGTACCACCGGCAAGCTCCGCGATCAGCGCCGCCCCACTGCGCGCCACGTGTTCGAGTGCCGCCGCGTCGACACCACGCTCGAAGCGATAGCTTGCATCGGTGGACAGACCGAGTGCGCGTCGCACGCGCCGAACGAATCGAGGCTCGAAGGCAGCCACCTCCAGCAGCACGGCCGTTGTCGTGTTGTCCACTTCGGAATTCCGCCCGCCCATGACGCCTGCGATGGCGACCGGCTTGTCGGCGTCGCAGATCACGGTTGTGCCGGTTGGCAACGCCCGCTCAACGCCGTCCAGCGTGACGAGCGATTCCCCGTCGCGCGTCGGGCGCACGACAATGGTGCGGTGCGCCAATTTCGCCAGATCAAACGCATGCACCGGTTGTCCCATCCCGTGCAACACGTAGTTCGTGGCATCAACCACATTGTTGATGCTCCGCTGTCCGATGCTCTCAAGGCGACGAACCAACCACGGCGGACTTGCTCCGACCTGCACGTTCTGAATCACGATGGCGACGTACTGCGGACAGCTGGCGCGGTCATCGAGTTGCACCGTAACGCCGCCAAGGGTGAGCACGTCATCCGCGTGTGCGCGTTCACCGGTCACCACCGTCGCGTCGAAATCACCACGCGGCACCAGCGAGTACGGTACGCCGGTAATCGCGGAGAGCTCGCGCGCGACGCCCCGATGCGACAGGAGATCGGGACGGTTCGGCAAGACATCCAAGTCGAGACGCGCATCCGCGACGGTCAGCACCTCCAGGATCGCCGTACCGGGAGCGGCGCTGGTGTCCAGCGTCATGATGCCATCATGCTCCTGGCCGAGCCCAAGTTCGCGCGGCGAGCACAGCATGCCATTGGACGTCTCACCGCGAATCTTGCGCTTCTCGATCTTGAGCCCACCCGGCATGATCGTGCCGGTGCGCGCAAACGGGTATTTACAGCCCGCGACAACGTTTGGGGCGCCACAGACGACGTCTAACACGATACCGCTGCCATCGTCGACCTTGGTCACCCAGAGGTGATCCGAGTTCGGATGACGAGCCGCTTCGATGACCTGGGCGACGACAAAAGCCGAGAGGTCAGCGCCGAGTCGCTCAATACCGTCGAGCGTGACGCAATGACGACTAAGCGCCTCCCCAACGGCCTCCGCACTGAGATCGTGCGGTACGAATTGTTTCAGCCACTCATGAGAGACGATCATCGCGCGAACTGCTCCAGGAATCGGACATCGGAATCGTAGAGGACCCGGATATCGTGGATGTCATACCGGGACATGGCAATGCGCGCCGGACCCATCCCGAATGCCCAGCCAGTGAATTTTTCGCTGTCGAGTCCTGCCGCTTCAAGAACGTTGGGATGCACCATCCCACAGCCGAGAATCTCGACCCACCGAAGTCCCTTGCCATCATTGAGATCGACTTCGACATCCATCTGTGCCCCCGGCTCAACAAAGGGGAAGTACGACGGCCCGAAGCGCACGCGCCGCGACGCGCCGTAGAACCGCCGCGCGAACTCGGACAGCGTGGCCTTGAGATCCACGAAAGAGATGCCCTCATCAACGGCCAGTCCCTCCAGTTGCATGAATGCCGGTGCATGCGTGGCATCGAAGAAATCCCGACGATACACCTGTCCGGGCGCCAACACGCGCACCGGCGGCGCATACGTCTGGAGCGTGCGCACCTGCACCGGCGACGTGTGCGTACGCAGCAGCGTGTCGCTGCCGAGATAGAGGGTGTCATGCAGCTCCATCGCCGGATGGTCGGGCGGAAAGTTCAGCGCACCAAAGTTGTAGTGCTCCGTCTCTGCCTCTGGTCCGAGCGCGATGGTAAACCCGAGCTCGCGGAAGATGTCGCAGATCTCGTCGATCACGAGCGTGACCGGATGCAACGAGCCGTGCCACCGGCGTCTCGCCGGCATCGTATGATCGAACGCGGCGCGCGGCACGCCAGCGCGCTGCTTCTCAGCGAACGCATCAACGGCCGACTGGATTTCGCGTTTCAGTTCGTTGAAGCACTTTCCGGCGCCCGCCTTGTCGGCGGGCGTGGGCATGCGCGGGATCTCACGCTGGAGCGCGGCCAATCGCTCATCTTTCACCGCATTCAATCGTCCTTTCACCACATCGACGCGGTCACCGGCGTCGGCGTTCGCGAGTGCACTGACGACGTCGGCTTTGAGCTGTTCAAGCAGCTCGATATACTCGGGAAGTTGCACGAGAATGACGAAGGTGAGCGGGTGATGCACGAAGGGCCGGCATCCCGTCTGGATGCCGACCCTATAACGTAATCAGAAATCGATCGCGAATCGCGACGAAGACTTATGCCGCAGTGGCTTTCGCCGCATCGAGGGCCTTCTGCACCTGCGCGGCGATCGCCGCAAAGGCGTCGGGCTCACGCACCGCGAGATCGGCCAGCACCTTACGATCGATCTCGATCCCGGAGGCGTGCAGGCCGCTGATAAAGGCGCTGTAGGACATGCCGTGCATACGCGCCGCGGCATTGATACGGACAATCCACAGGCGTCGGAAATCACGCTTCTTGTTCTTTCGATCCCGATACGCATAGCGCCAGCCACGCTCAACGGTTTCTTTCGCGGCCTTCCAGAGTTTGGAGCGACCACCAAAAGCGCCTTTGGCGTGCTTGAGAATCTGTTTTTTCCGCTTGAGGCGGACGACGTTTGATTTTACGCGTGGCATAGTAGTCTCCGATTATGCGACAAGGAGGCGTTTGATGCGCCGCACTTCGCCGTTGGTCTCCACGATCGTGGGGCGACGGAGATCGCGCTTCTTTTTCCCTGACATCTTGGTCAAGATGTGGCTCTTGTACGCCTTCAAACGCCGAACCTTCCCCGTTCCTGTAATGGAGAAGCGCTTCTTGGCGCCACTGTGTGTTTTCATCTTCGGCATCGGACGCTCACGGATACGGTAAACCGCCTCCGAAGGAGACGGCCCTGCTGTGATCACGCGCGGTTTACTTCGGCGCGAGGATCATCGTCATCGATTTTCCTTCCATGGTCGACGGACTCTCGACCTTCGCAAGATCGGTCAACTCCGCCGCCACTCGATCCACCACCTGTCGACCGAGCTCGGGGTGCGCGATCTGCCGCCCGCGGAACATGAGCGTGACCTTCACCTTATTGCCTTCTTCGAGAAAACGCCGCGCGTGGCGCGTCTTGGTCTCAAAGTCGTGATCATCGATCCCAGGTCGGTACTTGACCTCCTTGAGATGAATCACGTGCTGTTTCTTCTTTGCTATCCGCGCCTGTTTGGCCTGTTCAAACTTGAATTTTCCGAAGTCCATGATACGGACAACGGGTGGCCGAGCTGCAGCCGCCACTTCGACGAGGTCCAGCCCCTGCTCGACTGCCTGGGCCAATGCCACGTCGACTTCCATGATGCCGAGCTGACTTCCGTCGGCGGCGATCACGCGAACGGGGCTGATCCGGATCTGCCGGTTCACCCGAGGCGGACGCTTGGTCGAATCCTGAATAGGCCGAACTCCCGTGAGAATGGAAACAGAAAACGCGGACCCCTGTTGGAGCCCGCGTCGCAACGAATGTGTCACCACTCGCCCTAGGCGGATGGTGCTTCTCGTTTCGATGGACTCCAGCAGCTCACCTCGCGGAATGCGCACATTCCTGACCGAGGGCCGAAGGGTGGATTGGGCGTCGCTGCCCAATCGCTTCTCGATTACCTACACCAACGATCCAACAACCGCAACTAACCCCATTAATCTACGTGAGTTAGGGACCGCGTCAACCCCCTGTCACGAGTCCGCCAGCCGGTACCCCTTCCCGTCATGCACCACGCGCCCGAATCCCGTCGTCGCGTCATGCTCAAAAACCACCTGCCACTCTCCGACGGTGGCCTCGGCGAGCAGCGCGCGCTTCGACTCTAAAGTGACCAGCGGCTCAACGTCGTACCCCATGATCCACGGCAACGGAAGATGATGCGCCGTTGGCACGAGATCACCAAGAAAACACAACACCTCTCCGCCGGAGCGCAGCACCACGCTCTGGTGGAAGGGCGTGTGGCCAGGGGTGAGTTGCACCGACACGCCGCTGCGCACCTCGCGATTCCCCTCGATGAGATCCAAACGGCCGGCGGCGATCGTGGCGTCCCAGTTGTGGGGGAAGTAGCTCGCGGCGGTGCGCTCATTGGTGTGCGTGGCATACTCGTACTCGCCGCGCTGCACCATATACCGCGCGTTCGGAAACGCGAGGGCAATCTCGCCAGCGTCAGTCCGGTACGTATTACCGCCCGCGTGATCGAAGTGGAGGTGTGTATTGATGACCAGCGTCACGTCCTCCGGAGTAAACCCGGCGTGCGCCAACCCCGCTTCCAGCGCCGTGCGACCGTCCGCACCCTCGTTCTCCATTCCGTAAATCTCTTTGAACTTTGCGGACTCTTTGTTCCCAGCGCCGGTGTCCACCAGGATCACCCCATCGTCGTGCTCGACCAGCAGACAGCGCATGCCGAGCGGAATCCGATTGCGTATGTCGGCGGCGATCCGGCGCTCCCACAGCGTCTTGGGGACGACGCCAAACATCGCGCCACCGTCCAGCGACTGGCCGCCGGCCTGTATAGCATGCACGCGCATGCGCCCAACGACGCGTGTTTCCAACAGGGGTTCGGGCATGCTCATGCGCTGTGATCCTCAGTAACGGGAAGTGGAAACGCGCGCCGACGCCGGTCGGCTGCGGTGCGCGGTGCGGTGCGCGATGCGGTGCGCGGTGCGCCACGCGACGGCTTCGCCAACCGCGCCTCAAGGAGCGGCCACGTGGAAAGGCCTTCGTCGTCGGCAATTCGCAACATGCGCACAAGCGCCCGTGCAGTGGCCTCGGCGTCACCCGCTGCGCGATGACGACCGGAGATGTCGATATTGAAGTATCGCGCGACGTGATCCAACGAACGACGCGAGAGCTGCGGAACGAGCGCCCTGGCCATTCGCACTGTGCAGAGCCGCGGGCCAGACAGCTGCGCGCCCGTGCGCGCCATCTCGTTGCCCACGAAGCGCCAGTCGAACGCCGCATTGTGCGCTGTGAAAATGTGTCCAGAAAGCCGACGCGCGATCTCCTCGGAGAGCCCACGAAACGGTGGTTGGTCTTTGACCATATCCCACGTGATGTGAGTCAGTGCGGAAATGTGGGACGGAATCGGGCGCTCGGGATTCACCAGCTGCGAAAACACGTCAACGATCTCGCCACGCTGCACGAGGGCGATGGCGATTTCGGTGATGCGGTCCGTCGTCCGCGTACCAGTGGTTTCGACGTCTACGACCGCAAAGCTTACGGCCGCAAGGCCAGTCGACGGGAGCTCCTCGGGGGAGTCTGGGGGGAGACGATCGATGGAGGGACCCGGTAGGGCGTCGCGAAGCGCCCAGTGCCCGGAGGGACGTTGGACAAACTCGGGGTGGCTGGAGAGGAGCGCCAACGCCATGCGCTCGGCGGCATCGCTCTGCAGTCGGTCCACTTGGCAGACCACGCGCATGAGTGACACCGCATCGAGAGGTCCGTTGGCCAGCAGCTCCGCGGCCCGTGCCGAGAGGGTCGTGGGTCGGCGCCCAACGGCGGTTCCGATCGGGGGGCGTTGAGAGAGGAAGGGATTGTGCACCGCGGCAAGGTAGCGGGGGCGGCCGACTAGTAAAACCTCGCGAGCGTTCGTAGCTTTGTGAAGAATTTCACAAGCTCCTCTCCCGTCCGAGCCTCGCCATTGGCCCGCCCGTGAAGCGCATCGCCGACTCAACCGTTCGCCGGCTGTCGATGTATCTCCGATATCTCGAAGATCTCGACGCGCGTGGCCAAAAAACCGCGTCCAGTGATGAGCTGGCACTGCTTTGTCACACGACACCCGCGCAGGTGCGGAAGGACCTGTCATTCTTTGGGTCATTCGGCAAACGTGGCCTCGGCTACCCTGTCCACGACCTGACGTCCCAGTTGCGACACATCCTTGGCCTCGAGCACGAGTGGAAGGTGGTCATTATTGGCGCTGGAAAGATTGGTGCGGCGTTGGCCAATTATCGCGGATTTCGCCAGCGCGGTTTTCGCATTGAAGGGGTGTACGACGTCAGCCCCGACAAGATCGGCCAACCCTGGGGCGAAGCTATCATCCGCAGCATGGACTCGTTGGCGGATGATCTCGCGGGGCAGGATTCGGTGATCGCCGTGCTTGCGATTCCGTCCGATGACGCGCAATCGGTGGTGGATACCATGATCGCCGCCGGGGTACGAGCGATTCTCAACTTCGCCCCGGCGCAGATCGTCGTGCCCGCGCATGTTTCGCTGAAGTCCGTCAATATGGCAATGGAGCTTGAGGGGTTGTCATTCGCCCTGACGAACAATCACGGCTATCGCGGCGTCGCCTAACCCGTCAGCGTGCCACCTTCGCGGTACAGTGCGCGAACAAGTGTGGCAAACTCCTCGGCCGTGAGGACCTCGGGTCGCAGCGTCGGCGTCAGGCCGCAGGACGCGAGAACCTCGCTCGCCTTCTCGGCATCGAGGGCGCAGATAGTCCGCACCACGCGAATCAACTGCTTCCGCCGCAGCCCGAAGGCGGCCTGCACAAACGTGCGATAGCGCGCCTCAAGTGTACCGTCGATTGCCGGGTCCTCCCTCGGCGTGACGCGAATGACCGCCGAGTCGACGGTCGGCGGCGGATTAAACGCTCCCGGCGGCACCCGCCGCAGCAATTCCACGCGCGCAAACGCTTGCACGTTCACGCTCAGCGCGCCGTAGGTTTTGTCGCCAGGCGGTGCAGCCACTCGCTCAGCGACCTCGCGCTGCACTAGATAGATCGCGACATCTGGACGCGGTAACTCCAATGCGTGAAACAGGATCGGTGTGGTGATGTAATACGGCACATTACCTGCCAACACGTAGGGACCCCCGGCAACTCCAGAAAGCGACGTGTTCAATACGTCGCCCTCGATAATCTCGACGTGTGGCTGATCAGCGTAGCGGTCGCGAAGGTGCTTCACGAGATCGCGGTCCAGTTCGATGGCCACGACGCGTCGGGCGCGGGCCACCAGACGATCCGTCAGGACGCCTCTCCCAGGACCGATCTCGACCACCGTGCGTTGACTCAGGTCTCCAAGGGCGTCGACGATGGCATCGAGTACCCGCGCGTCCTTCAGAAAATGCTGACCAAACCGCTTGCGCGCGACGGGAAGCGATGGCATGACGGGACGCTGCCGATGTGTGCTCACGGCAGTCGATCGACGATGACAGCGGCCAGGTCATCACGGAGCGCCGTCCCACCAACGTGCGCATCGACCACTGAAAAGAGCGCGGCCATCATCTGGTCTGGTGTTTCCTGGTGCGACATGCGGCGCAAACGGTCCAAGAGGGACCGCTCGCCGAGACGCGCATCGGCCGCGTTGCGTGCGTCCGTGAGACCATCCGTGAACAACACCAGTCGGTCACCGGGACGCCACGCCATCACGCACTCGTCGATCGACGCGGAGCTGAAGCCGATCGGCGGCGCGACGGCATGGAGTCGTGTGCAATCGCCGTCGTCGCCGACCCGAAACGCGTGAGGGTGGCCAGCATTCGCGAATCGCAACTCGCCGGCACGACTGTCGATAACCGCATAGCAGAGTGTCATCGACATCTCCGTGGAGTCCAACTCGTCGGCGAGCGATCGTTGCACGGCCTCGAGGGCAATCGAGGGATCAAAGGCCGCTTGGACATGGATGGCGGCGGCGCTCAAGGCAAGTGCCATGACCAGCGCCGATTGGTAACCATGTCCGGATACGTCGCCGATCAGCACGCCCGTTCGATCGCGATCAAGTCTCGCGAGCAAATAGAAGTCGCCTCCCACGCTCTCCGCGGCGACGACGCGCGCGGCGGCCCGCGCTTCGGGGCCGACGACCCGTGGATGCGGCAGCAGCTTGAGTTGCAAGTCGTGCGCCAGCCGCATCTCCCGTTCAAGTTGCTGCCGCTCAACGGCCGCCCGTACGAGCGCGGCGTTGTGCATGGCGCTCCCGATCTGCGTGGCAACCGCGCTTGCGAGCTTGCGGTCTCCGGCCGAGAAGGCCGCGCGGCCTGCCTCTCGGCTCAAGACGAGCACACCCACCGGTACCGCCCCGGTGCGTTCTGTCGACAAGGCCAGCGGACGCCGCGTGGTGACGGCCGGGAAGACACCCGTGAGGCCAACCCCAGAACTCGGTCGGGTCACTGCCACAGCGAGCAAGGGTTGGCTATCCGCACCGAGCACTGGATCACCCAGGCGTGACGCCGCCCCGACTTCCGTGCACGTGCCGGCAGCACGAAAGGCGCGAGCAGCGATGTGTGTGGGAGAGTCGATCGCCACGTCCACGTACCTGGCCTGCTCGACCCCGAGCGACGCGATGGCGGTCAGAAGCGATTGTCCGGGTACCGTCCGCAGGAAGACCGCCTGCGCGGCGCCTACCGTCTCGGAGATTTCGTACAGCAGTGTGGAGGCCACATGTTCCACGGAGGCGGTGCCGCCTAGGAGTTCGCTGATCGCGTACAACAGGTTGATTTCCTCGTACCGGCCCGCCAACTCCTGCGCCGCGCCGTCCCGCTCGCGTTCCAGTCTCCGCACGAAGGGAATCAACTGACTGAGCAGTCGGTCTGTCTCCCGCGCCAGCCCGGGCTCTACGATGAGCCAACCGATGCTCTCTCCAGTATTCGCAAGATGCGCCACCAGTCCGGACGAACGTGACCACGCCGATACGTCCCACGCGACTGGACCGCTGCGGGTCCGGTTGGCAAAGGACGCCGACGACGCGCCGAGCAGCCGAGGGGCGACATCCCCGTCACGTCGCTCCCACAGCGCTGCCTCCCTCGCGGTGGCCCCGTGGAACGCGGCCAAGAGGGCGGCGACCTCGCTCATGTGCGATGCAAAATCAACCGCACTGTGTGTCCGCGCTGCTCACGCGCGAGTTCCGTCACCACGTCCGTCATCAGGGAGCGCATCAGAAATATCCCCCGCCCGTCTTCGCGCTCAAGCCAGTCGGGCGCGTGAGGCGCCCCTCGGATGGCATCCGCGTCAAAGCCGTCGCCCTCGTCGGTGATCTCGACAACCAGCTGTCGGGAGTCGACGACGAGCACGACCCGGACCGAGCGCGATGGATCCGACGTGTTGCCGCAGACGATTGCGTTCGCCACTGCCTCCGTGACCGCCACGGGTATGTTGAACCGACAGTGCCGCGCCGAGAATCCCGCGCGCTCGCAGAGCAATTGCACCGCGTCAACCAACGGGGTAATCGCGTTGACGTCCGAGGCAATGGTCCACTCCCGTCGTTCCGTGGCGTCAGCGGTCGGCAATGCCGCGGGGCGGCTGGCGCGCGCGCGCATGACGCTTAGTTCCCCGCCAGCGCGTCGGCCCGCGACGCATAGAGCGGGAAGAGCGAATCCAACCGCGTGAGCTCAAACAGCGTTCGAAGGTCGTCGTTCAATCCGGCCAAACGCAGATCACCGCCAAGATCGCGCAGCCGTTTCCCCAGCGACACCAACGCTCCCAGTCCCGAGCTATCGATGTAGGCCGACTGCGTGAAATCGACGACCACCGTGCGCACACCAAGATCAATCTGGTCGATGATGGCCTGTTTGAACTCTTGCCGATTGTTCACGATCAACTGCCCTTCGACGTCGACGATCAGCAGTTGATCGGTGCGAGTGAGATGAAAGCTCATGGCAACAGGGATGGGCGTGAGAGGCCGGTCGTGGTGGTGGGCGTGGTCGCCTGCAACGCCGTCACTGCCGCGACATGGACAATATCCTCGGCACTGGCGCCTCGCGACAGATCACTGCAGGGCATGGCAAGGCCTTGCAGTATCGGACCAATGGCTGTCGCGTCCGCGAGGCGCTGGACCAACTTGTAGCTGATGTTGCCGGCGTCCAATGACGGAAAGACCAGCACGTTGGCACGCCCCGCCGCACGCTCATGCGGTGCTTTGCGACGCGCGAGTTCGGGTAACAGGGCCGCATCGGCTTGCAGCTCTCCTGAGACGATCAACGTGGGCACTTCGCTACGAAGGATCTCGAGTGCCTCGCGAATACGACTCACCGACGGACCATCAGCACTGCCCATGGTGCTGTACGAGAGCAAGGCGACGCGCGGCTCATCACCCACAATGCGTGCGCGGTCGACCGCGGCCGCTCGCGCAATATCGGCCAACTGCCGGGCAGAAGGATCGGGCACAACCGCACAGTCTGTAAACGTCAGCACTTCGTCGTCTGCGCCGCGAAAAGGCGGCACGAGCATATAGAATGCCGAGGACACCGTTCGCACGCCGGGCGCCGCGCCGACGGTCCAGAGCGCGGCGCGCAGGACCTCCGCGGTCGTGTGGCAGGCGCCCGCGACGCAGCCGTCGGCAAAGCCCAGCGCGACGAATGCATCGGCCGCGTAGAGCGGATCATTCGCGAGGCGCTCTGCCTCCTTCCTCACCATCCCTTTTGCTTCTCGACGTGTGAGCAAGTGCTCAACGACGAGCGATCGGCGATCATCCCGTCGGATGTCCAGACTGGCAACGCCGTCTGGCAACGTGTGTAGGGCCCCGGCGTGTACAAGTACCGGACGCACGGACCCGCGACGGGACAACTGCGCCACCGCGTCGAGCGTGCGCGAGTCGTGCGCCTCGGGAAACAGGAGCGTCCGTTGCGTCCGTCCCGCGCGCGCATGGAGCGCGTCGAGGAACGTCTCGCGCATTGTCAGGGAGCGCGGCGGGTGGGTCGCCGTCATCATGCGCCGCGCGCAAATCGTTCCGTGAGCGCCTGCGCCACGCGCGGATGCACCAGCTTCGACACGTCACCGCCAAAGCGCGCCACTTCGCGGACAATGCTTGAGCTGACATACGTCGTGTCAAACGACGGCGCCATAAAGATCGTTTCCATGGCAGGATACAAGTGCCGATTCATCAGGGCCATCTGGAACTCGTACTCAAAATCACTCACCGCGCGGAGCCCACGCACGTTGACCCGGGCCCCGACATCACGGGCGAAATCCACCAGCAACCCACTGATGGCACGCACGTCGACTCGCGGGTCGTTGCCCGTCACGTCACGAATGAATTGAATACGTTCCTCGACGGTAAACAGAGGGTGTTTACTGCCGTTCGTCGCCACCGCAACGATGAGCCGGTCGGCGAAAGCGAACGTCCGTTGGATGAGGTCTTCGTGCCCGTGCGTGATAGGATCGAACGAGCCGGCGTACAGCGCGATGCGTTCGACGGCGGGAGCGAGCGGAGCAGTCACAGGTCGGTCGCGCGATAGAAGGTGAGTGACGTTGCGCCATACCGACGCGTCTCGCCGGGGGCAGGCAGGGCCAGCGACGACGCATGCTCGATGCTGAGCACGGCCGCGAAGGGCACGGCGAGCCAGGCGTCGACCAGCTCTGCGGCGATCGTAGTGGCATACGGTGGATCAGCGAATGCCACATCATATGCCAGCGAGTGCAGTCCCTGCACAAAGGCGACGGCGTCCGCTATGTGTATTGCGGCACCGTCATGTCCGCCAAGCTGTTCAAGATTCGCTCGGATGATCGCGAGCGATGGCGTGGCCGTTTCCACAAAGTCGCACGTCGCCGCGCCACGCGACAGCGCCTCGAGGCCCAGCGCGCCGCTCCCGGCGCAAAGATCGAGCACGCGCGCTTCGGGCAGGACGGCATGTACGATACTCATCCACGACTCGCGCACGCGGTCGCCGGTCGGCCGTACCAACTCACCGGTCGGCGCCACAATGCGCCGCCCTCGCCACCGCCCCGCCACGATTCGCATACTCATCAGCCTCGAAAATCCGCGATCTTGAGTTGGAGCTTCGAGACCCCGCGATACTCATCGCGTTCAATGCGGAACGCCAGATCAAGTGGACGCGCCACATCGAGCGACGCCGCCCGGGGCGCGAGGCCCCAGCCGACCGCTTCAATCGCACCGGTGCCGTGCTCGATCGACAGGCGCAGCCCATCGGTCCCGATGCGCCGAGGCGTGGCGGCGAGACGCGCCCCGCTTGTCCGAAAGACCGGAGCCGGGTTCCCGATGCCAAACGGTTCAAAGTGGCGAATCAACTTGTCGAGATCCTCGCCGATCTGCGACATCGGAAGCTCGAGGTCAATGCGCAATTCCGGCACAAGATCGGCCTCACTCAAACGCTCACGGGCGACGGCGTCGAACTGGTCGGTGAAGGCCGGAATGCGCGAGGCGTCCATCGTCAGCCCGGCGGCCGCGCGATGCCCGCCGTAGCGACGAAAGTGTGCCGCACAGGCTCCCAAGGCGGCATGCAAGTCAAACGGAGAGATTGACCGACCGGAGCCCTTCCCCACGTCCCCCTCGATGGCAATCAGCACCGCAGGGCGCGCGGTCTGCTCGACGATTCGCGAGGCCACAATCCCAATGACGCCAGCGTGCCATCCCTCTTGCGCGAGCACAAACGCATAGCGATCACGCATTTCGGGGCGGTCCACTTGTCGCTGCGCATCATCGAGCACGGCGCGATCCAGCTCCTGGCGCGCGCGATTCAACTCCTCGAGCTCACGCGCAATGATGTTGGCCTCATCCTCGCGTTCGCAGAGCAGCAGCCGCAATCCCAACTTCGCGTCAGCAATACGACCGGCGGCATTCAAGCGCGGGGCCAGGACAAACCCCACTCGGCCGGCCGTCAGCGGCTTTCCCTCCAGGCCCGACGACCGCAAGAGCGCTCGCAGGCCGGGGTGGGTGGTTTCGTCGAGGAGCTTGAGCCCGTAGCGGACCATAATCCGATTCTCGCCGCGCAGTGGCGCCACATCGGCGATCGTGGCCAGCGCCACGAGGTCGAGCTGTCGATGGGCTAGCGCCGGCGAGATGCCAAAAGCGTCGCACAGGGCCAACGCCATCTTGAAGACCACGCCAACGGCCGCGAGATCCTGATCGGACGCCGCCGACTCCACCCGTCGAGGATTACACACCGCGTAGGCCTTGGGGAGCGGTCCGCCAGGCAGGTGATGATCGGTGATGATGACGTCGATCGCCGCGGCGTTGAGCGCGTCCACGGCGGCGTGTGCGCTCGTGCCACAGTCGCAGGTGATAACCAATGTTGCCTGGGCGCTGATGGCGGCCGCCACGCCGGCTGGACCCAGGTCATAGCCGTCCGTCAGTCGATTTGGCACGAAGGGCACGACCCGAGTCGCTCCGCACCCGCGCAGCACTCGCGTGAGCAAGGCGGTGGAACTCATGCCATCAACATCGTAGTCGCCGTGCACAAAGATGGTCTCGCCGTTGCGCACGGCGTTGGCAATGCGCTCGACGGCACGCGGCAGGTCGAACATTGTCGAGGGGAGCTGCAACTGCTCCAAACGCGGACGCAGATAGCGCTTCGCCGCTTCAGGATCACCGAGGCCTCGGCCCACCAGCAAGGCGCACACGCACTCCGGGAGAAGCAGCGTGTTCATGAGCGCCTTCACTGGCTCCGGTGCCGCCGGCGAGACGGTCACCCATCGTGCGGGCGGTCGGTGGCGCGGTGCACCCGCGCCGCCCGGATCCATGCGCGCACCCACAGCATCGCTCGTCACCGACGGCGATGCGATGGGCCGGCGTACTGGCGATTCGGGCGTTCGCGAGGGAGTCGTCACGAAGGGAATCTATTCCGCGGGGCGCTGCAGATACAGCAGGACCCCGCACCCTTCGCAGACCTCAATGGCCTGCTGGCCGCTGGTCATCGCCGGTCGCCGCTGCAACGAGATCGCGGTGTCGCAACTGCCGCAGGAGAACCCGTTCAACGCGAACAGGGCGGTCGACTTCCGCCGCAGTTGCACCCGATCGTACTTGGACAAAAGCGACGGGCCGACGGTTTTCGCCGACTCGGCCCGACGGCTGCGGGCTGTCGTGAGTTCGCGCTCGATCACGAGGCGATCCGTCTCCACCACCTGTCGAGCCTCGGCCTGCGACGCTTCCAAGGTCTCGAGGTATGCACGCGCCGCGGTCGTGGCACTGCGGAGCTCGGCGATCCGACGGGTCAGCGCAAGGAGTTCGGTCTCATCGTCGGCAAGGACCCGGGCAGCTGCTTCCACTTGCGACATGGCGGCGGTGGCCTCCTTCACTTTGTGGGCTTGATCAAGCACCGCCACGTTCTTGCTGTGCCGTTCGCGATGCTCGGCAGTGCGCGCCTCCAGTGCCCGCTGACGGACGACCTCTTTCTCGAGCGTGCCCGTCGTGCGCGCCACGTCGTCCGTCGCGCGCCGCCGTGCCGCGTCCATCGCCGCCAGTCGTGGCGCCAGATCGGCCCCACGCGCTTCGATCGCACGAATGGCGTCATCATCCTGCTGTACGACCAGCAATGCGGCTAAATCAGCGTTCACGTCGCTCTCCAGACTGTGTGATGTTCATGACTCTTCTTTCCCCACCTGCGCGGATTCCTACTCGGCGGCAATCTCATTTTTGAGTCGCTTGATCTCGTTCAAGAGGTCGATCTGTTCGGTCGCGTTGCGCGTGGGCATGAGATCCAGAATGTCACGAATGCGCGCCTCGAGCGGCCGTTTGCGAAACTGATTCAGCAAGAGGGAGAGGTCGACGGACTCCGGCGGATGCGCATCGCCCGTTTCCATGAGTTCACGCAACACCTGAAACGCCTCGGGCGATAGGGCAGCAGCGACTTGCTCGACATCGTCGTCGTGACCAGCGGCCAAGAGCGCGGCAAAGATCTCTCGATAGTTCGTATCGCGAAAGTCCGTTGGTGCGTGCCGTTCCGCAATCCGTTCAACGACGTCGCGATCGGCGAGCATTGCCCGCACAAGCGATCGCTCCACGGGATCATCCCTACGCGCGCGTGGTGGCGCTGATGTCACGTGCCACTCGGGAGGTGCCGGCTTTCCGCGACGCCCGGGAACCCACGGTCGCTTCACGAAGGGCGCGGGGGCTGACGGCGCCTGGTCGTGATCGGGCGGCGCGTGGTCTTGGGTCGGCGGCGGGGGCTCCGTGTCAGATGAGCGGCGTACCACTCCGCCGCGCGTTGTTGCCGGTGGTTCGTCGGCCTCACCGGCAATGGTCGCCTTCTCGACCCCCGATACGTCAGCGAGCCGGGTCAAATACATCTCGCGGGTGAGCGGGTCGCGGGCCGCGCGGATCGTCGGCAGCAAACTGTCGATCGCACGCCGCTGATGGCGCAGGTTCGCAAACCATCCACGGCGTTCCAGAATCTGGATTTGCCGATCGAACAGATCGATCGCCTGTGACAGCTGTGCTTCGAGCGCCGCACGGCCGTGGGCGCGCACAAACGTGTCAGGATCCTCGCCGTCTGGTAGCGACACCACGCGCACCGCCGCCTTGTGTCGCAGCAGCTCAAGCCCCGAACGAAACGTGGCCTTTTGTCCGGCCTCGTCACTGTCATACAGCAAGAACACTTCGCCAGCGTAGCGCACGATGAGCGCCGCCTGCTCATCGGTGAGGGCGGTCCCCAGTGGCGCTACGACTTCTTCAATTCCCGCCAAGGCGACGCGAATTGCATCCAGATACCCCTCGACGACGATGGCACGACCCGAGCGACGAATCGCCTGCTTCCCGGCGTGCAACCCATACAGCGTCCGTCGCTTTTGAAACACTGCCGACTCGCCGCTATTGAGATACTTCGGGGCATGCTCACCCATCGCGCGTCCGCCAAACGCCACGTGGTGGCCAAGTTCGTCGACGATCGGAAACATGATTCGCTCGCGAAACCGCGGCCGAGCGTCGGTCTCTCCATCGCGGAGAAACAACAGGCCGGCGTCCTGTTGTCGCGCATCGTCAAAGCCCAGCGAATGCAGATAGCGCCGCAGCAATTGTCCATCGCGCGGCGCGAATCCCACACCAAATCGGACGCGCGCCTGTGCGTCAATGGCACGTCCCTCCAAGTATGTGCGCGCGGCGAGCCCGATGCTCGCGTGCTCTAGCTGTTCGCGAAACCATTCGGCGGCAGTGGCCAGTACCTCCCAATTGCGTTCATTCGGATCCGGGGCATGGGCTCGTGTCGGCTGATCGATCACCTCGATCCCCACGCGCTCTCCAACGAGTTTGACCGCGCCGACCCAGTCCAGTCCGAGGCGCTTTCGCACAAAGGTGAACACATCGCCGCTTTCGTGACACACGAAGCAGTGATACGTGCCCTTGTCCGGCGTGACGGAAAAATTTGGTTTGGTACCCTGATGGAACGGACACGGGCCGCGATAACTCCCACCCAAACGACGCAGTGGGACATACTCGCCCACGATTTGCACGATGTCGGCGGCCAGGCGCACCCGTTCAATGACGTCGTCGGCGATCATCGGAAGGCGGCGTGCGGCGATGGCATGCGTTGATCATAGCGCCGAGTCGCGGGTCGCACGAGCGTCGCCGGCATACCTGTCAGGAGAGCTCGGCCACGGTGACTCCCGCGCCGCCTTCGTTCCATGCCCCGAGTCGAAATCCTGTGACGCGCGTGTCTTTCTTGAGCATCTCGCCGACGCGCGCGCGCAGCGCGCCTGTTCCCTTCCCGTGTATGATGCGCAGCTCGCGCAGGTCCGCGCGCACGGCGCTGTCAATGGCTTGCAGAATCCTGTCGTCCAGTTCCTCGACGCGTAGTCCTCGCAAGTCAATCTCACGCAGGGGATCGCCCTCGGGGAACGCGCCATTGAGCGAGACCTTGACCTGCGGCGGCGGCGGCGGCGTCGTGCGACGCAATGTGTTGAGTGGCACGCTCAGCGAGAGCGATCCGACCAGCACCCGCGCGTCGCCCTCTTTCACGCTCACGACCCGCCCTGTCTTGTCGCCGAGGGTGGTGACGATGACCGTATCACCCACGTGCAGTGGCTGCGCTCCTCGCGCGACGCTGTGCGCGGACTCTCGGCGATCGGGCACGCCGCGATTCGGCAGACCGCGATTCGGCAGACCGCGATTCGGCACGCCGCGATTCGGCAGACCGAGGTCAGTTGGCGGGTCTCCCGCGCTGTCTGGTGAGGCATGCGCGCGTCGTTCACGATCACGCCGCGCCTTTGCGTCGATGAGGTCGCTCGCGGCGCCTTGCGCTTGGGCAGCCTCCTCGATCGCGCGCCGTGCAGCGCGCGCCGCGCTTTCAGCCAGTTCGGATTGTTCCGCGGCGTTGGCGCGCACGTCGGCAATGGCGCGCTCGACCTCGGCACGCGCATCCAGCAGGTAGCGGCGTGCGTCCCGCCGGGCCTCGCGCTCCACCTCGCGTTCGCGCTCACGCACTTTTAGTTCGCGATCTGCGACGGTCGCCAGGCGCGCCCGCAGTTTGTCCTGCCCGATCACGGCGAGTCGCTCTTGGTCACTGAGCAGCGCCTCTCGGCGCTCCAGATCAGCCAGCAGGACAGCAAGGTCGCGTTCGCCCGTCGGCAGGCGGCGCTCGGCATTTTGTAAGACGTCTTCCGGCAGCAAGAGACGTCTGGCAATGCTGATACCGTAGCTTCGTCCCGGAATGCCTTTCAACAATCGATACGTCGGAGCAAGCTGCACGGCATCAAACTGCAGCGAGGCGTTGACGACCCCGGCAACCTCGGTTGCGAGCAGCTTCAGTTGCCCGAGGTGCGTCGTCGCAATCGTGAGCGTCCCGCGGCCTGTCAGCGTCTCGAGAATGGCCCCGCCGAGGGCCGCGCCTTCGGAAGGGTCGGTCCCCGAGCCCAGCTCGTCGACGAGGACGAGCGATGCGTCGGTGGCGTGCAGCAGGATCTCACCGAGGTTCTTGACGTGCGCACTGAAGGTGGAGAGACTCGCCTCAATGCTCTGCTCGTCACCGACATCCGCGAACACGTCGTCGAACACCGGCAATCGTGACGTTGCACCGACCGGCGCGGGAATGCCCGCCTGCGCCATAGTTGCCAACAGGCCGATGGCCTTGAGCAACACGGTTTTTCCGCCGGTGTTCGGACCGGAAACCAAGAGGGTACGCTCGATCGGGTCGAGCGTGAGGTCAAACGGTACGACGGGAACTCCGCGAGCGAGCAGCAATGGATGGCGGCCATCCACAACCGCCAATCCATCGCCCGGTGCACAAAAATCCACCACCGCGCATCTCGCGTCGATCGCATATCGCGCACGCGCGTAGAGGGAGTCGAGGGCCACCAACGCGTGGTACGCATCAAGCAGGGCGTCGTGGTCGGGACGGAGCAGATCCGTCAGCTCACGCAGCACCCGGTCAACTTCCCGTTGCTCTTCCATTTCCAACTCGCGCACGCGATTCCCGAACTCGACCGCCGCCGGCGGCTCAACAAAAATCGTCGCGCCGGTGCCCGAGCTATCATGCACAATGCCACCAACGTAGCCGCGCGCCTCGCGACGCATCGGCATCACCCAGCGACCATTGCGCATGGTCACCGACATGTCGCTGACCTGATGATGCACTTCGAGACGCGCCATCTCCCGTTCGAGCAGGCGTACCAGTTCGCCTTCCGTTTGTCGCAGCTCGCGTCGCACTCGGCGCAGTGCGGGAGATGCCTCGTCACGCACCGTCGCGTCATCGTTGATGGCGTTGCTGATGGCGTCTTCCAGCGTGCGTCGGTCAATCAACGCGCGCGCGAACTCCGAGAGCAGCGCGGTCGTAACGGCTGGACGGCGCGGATCGCGCAAGGCGTCGCGCGTTTTGCGTGAGGAACGCAGCAGCGTCGTCGCGTGCAACAACTCAAGCGCGGTCCACGAGAAGCCCTCGATGCGGAGCCGCTTGAGCGATTCCGCGAGCTCGGGGATCGCCTCGCTGCTCCACCCGGCGTCCGACTCGACGAGCGACCGCATCGCGGTCACGCGGCGTTGCTCGGCCGCTATCCAGTTCCGATCCATGCGCGGGACCAACGAGCGTACCGCCGCCGCGCCCGGGGCGGAATGGGCGCGCGAGGCGACGAATGCCACGAGTCGCGGAAATTCAAGGATGCCGAGCGCGTGCGCGTTCATACCGCGAGGAGACAGGGAAAGCGAAAGCCCGAGCGCCAGCAATTGGCTCCGGGCCTTGAAGTTGATCGATTGTCCAGCGCCGCTCAATTGCCAAGGCCGCTCTGCGCTACACCGTACGCGCGCGTTACGCGCGCGCGAGCTCCTCTCGGACGATCGTATTGATCACGTTGCCGTCGGCGCGTCCTTTGAATTCTGGCATCACTCGCCCCATCACTGCACCGATGGTCGTCGCACCCGCAGCAATGGTCGACCGTACAAAGGCTCGGATGACTTCGCCGTCGACGTTTGCCGGCAAATACGCTTCGAGCGCTTCGGCTTCGCGATTTTCCTGATCCGCCAAATCTTGGCGGCTGGCCTTCTGGTACATGTCCACCGCCTCTCGGCGCTTCTTGATCGCCTTGCGAATCACCTCAGCGGTGTCGTCGTCGGTGGCGTCGCGGCGCAGCTCAATCTCACGATTTTTCAGCTCCGAGATCACCATACCCAGGAGCAATACTGTGGATTTTTCCTGCGTTTTCCGCGCGGCAGCCTGATCAGCCTGCAGCCGCGCGAGCAGCGTGAGACCGTCAGCAGCCACGGCAGTGATCAGGCTGAGCGCGTACGCCGATTCTTGCGAACCGCCGCGTTCATCTTGCGCTTCCGCTTCTCGGACGGCTTCTCGTAATGACGATGCTTGCGCAGGTCGGACAGGATACCAGCCTTCTCGCACTTCTTCTTGAAGCGCTTGAGGGCCCGCTCAAAGTTCTCGTCTTCGTGAATGATGACTTCCGACAAACTCGACCTCTCCCTGGCGCCGTCAGTGCGTCCCCGCTATGCGGAGCGAACTGCGGCAGAAAATGTGATAGCACTTGGTCGTCAGCCCGACGCATCAAGTGCCGTGAGTACAGCCACCAGCCACCTGCGATGTCCTATAGCCCTGTATCTTACCTAGACCGATGCAGGGGGTCAAGGCAACCCATCCAGCTATCACCCAGGCGGCCACGTGAGTTGCCGACCGCCCAGCACGTGCATGTGCAGGTGGTCCACGGTCTGCCCACCGTCAGCACCCGTGTTCACGACAGTCCGATACCCGCCGGTCGCGATCCCCTCACTCTGCGCGACCGCGGCCGCAAGGAGCGCCACCCAGCCCAGTTCGAGGGGATCGGCCGCGTCGGCCAGCGAGGCCACGTGCCGTTTGGGGACGACCAGGATGTGCACCGGCGCCTGCGGATGAATGTCGCGAAAGGCCACGGCATGCGAATTCTCGGCAACGATCGAGACTGGCAGCTCGCCTCGGATAATGCGGCAAAACAGACAGGTGTCACTCATGCGTCCGCCTCAGTCAGGAATTGGCAGGGTGGCGACAGCCGCCGCGATGGTTCGCGCGATCGCCAGCGCGGCGATTGCCGCTGTCTCAAATCGGAGCACGGTTGCGCCAATGGAGGCAGGCACAAATCCCGCCCGCAACAAAAGCGCCATCTCATCGTCCTCAATGCCGCCCTCTGGACCGATGGCGAGTACGACGCGAGGCGCTTCCCCATCTGCGGTACGCGCAGACACGAGCCCACCGCCAAGCAGCGCGGTTAACGGAGGCCCTTCGGGGTCGAGCACCACGCGGGTTCCCGTCGGTGCCGCCAACATGGCCCGCTCCACCGTCGCGTCCGGAAAAAGCTGAGGGAGCCATGCCCCTTCGGATTGCGCCAACGCCTGTGCCATCCGCGAGGCGATCTTTTGTTGAAAGTTCGTACCCTCACCCCGCGGCGAGACACTGCGAGACCGTCTCCATATCACCGGTCGCCAACTCGTACAGGCGAGCTCGCATGCCTTCTCAGCCAGCCAGAGCATCCGATCTTTGTCCGCCACGGGCACGAGCAGATGTACCGGCGGCAATGGCTCGACGCGGATCACGTCATGCACGTCGATCTGCGCTTGCGACTTGGTCAGCCGGACGAGCTGTCCCGAGGCCACCCCGCCCACCCCATCGCGGAGGGAAACCCGCGCGCCGATTTCGAGACGCAGCACGCGCATGTGACGCGCCGCCTGCTCGTCGAGCGCGTGGGTGGATTTCTCCATCAACGATTCCCCGGTCAGAAACGCCGGGAGTCCAGCGCCTAGGCCCTCACGACGGATACCGACCACCAGATGCCCTCCTCGTCCTCGGCTACTTCACGCCATCCGGTCGCCCTCAGAATCTCAATCATGGTGCTGCGCTCCTCAAGCAAGATGCCGCTGAGGATCGCCACCCCATCGGAGGTCAAGGCGCCGGCGATCGCCGGGAGCATTTCGATGAGCACGGACGAGATGATGTTCGCCAAGACGACACGCACCGGCGCCAGCAGTGGGAGCAACGCGCCAGCGTCCGCCTCAAACACATGGACACGATCGGCCACCCCGTTGCGCGCCACATTGGCCTCGGCATCGGGAATCGCTTCACCATCCAGTTCGACCGCATAGACGCGCGAGGCCCCGAGCTTGGCGGCGGCGATGGCCAGCACCGCACTCCCGGCACCGAGGTCGGCGACCACGTCGCCTTCGCGAAGCACGGAGGGCAGCAAACGCACCACCCCACGGGTGGTGGGATGATCACCGGTGCCAAACGCCATTCCCGGCTCAATGATGATCGTTGTTGCGAGATCGCGCCCCTCGGCGAGCCATGGTGGTGCGACCGTCAGCCGCCCCAACTCGTGCGCGACAATGCGCACTTTCCACGCCTCACTCCAGTCGACGTTGGGCACGGGCGCCGTTTCCACCACGGTGTGCGCGTCTGCTTCGGTCAGGGCGTGGTGCACCGCGTGCAGATCCACTCCGGGAGGAAAGTGCGTCACCAGCGCCGCACCATCCTCATGCACGCCTTGCGCACCAACGGCGAAGAGGGCCGCGAGGCGCGCGCGACGCGCGACGTCATCCACAGTCGACGACGTGACGCGCACACTGATCCACGGGGACATCGGTTCAGGCGCCAAGGGCTTCCTTCATTTTCGACCAAATACTCTTTTCGCGCTGCGGCGGCGCCGATCCCTTCAACGCGCCGAGTCGCTTGATCAACTCTTCTTCGCCATCCTGCAACGACTGCGGGGTCCAGAGTTGCACCTTCACGTGCATATCGCCGACACCAGATGCATTCACGCGCGGAAGCCCCCTGCCACGCAAGTGAAAAACGGTTCCGCTTTGTGTACCAACCGGTACGCGGAGGGACAGATCCCCGAGCAGTCCGGGTATGGTGATATCGGCGCCAAAGACCAGCTGCGGATAGGTCACCAGCGCCTCGCAGAAGAGGTCCTCGCCGTCGCGATCGAACCGTTCATCGTCCGCGACTTCGAAGATGACCAGCACATCGCCGCGTGGTCCGCCCCTCGGTCCGATGTTCCCTGAATTGCGCAGCGTCATGTACTGCCCGGTGGCGACGCCACCGGGCACCGTGATCTTGAGAGTCCGTTCGGCGCGCACGCGTCCCTCGCCGCGGCACTTCTTGCATGGCGTGGACACGGTAATGCCCTCGCCCGCACACGTCGGGCACGGCGCAACCGAGACGAATTGCCCAAAAAATGAGCGTTGCGCGCGACGCACCTCCCCGGCACCAGCGCACGTGGCGCAGGTTTGCGGCTTGGTGCCAGGCTCCGCTCCTGATCCTTCACACTTTTCGCACGCCTCGAGCACTTTGAGCACGACGGTCTTTTCGACGCCCGTCGCCACTTCGGGGAGCGTCAGTGGCAACGGCAGCTTGACATCGGTGCCGCTCCGCGGACCAGACTGTCGACGCCCTCCCTGCCCCGCGAACAGGTCGCCGAACCCGCCGAAGTCACGCATGAAAATGTTGAGCGCTTCTGAGAGATCGACGTGCTCGTACTGCGCCTGCCCGCCACCGCGCAGTCCAGCCTCGCCATACCGATCAAACGCGGCGCGCTTCTGCGCATCGCGAAGGACATCGTAGGCCTCGGTAATCTCCTTGAATTTTTCCTCCGCCTCTTTGGCACCACCGTTGCGGTCGGGATGCCACTGCATCGCCAACCGCCGATACGCCTGTTTGATATCGTCGTCGGACGCGTCGCGCGGTACGCCAAGTACCGCATAAAAATCAGCCATGGAAAGTCAGGTCAGCAGAGCAGCTCGGACACGAGCTGCGATGTGTGTCCAACAAGCGCGATGACCTTATCGTAAGGCATCCTCGTTGGACCGATGACACCGATCACGCCGCTCAACGTCCCAGCGGTGTATTCGGCGGTAACAACAGTAAACGCATCAAGGCGCGGATCGCCATGCTCGTTCCCGATGGTAATGCTCAGGCCATTTACCCCAGGACGCGCCTCGAGTAGCGTAGCAAGCTGCTGACGCTTCTCGGTGAGATCGAACAGCTGGCGCAAGCGTTCACCGCTTGCAAACTCCGGCTGATCCGCCAACAGTGACGGCTGACCGATGACGACGGCCTCCAATGGCTCCGCCGCGAGGGCAAACACCTGATCGCCCTCCTGCACAAAGATATTGAGCAGCTCGGCCGTCTCAGGGCTCGCCCGCACATCGCGCAGGCGAGACGCCAGCGACGTGCGCATCTGTTCCAGCGACAACCCCGCGAGACGTTCGTTCAAGACGATCGTGACCTCGACCAACGCCGCGTCCGCGATCGTTCCCGGAACCTCCACGAAAATCGTCCGGACCGCGCCGCCGCTGAGACTGAGAACCATCAGCAGACGATCGGAGGCCACGCGGACGAGTTCCAATCGACGCAGCGTGGCGCGTTCCAACCGCGGGCCAAGGGCAACGCCGAGTTCTTGCGTCAAGATCCCCAGCGACTGCGCGGCACGACGCAGGATCGCCTCAATCGCCGAGCCCCCGGTCGCGATATCCTCGGCAAGCTTGCGACGTTGATCGCGGCTGATGGGGTCGACGCGCATCAGCGAGTCGACGTAGACACGGTACGCTTTATCCGTGGGAATTCGTCCGGCCGATGTATGCGGATGAAAGAGAAAACCCTTCTCTTCAAGATCGCTCATCGTATTACGGATGGTCGCCGGCGAAATCCCAAGGCCAAAGCGACGAGAGAGGGTGCGTGACCCCGCCGGCTCGGCGGTGGCCACATAACTGTGGATCACCGCTTCGAGCACCTGCCGTTCCCGATCCGAGAGTTCCGCTGAATGCGCCATAAGTCGAACGCTATGAATGACTTGGGACTGCTGTCAAGTCGCTGGCCAAACGATCCAGCAATAACCAGCCGTTCGGCGTGCAGCGAACACGTCGATGCTCGGTCCCTTCAACCCACCGAAGCCAGCCCGCGCTGACCCATGGAGCGACCAGTTCGCACTCCCACGCTGTCAAGACCAAGCCGTCGGAGGTGCGCAACCCCAAATACACCCGCTCCGCCTCGCGATTCGCTGTGGTTAACTGTTCGCCCCCCTCGCGCGGATCACGCCCCAGTGCCACAGCGTGTTGCCATGCAGCAAACGCGCTGATGTTCCATCGCCGTTCATCGCCGTCGTATCCATGCGCGCTCGGGCCAAGTCCGAGATAGGGCACACCACTCCAATACGCGCTGTTGTGCACGGCGCGCTGCCCAGGCCTACAGAAATTGGACACCTCGTAGTGTTCGTAACCCGCCGCCGTCAGCCGGTCATGCGCCAGCAAGAACTCCTCCGCGTATCGCTCGTCGCTTGTGGGCTCCATTTCGCCACGTGCGCGCCACCGTCCGAGTGGGGTATTGGGTTCGACCGTGAGACCGTACAGCGAAATGTGATCGGGCTGCAGGGCCAATGCCGCGTCCAAGTCTCTCGCCCAGTCACGGTCCAGCACCGCAGGCAGTGCGAATATCAAATCGATGGAGAAGGCGGTCAGTCCTGCATCGCGCGCGATGGCGATAGCGCGCGACGCGCTCGTGCTATCGTGCACGCGGTGCATCCATTGCAACACCGCGTTGTCAAAACTCTGCACGCCGATCGACAACCGTGTCACGCCGGCGTGCTTCCACGAGCGCGCGGCGTCGGCGGTGATGTCTTCAGGGTTGGCCTCGATCGTGAGCTCCGCGCGCGGCTCGAGCGAAAACACCCCGCGCAATGCGCCGAGCAATGCCGCAACGCCGTCGCCACCCAAGCGCGAGGGAGTTCCGCCGCCGAGGTACAGGGACGTGAGCGCGGACGATGGCACCTGTCGGACCGTACACTCCTGCACGATGGATTGGACAAACGAGTGCACCGGCACTTCCCGCCGCACCGCAATGGAGAAGTCGCAGTAGCTGCATCGCCGCGCACAGAACGGCACGTGCACGTATGCGTGTGCATAGCTTCTCGCCGCGTGCTGCACGAGCCGGTGCTGCGGACTGCTGCTGCTCATCGCAAAGACGCCACCGCAGTGAGAGGGGCGGGCGCGATCATCAGACGAATGCGTCCGGTCGCTTCCACCTGTACCAGTCCCTCGAGTTCGAGTGCCGTCACGGCCGCCGCCGCCGCTCGCGTCGGGATTGACGAAAGCCGAGCCACTGCGGCAACATCGTCCGCACCGCGCATGAGCGCGTCCCAGCAGGTGGCGGCATCTCCGTCAAGGATCGGCGACGCGGTCGGTTGGCCTCGGAGCTCGAGCATGGCCAGCAAATCCTCCGGCGAAAGCAACGGCTCGGCCCCCTCTTTCAGCAACAGGTTCGAGCCCTTCGAATTCGGAATGTCGATCGCGTTCGGCACCACGGCCACCCGTCGATGGAGTTCCTGCGCGTAGTTCGCCGTGATCAGGGCACCAGAGCCTTCGCCCGCCTCCACCACCACGGTGACGTCCGCAAGCGCCGCGATGATGCGGTTGCGGCGGGGAAACGACCCTCCGTGCCCCGGGCAGTTGGGTGCAAGCTCCGAGAGGAGCAGCCCCTCCCGGCCAACACGGGACTGGAGCTCGCGGTGTTGTCGCGGATACACCACGTTCAACCCCGTGCCCAACACGCCGACCGTGCGTCCACCGGCGGCGAGGGCGGCCTCATGCGCCGCCCCATCGATGCCGTGCGCCATGCCGCTCACCACCGCGACACCGGCGCGCGCACAGCTCGTGGCGAGCGCACGCGCGACACGGAGGCCGTAGCTGGTTGCCCGACGTGCGCCCACGATAGCCACCGCAGGGGCCTCGGCGATTGCCAATGCCCCTTTCGCGAACAGGACCTCCGGTGCGTCCGAAAGTTCGGCAAGTCGCGGTGGGTAGTCGGCCGACAGCCGAATTACGAGGTGCGCATGCAAACGTGCCGTTTCTGCAACGATGCGATCGGCCGCGACGTAGGCGCCGCCACGCACATCGGCCGACTGCAGCGCGAGGACGGCCGACGCGGATCCGTGGGCCGCCCGGGCGCGCGCGAGACCCACGTCCCCAAGTTGCGGAATCTCACGGACCGCCAGCAGGTCGCGAACGGTATCGGTGCTACGGGAGTTGCTGTGCACCCTGTTCCTGCTCCCTCGCCGCGACCCGCATTTCGAGCAGGCGCTTCCACCACGCATCGAGCAGCGCATCGAGTCCCATCCGGCCCGGCGCACTGATGGAGAAGATGCCGAAGGCATCCGGCGCGTTGATGTCGGGCACGTAGTGTTCGCCCAGGAGATCGAGTTTCGAGAACACGACGCAGTAGGGTTTTGCCGCCAGCTCCAGGGAGTAGGACGAGATCTCGCGCCGCAGTTGATCCAGCTCGGCCTGCCAATCATCCGATTCAATCGGGATGAGGAAGGCGAGCATCCGCGTCCGTTCGATATGCCGTAAAAACTGCAGCCCCAGTCCCTTGCCCTCGTGTGCGCCCTCGATGATGCCGGGAATGTCCGCGACCACGAATGAGCGATGATCGCTCAGGGGCACCACACCCAGGTTCGGCGACAACGTGGTAAACGGGTAGGCGGCGATCTTGGGTCGCGCGGCGGAGATCACGGACAGCAGCGTGCTCTTGCCCGCGTTGGGCTGCCCGACGAGGCCCACGTCGGCAATGAGCTTGAGTTCAAGTTCGAGCTTGCGCAGCGTCCCCTCTTCGCCAGGCTGCCACTCGCGCGGCGCCTGATGCGTCGGCGTGACGAAGAAGGCGTTGCCCTTCCCACCGCGTCCGCCCTTGGCGACGAGGATCGAATCATGCTCGTCCATCACTTCGCCCAGTAGCTCCTGCGTGTCGGCGTCGCGAACGATGGTGCCACGCGGCACGGGCAGGATGATGTCCTCGCCCGAGCGCCCGGTGCGGTTTGACCCTTCGCCATGCTGACCGCGTTCCGCCTTCCACGTGTCGCGATACGTGTAATCGAGCAACGTGGTCAAGTTGCGATCGGCGCGCACGTACACGTCACCGCCTCGTCCCCCGTCTCCACCATCGGGGCCGCCGAAGGCCACATATTTTTCGCGGCGGAACGAGGCGTTGCCCGAACCGCCGGTCCCTGCTTCGACATTGACGATAACGCGATCTACAAACATGTGAGGCCCGACAACGAGAATGCGGCACGTGCCGCGAGAAGAAGCGAAAAAACCGAACGCCTACCAGCCTTGCATCCAACTACTTGCCCTGCACACGCGCCCAGATCCCCGCGTACCGGCGTGCGTCATCTTCGCTCAACAGGTCGTGCAGCAACGTGAGCGTCGCGCTGAGAACGACGGGGAGGACCCCGGCGTGCAGCGCGCCGTGCAAATGCGAATGCAACTGCCGATCTTGTCGAGCGACCGCGCACGCCGCAACGACGCAGAGTTCGCGCCGCGCCAGATCCAACTGTGGACGGCCCAGCACCTTGCCGTATCCGTCGCTGATCATCCACGAATCCAGGGCTGGATGCAACCGCCGGATGTTCACACGCAGTTGCTCGTAGAACGGCCCGTACACCGTGGCACAGGTCCCTTCGCCACGCCTCACGAATTCGCTCGACTCGATGTTCTCCTCGTCGTCCGCCAACGGTGCCGCATGACCAGAGATGCGTCGCCACTCGCGCGTGGCATTCAGCGCACGCGGGAACCCTGCGAACAAGTACGTCTGCAACAACAACTCTTCGATCCAGGTCGTGCGAACCGTTCCTACGGCATCTGAGAGCGCCTGTCGAACCGCGGGCTCGGAGCCCATCGTCAAGATGGCGGCGGTGCGAACGAGCTGCGCGGTCTCGTCATCCAATATCCGAAGCATAGTCAATCGCGCGTCGTGCATCGGTATGATTTTGTTGTGCGCCTGGGCGTTCGAACGCGACGCCCGCTCACGCGTCGCCCGGCGATGCCGGTGTCTCACCCACCGGCGTCTCGCCCGCAACGGGTTGCCCCAAGGCTGCGGCGCCGATCAGGGTTGACCCGACCACCGCGCGACGCGTGTTCACAATGGCCGGACGTGCCAACGCCAACAGTTCGTCGGGAATTGGGCTGGACAGCTCGCCAACCCGGGCAAGGACTTCCAAGACCGCCGCATACTGGGCACGCATTGAGCCGTCTTCGACTTTCAGCGCGATTCCCACTCCGGAGGTCAAAAGGCCGAGCGTGTGCACACCCTCCGCCCCGATCTTGCAAACGACGCGCCCCGCGCTCGCGTCCATCACCAGCGTGTCGAAACGCCCCGTGCCGCCAACGAGGAACGCACGGCGCGTCATCGCCTCCACCACTCGGCTTGGCGCGTCGTCGCCGCGCGCCGCGTAATGCGCGAGCCGCGCGTAAGACAGCGCCATGTGCGACAAAGGCAAACCAAAAACCGGCACGGCGCAGCCGTCGACACCAACGGCCAGCGCCGATGCGGGCAGCCCTGTCCACGCGGCGACCGATTGCAGCGCGATCTGCTGCACCGGGTGCGATCGCAGGTGATACCCGTCGGTGCTCCACGACTCGACGTGCGCGCGGGCCAACATGGCGGCGTGTTTGCCTGAACAGTTGTTGTGTATGCGACGCGCCGCCTGACCGCTGGCCCGCAGGACCTGCTGTCCACGCTCTGCCAGCGGTGTATGCGCGCCGCAGGCGAGGGCCTGTTCGTCGAGGCCGAGCCGATCCAGCATGGCGGTGGCCAGCGTCACGTGCTCCGGCTCACCGCCGTGCGACGCGCAGGCGAGTGCTAACTCGTCGATGCCCCATCCAAGCGACGACATCCCGCCGTTGGAGACAAACGGCATGACTTGAAACGGCTTCGCACAGGAGCGCCACCACGTCACCGTGTGGGGGTCTCGCGCTCCGACCAATAAGTGACCATCGGCCCTGACGATGGCGGCATGAACGCGGTGACGCGACTCGACGAGCCCGCTGCGAGAAATGAGCACGTCAAGCGTCGTGGTCTCATCCGGCGGGCCAAACGTCACTGCGGGCAATGCCCACGGCAGGGCGGTAGCGTCGTCACGGGGCACTCGTAAACATAACCACCGCGAGCCAGGTTTCGACCGGGGCGTGCCGGGATCCTCCCGCCGCTAGCCTCCCCGCGCCGCCAGAATGACCCCCGCGAGCGCCACCGCGCCGCCAACGACGGTCAGCGGGTTCGGAACTTCTGCAATGCCCGGTAGGACAGCACCAAGCACGGATGCCCCGAGGGGTTCGCCGAGCAGCGTCAGGTTGACGACATACGCTGGTAGATAGCCCAGCGCCCAATTCAGCCCCGTGTGACCAAGCAGCATCGGTCCTGCGGCAAGCCCCGCGAAGATCGCGAGTTCACCTGCCGGCTGTTTGAGTGGAGCGGACGTCGCCAGCGCGAGCACGATGCACGTCGCACAGGCGGTGCCGTACACCAGCCCCACGTACGGCCACAGCGGCAGCGTACGGCGGACGCGCCGCCCGATCAGGTAATACGCCGACGCCGTGGCAGCGCCGACCAATGCCAGCACGTCGCCGAAGAGCGCGCGGTTTCGCGACACCGCAATCGCGATCGCATCGTCGCGAGCCAACGATGGTCCCGTGGCTGAGCCTGCCGTGGCGAAGGGAACCCATGCAAAAAGCGACGGGGTCCCACCGGGCATGTCCGCTATGCCGACAATCAGTACGCCGACGATCCCCACCCCAATGCCCATCCACTGCCGACGAGTGGCCCGCTCACCAAGCCAACGTGCGGAGAACGCGGCAATCATGATCGGCTGCATGTTCACGAGCGTGACAGACGCGGCGATGGTGGTGTAGTGCAGCGACGCATTCCAACTCCAGAAGTGCAACGCCAGCAGCACCCCGGCACACACACTGAGCAGGCCATCGCCACGCGAAAGCGTGCGCCACGCGCGCCATCCGCCGCCCACCGCGAGCACGCCCGCAACGACCACCACGGTGAATCCCATACGCCAGGCCGCAATGACCAGCGCGGGCGCGTCTGAGAGACGGACAAGGGGTGCGGCAACGGAGAAGCCGAGCAGCGCCAGCGCCAGCATCACGTACGGCGAACGCACGCCCACGCGAGTTGACTTGGCGTTCGCCGGCAGATCGTCCGACGCCGCGGTGTGAGGACGTGCGGGGGGCCGAGAGGGAGCGTCAGACACAGGGCCAAAGTAACCCGATCCACGCGCAACCGCCGGTGTCCAGCGCTATCTCACACGCCTAGATTTTCCAACATGCCCATACCGTCTGCCGTGCCCGTGCTTTCACGCCACCGCCTGTCAGCGCTGCTGGACGCCGCGCCGCGACAACACGTCGTCATTGTCGGCGACGCGATGCTGGATGTGTACTTGCGCGGCGACGTGGATCGCATCTCACCGGAGGCGCCCGTTCCCGTTGTCCGCGTGCGTGACCGACGGTCGGCGTTGGGTGGCGCGGCCAACGTCGCGCAGAACGTCGCCGCCTTAGGCGCGACTGGGGACCTGGTGGCGGTTGTCGGCGATGATCTCGCGGGCACGACGCTCCGAGCACGCCTCGCCGGTGACGGAATGACCGCGCGCTCACTGGTCACGGTCGATCGCCCCACCACGACGAAGACGCGTGTGATGGCGCGTGCACAGCAGTTGGTGCGCTTTGACGAGGAAGACGACGCGGACCTTTCGCCCGACGATGTCGCGCGGGTCCTCGACGCGATTGCGCGCGCGATGCCTGATGCCACGGCGTTGGTGTTCGAAGACTACAACAAAGGCGTGCTTGTTCCTGCGGTGATCGAGGGCGCGATTTTCCTTGCCAGGGCCCGCGGACTTCCGATCGTGGTGGACCCGAAGTTCCGGAACTTTTTTGCCTATCGCGGGGCCACCGTCTTCAAACCCAATCGGCGTGAGCTGGAAAGTGCGCTAGGCGCAGCGGTTGATCTGGACCACCCCGAGGCGCTACCGACCACCTTTGATCGGCTTGGCGTCTCGCATCTGCTCTTGACTCTTGGCGAGCGTGGGATGGCCCTGGTGTCGGCCGACGGTGTCGTACATCGCGTGCCCACCACGGCGCGCGAAGTCTACGACGTCGTGGGCGCCGGGGATACTGTGACCGCTTATCTCGCAACGATGCTGGCGGCCGGCGCCACGGCACTGGAAGCAGCGATCATTGCCAACTACGCCGCAGGCGTTGAAGTCGGCAAATTGGGCGCCGCCACGGTATCCGCGGCCGAGGTGCTGGACGCGTTTGATCACCACCTCGCCAACGGCTGATGCGGTCGCCAGATTACCGTGTGTGCGGCGGGTGCCGCGCGACTGGTCCGGTAGCTCAGTCGGTTAGAGCAGGCGACTCATAATCGCTCGGTCGTGGGTTCGAGTCCCACCCGGACCACTTGTAGATCGCCGAGCGGTAGGGACTTCCGCCGTCTCCATTGCACCATTACTGTTCCGGTTCGCCGTGCTGCACCGACGGCGGATGCGGGCGCGTAGCTCAGCTGGTTAGAGCGCTGCTTTCACACAGCAGAGGTCCGGGGTTCGAGTCCCTGCGCGCCCATCTTCAGAATGCGAGGGCCGATGATCCGTCGATCTTCGGCCTTCGTCGTTTTCTGGATCAGGCGGCGGCCGTGGTCACGGTGATGCGCGCGCCGGCATGCCGCAGTCGCCCAATCGTGCGCTCATCAAGCCGTGCGTGTACGACCATCGTGTCCTCATCGGCACGCTGGTCGAGGACCTCGCCCTCCCGATGCACCTCGGCCAAGAGCCGTCCATTCGCCGCCGGGATGCGGATTTCGAGCACGGGTCGTTGCTGACGAATCGCCGTCCGCAGCATGTCGTGAAGCGAGTCCAACCCCCCGGGGGCTATGGCAGAGACGAACAGCGCGCTCGGCGTCAGATTGCCCACGCGAGCGCGAACTGCCTCCCGCTCCGTCTCCGGCACCGCGTCCATCTTGTTCAGCACGTAGCGCATCGGGCGATCAGCGAGCCCAAGGTCGGCCAGCACGCCGTCGACGACGTCGCGTTGCTCTTCCCACACCGGGTGGCTGGCGTCGATCACGTGCAGCAGGAGATCTGATTCACGTGCCTCCGACAGCGTGGCGCGAAACGACGCGACCAGATGATGAGGAAGCTTGCGAATAAACCCGACCGTGTCGGTGAGCAAGAGCGAATACCCGTCACCGACATCGACCTCACGCGTGAGTGGATCGAGCGTCGCGAACAGGCGGTCTTCCACAAAGACCTGTGCGTCGTGCGCCATCGCGCGCAGGACCGATGATTTGCCGGCGTTGGTGTAGCCAACCAGAGCCACGCGAAAGTGCGCGTGACGGCTCTGCCGCTGCACTTCGCGCGCGCGCTCCACGTCGCTCAATCGCTCCTTGAGCACGCGAACGCGGTGCTGAATCAAGCGCCGATCCGTCTCAAGTTGCGTTTCACCAGGGCCGCGCATACCGATGCCACCGCGCATTTTCTCCAAGTGTGTCCACATGCGCGTGAGCCGCGGCAGCAGGTACTGCAACTGCGCGACCTCGACCTGCATTCGTGCTTCGCTTGAGCGCGCGCGCGTCGCAAAGATGTCGAGAATGAGTTCAGCGCGGTCCATGACGCGCGTACCCACAATCGTTTCAACATTCTTGCCCTGCGCGGGCGTCAATTCGTCGTCGAAAATCACCAGCGTGGCACCAAGGGTCGCGATGAGCTCTTTGAGCTCCTCAACTTTCCCTTTGCCGAGGTACGTGGCCGGATTCGGTCGATCGAGTTGTTGAATCAGGGTGCCAACGACTTCGGCGCCAGCGGTGTCCGCGAGCCGCGCCAGCTCTTCGAGATGCTCATCGACGTGATATCGGGCCGAACCGCGCTTTGACGGGGCGCTCACGAGCACGGCGCGCTCAACGGGCGCAGCGAGGGAAATTATTTCGCGACTGATAGGTCAGCTCCGACGAAAGGAAAACTACTGGTGAAACGAGACATATTTAGCGGCCGTTCCCGGCCACCGACGAATAGCGTCCTGTCCGATCGTAGGGCCGCGTGAAGTTGCCGACGGGCGTTGCAAGGCCCAAGTCACCCCGCACCCGGTAATTCACCGTCCCCGAGGTCAGTAGCGATCGTCCGGCACGACCGAGGCCGGCATAGGTAAATCGCACCGGCAAACGCACCGTCGACGAATCGCCCTTGGGAACCACAAATCGTCCGTCCAAGGCGCCCTCACCCAACTGAATGCTGTCCACATCGACACGGTAGGTCATGGAGATGGCCTCCATCTTGTAGCCGTTCGGGTTATACACCGAGAGGACCACGTCGACGCTTCCACCGGTGAGACCGAGTCCGGTCACCACAAACTCCTTCAGGCTGACGACCGGTTCTTTAAAGGCACCGCGTCCAAGTGTTGCGCAACTTGATGAGGCCACCGCGAACAACGCGAGGGCCGCCGTCGCGACGCCGCGACGGCGGCGCATGGCCGGTTCGGCGTACGCGCGTTCATTCTGCGGGAATTGCGTCACGGGAGATCTCCATCGGCAAGTGGGGGTTCGACAGCGCGAGTACGTCGTTCGGCCCACCAAGCGAGACGCTTGGCGATGTCGCGCTCAAAGCCAAACGGACCCGGCTCGTAAAAGGCGGCGCCGGCAAGCGCCTCAGGAAGGTACGACTGCGGAATAAACGCGTCCGGCGAACTGTGCGCATACTGATACCCTGCCCCATAACCGAGTTCCTTCATCAGTGAGGTAGGTGCGTTGCGCAAATGCAGGGGGACCGGCGCGGCAGGGCTCGTCCGTGCCGCCTCTAGGGCGGCGCCCCACGCCGCGTACACGCGCACAGACTTTGGGGCGGTCGCCAAGTAGACCGCCGCCTCGGCCAGCGCGAGATCACCTTCCGGTGAGCCCAATCGTTCGTACGCCTCGGCAGCGGTCATCGCCACCCGAAGGGCCTGTGGGTCTGCCAGTCCAATATCTTCGCTGGCCATGCGGATCATCCGACGCGCAATGTACCGAGGATCTTCTCCGCCCTCGATCATCCGAGCGAGCCAATACAACGCCGCTTGCGGATCACTGCCACGCAGTGACTTATGCAGTGCGGAAATCAGGTTGTAGTGCGATTCTCCGCTCTTGTCATAGTGCGGGACACGATGCTGGACCGCCGCCTCCACCGTCTCACGGGTGATGGCATCGCCGTCATTCACCAACGCGGCAGCAGCTTCGAGGATACCGAGCGTCCGCCGAGCGTCCCCGTCAGCAAGCTGCGCCAGCACTTCGCGCGCTTCGTTGCCCATCGAGAGGCCGCGGAGCCCCAAGCCACGTTCACGGTCGATGAGCGCGCGGTCGATGAGCGCAACCAAGTCCGTCTCCGCGATGGCCTCCAGCACCAACACCCGGACACGACTGAGGAGCGCGCCCGTGAGCGCAAACGAAGGGTTCTCCGTCGTCGCGCCGATCAACACGAGCACGCCGGATTCCACGTGCGGAAGAAAGGCATCTTGTTGCGCGCGATTGAAACGATGAATCTCATCAACGAACAGCATGGTGCCACGACCACTATTCCGACGCCCTTCCGCCTCCGCGACTACCTCACGCACGCGCGCCACACCGTCGCTGACCGCACTGAACGACACAAACGCGGCATCGGCGCACTGCGCCAGCAAACGCGCCAGCGTGGTCTTGCCGACCCCCGGCGGTCCCCAGAACACCATCGAATCGACGATGCCGCGCGACAACGTCTCACGCAGCGGCATCCCGACGCCAAGGAGATGACGCTGTCCGACGTATTCTTCGAGTGTTCGTGGCCGAAGCCGAGACGCCAGCGGCTCGGCCACACGTGACGCGAAGATCGACGGTCCGGCGCCACGATCGCCAGACGGTGTTCCGCTACGGCTCATGGCACCTGCTCCATCTTCAGACGCTCGACCACCGACGCGAGTGCCTGCGTTAACTCTGGTGCGGGTGACCACGGCACCGTCCGCGGATCAAACAGCGGCGTCGGCAGCTGCTCCCGTTGGAAAACTCCTTCAGCCTCCAGCCGTTCGCGCCACTGCGTCTGGTGTGAGTAGATCACCAGCTCCAGCAACGGCGTGAGCGTGACCTGATCGTCCTCCGTGATCAACGACAGCTCCGTCCCGCCAAAGGACGCGAGCGGCCATCGCAGGCGCCCGAGCGCTTCCCTCACCGTTGGAAGAAACCGTGTGGTCGCACGCCACGACACGGCGTCGCGTTCATGGGTGATCACCAGTTCGACGAGATCATCGAGGTGGGTGGTAAGCCGGAGAAAGAGCTCAACAACGCGCTCACTGTTCGCGTGGATGCGGAACACGTACAGGTCTTGCGTCCGCGAGGCGACGTACCACTCCGCATCGCGGTGAAAACGCATGGCGACTTCGCTGGACTCGCGGCTGAAATCAGGCATGTTGCGAGATTGGCGCGCTCAGCGCTGGGGCGCCGTGAGTGCCACGACTCGCGCGGAGAGCAGCGCGCGCGTGTTGTATGCCGGGTCGTCCAACACCGTGTCCAACAGTGACGAGAGGATCCGGCCGTACTGCGGACCAGGCGGAACACCGAGCGAACGCAAGTCATCGCCGTCGATAGCGAGATCGGCGACCTCAAGCGGATCGGCAAAGGCCGAACGCAAGAGTGCGCGATGCAGATTGGCCCGGCGGCTGCGCGTGGGCGCGGCCACGTCCCCGCGCAACTCGTCGGCGCCCCAGCGGGCAGCGGCGAGTCGCGAGAATGACCCAACACGAAGGCGCCCGACCACCGCCGCCAGACGACGAACCTCGCGCGCCTCGAGATGGCGCGTGTCGATCATGCGTGCAGTCAACCCGACACGGGTGGTGTGCCAGCGTCCCACCAGCGTGCTTACCCAGGCAATTTCCTGATTGGAGAAGCGCAACGCACGAAGTGCTCGCTCCGCGGTGGGTCCCTCCAAATCGCTGAAGAGGGCGGCCACCCGGAGCAGCTTGCGCTGGGGTCGAGTTGGCGGCCCCGGCATGGCGAGGAGATCGAGTGCTGTGAGCACCGAGTCGCTGACCCCGGCGAGCGTCGGCACCAACGACGCAAACGCACCCGCGTCTCGCCAGCGCGAGAAGGCGCGAGATGGTCGCCGCACCTGCTCCATCGTTTTGTCGATCTCCTGCTTCACGCGCTCGGGTGAGAGCCGCGAGAGAAACGGCGCGCTGTCCACAACCGCCTGCCACGTCGCCGAATCCAGTGCGAACTCGAAGCGTGAAGCAAATCGTATGGCACGTAACGCTCGCAGGCGATCCTCGCGCATCCGCGCGTCGGGATCGCCCACCGCGCGAACAAGCCGGGCGCGCACATCGGCGCGGCCTTCGAATGGGTCGTGGAGCTGCTGCGCCACCGGATCGAACGCGATCGCGTTGATCGTAAAGTCACGACGCGCAAGATCCTCATCAAGCGACGCGCCAAACTCGACGACCGCATGTCGGCCGTCGTGCTGGACGTCTCGTCGGAAGGTCGTCACCTCATGCATGCGACCGTCTCGATCAAGGACGCCGATCGTGCCGAACTCGATGCCGACGGGAACGGTGCGGGCGAAGAGTCGTCTGACCTGCGGCGGCGTTGCGGCCGTGGCAAGATCCCAATCCAAATGCACATGCCCCAACATCGCGTCGCGCACCGCCCCTCCCACGCACCAGGTCTCGAAGCCCGCACGTTGCAGTGTGCTGACGATCTCCAGAACGGTCGGTGGCGGCAGGATCTCAACGCGCGGCAGCATTACCGATCTATCCGCAGAGGACGCTGCCGCCGTTGACGTTGAGCACTTCACCCGTCACGTGGCGTGCGAGCGAACTGGCGAGGAAGAGAATGGGACCGGCGATGTCTTCGGGCGCCGCGACGCGACCAAGCGGGATGGCTGCCTCGATGCGGGCTCGCCCCTCGGCGGCAAAGGGTACGGCAACGGCCTCTGTATCGACCCAACCGGGTGCCACACAGTTGACGGTGATGTGGCGAGGACCGAGCTCGACGGCGAGTGATTTGACGAAGGAAATCATCGCACCCTTAGTGGCGGCGTAATCGGCGTGGCCCGCTTCGCCACGTTGACCCGCCGTACTCGACACGAAAATCATGCGTCCGCCGCTGGACATCACCCGAGCAGCAGCCCGCGCACCGAAAAACATTCCGTCGAGATTCACCGATAGGGTTCGCCGCCAGCGGCGGTCGTCCATCGCGTCCACGCCGAGCGGATGCGGGGGCCACACGCCCGAATTGCCGACAAAAATATCAAGCCCGCCAAATGCCTCGAGCCCCTGTTGGACAAACGCGTCGTTGGCGTCGGGAGTGGCGAGATCTCCGCCAAACGCGAACGCACGAACTCCGAAGGCAACTAAGGTCTGCACCATCGCCTCGGCGTCACTCGATCGGCTGTGATATCCAATGCCTACGTCAGCGCCGGCTCGTGCCAAAAGCATCGCCGTTGCGGCGCCGATGCCGCGCGATCCGCCGGTTACCACGGCGCGTTGTCCTGCAAGCGAAATCATGAGTCACCTGAACCGTGAAAATACACGAGATACTCAAAGCCAACGTGCGGTCTGCCAGTAATTTAACGCGCGCACACGACGAGGTTTGTCAGAGAGTGCGTTCAACGATTTCGCAGATCGCGTGCTGGATGCACAGGTGGATTTCCTGCGCCCGGTCGGTGCGCGATGTGGGAACCACAATCGAGTGATCCGCTTCGTGCCGGAGTTGACCGCCATCGCGCGCCGAGAGCGCCAGCACCCGAACGTCCTTCATGCGCGCGGCGCGCGCGGCAAGAATGACGTTGGGGGAGTTGCCACTGGTCGAGTGAATGATCAACAAGTCACCCGGACGTGCAAGCGCCTCGACCTGGCGCGCAAACACCTGATCAAACCCGAGGTCATTACCAGCAGCCGTGAGCAGCGACGTATCCGTCGTGAGGGCAACAGCCGGATACGCACGCCGATCTCGCATGTAGCGCACCATGTATTCCGTCGCCAGGTGCTGCGCGTCTGCGGCAGAGCCACCGTTGCCGCAGAAGAACAGTGTGCCGCCCCGCTGCACGGTAGACTGGACCATCGCCAAGCCCGTCGCTATCGCATCCTCGAGCTCCCGCGCCGCGCGTGTTGCGGTGTCTGCCAGCTCGTACAGGGCTGCCGTGGGCGAAGTGATCGGAGCGATGTCGGTCATCGGACGCGGGCCACAGGTGGGAGGGGCTTGCTGGTCCGTCGTGAAAGGACGGACCAGCGGAAGGAATCAACCGCCAAAGAGGCGCTTCATGCGCCCGAGCATTCCCGGCTTGAGCGGAGGCACCGGAACCGGATCCTCATCACGCAACACTAGTTGCGCGTTCTCGGTTGTCAGCAACGCGACTTGCTCTTCCCCACCACGTTCCAGCAGCCAGGCGACTGCTGATTTCAGGGAACGTTGATCTCCATGATTGTCCGACGCGAGGATATCGATCAGTCCCTCTTCCAACATGGCGCGCGCCAGGTCACCGGGTACGCCACGCCCCATCAGCACCGAGGCGTCGGTTTGAATCACGACACCGATCTCACGCCATTCGCGCACCGCCGCCAGCGTGCACCCATAATAGCGTTCGGGATGCGCGAGCACCGCCGTACGACCGCTGCGCGAAATCCGACGGAGCTCCGCCGATGCGCCGCGTGGCAATCCACCGCGCGTGAACTCTACGAGCAACGCGCGTGAGTCGCCGAGAGTGAGATCCAGCGACGTGAGCTCGACGCCAGGGGCGTCGAGCATAATCTCCCAGCCCAACTGGATTTCGATCTCTTTGGGGGCAGCCGCGCGGAGCTCCTCAAGGATCGCGAGGTGCTTCGCGTACGGCGCCGTTGCGATCTGGGAGGCGTTCAGATGTGGCGTGCATACAATAACGGTGACGCCGTCCTCCGCGAAACGCTCGAGAACTGGCACCGACACCTCAAGCGACGGTGACCCATCGTCGACGCCCGGCAGCAGATGGCAGTGAACATCGATCATGGAAGCGCGGCAATTCGTTCCATCGCCCTGGCGGCCCGTGACTCCAACTGCTCGGGGACCGATGCGGTGGCCTGAAACGCGTACGTGACGAGCGAATCGACGGCAAGCAAATCCAACGCCGTGCCTCTGGACGTCGAACCCGACGCGAGCAGTTTGCGCAACAAGTGCTCGCCGGCTTCGAGGCACGCATCAGGAACGTCCGAGACAGGCTGGTCGAGATACGGAACAAGCAGCTCGTGCAGCCGAGCGCGCAACGCGGCCGGTGGTGTAGGAGTGAGCGTTGCCAACCAGCTGCCAACAGTGTCCGGCGTCACTCGCTCCGTCGCGGTTGACGCAATCGCCGCAGCATCGGGCGCCGGCGCCGTCACAGGCTACCGGCGAGTCGAGCGACAACCGCCGCTCCCGCGGCCAGCGCGGCGTCGAGCTGCATGGCCTCCACCCCAGCCTGCGCCATGTGCGGTTTTCCACCGCCACGGCCGCCGACCGTTGCCGCGACGTCGCGCACAACGATGTCGGCGCGCAATCCCCGGTCCTTCAGATCGTCTGTTGATACGGCCAGCAGCGCGGCCTTTCCGTCGGTGAATGCCGCCCCGAGCAACGCAATGCCGCTGCCCAGCGCCTCACGGACCGCATCGCCGAGTGTCTGCAGCGCTTTCAAGTCGGCGACGTCGACCCGGGCCGACACGTACGCGACGCCCTCGACCATGGTCTTCTGTGCAATGAGCTGTTGCGAAAGGCCTGCCCCGCCCGCGCCATCACGCAAGGCCTCGTCAAGTCGCTTCTCCATCTGCCGACGCTCATCGATGAGCGCGTCCAATTTCTTCTCAATCTGCTCGCTTCCGCTGGTGTGGCCGGTCATCGGCACCTTGAGTCGCTGGGCAACCGACAGAAGCACTCGCTCCCGATCGGCCAGGAACTGAAACGCGCGCGGGCCAGCGAGTGCCTCGATGCGGCGGACGCCTGCCGCGACTCCGCCCTCGGCGACGATGCGAAGCAGTCCAATCTCAGCGGTGTTGCGCACATGCGTTCCACCGCACAGTTCCACGGACGTGGGCGCAATGTCGACCACGCGCACCACGTCACCGTACTTCTCGCCGAACAGCGCCATCGCGCCGTTGGCCACCGCGTCTGTATACGACTCTTCCCGCGTCGTCACGGGCACCGCCGCCCAGATCCCGGCATTGACCTGTGCTTCAACCTCAGCGATCTGCGCCGCGGTCATCGGTCCAGAGTGTGTGAAGTCGAAACGCAACCGTTCTGCCGACACGAGTGAACCCGCCTGATGCACGTGGTCGCCAAGGACGCGTCGGAGCGCCGCATGCAGTAGGTGGGTCGCCGTATGGTGCCGCGCGGTATCGTGGCGACGTTCCGGCAACACACGGGCACGCGCCGGGCCAAAGATGATCTCCCCGCTCGCTTTCCCGATGGCCGCGATCCGCCCGTCAAATTTCTTCACGTCGGTGACGTCGACGCTCCACCCCTGACCGACGATGTCACCCTGATCTGAGACCTGGCCGCCCGACTCCGCGTAAAACGGCGTCTCGCGAAGCATGACGGCCACACGCCCCTCGGGAAGGTCGCGAACCGCGGTCACGATGGTTTCGACGTCCGTCGAGTCGTACCCAACAAACGTCCCGAGTGCTGCACGATGCTGTGCATCGTGTGACCATTGGGTAGGATCGCCAAGCTCATCCGCGCTGACGGTGAGTTGTCGTGACTTGCGTTCATCCTGCGACTGCTTCCGTTGCGCGGCCAGCGCCTGCTCAAACCCCGCGATGTCGACGAGATAGCCGCGTTCGCGCGCCATCAACTCCGTCAAATCGATCGGGAATCCGAAAGTATCATACAGCCGAAATACGTCGTCGCCAGCGATCGTCCCCCGAAGAGACGTGGATCCTTGCGTCGAACTCACCGGCGCCAGCTCTTCGAAACGCGTCATGCCGGCGTCGATCGTTGCCAGGAAACGCTCCTCTTCGGCACGGGTCGTCTCAACGATATGTTTCCTCCGAACATGCAGTTCCGGAAAGATGTCGCGCATGGTGTCGATCAGTACGTCCACGATATGCACCAACGTTGGCTCGCGACGTCCCAAGAGCCACGCATGCCGCACCGCGCGCCGGAGAATACGACGCAACACATACCCGCGTCCGTCGTTAGACGGAAACACGCCGTCGGCAAGCAGGAACGAAACCGCGCGCGCGTGGTCCGCTATGACGCGAAAGGACGCGGGATCGATCTCTTTTCCATCTTTGCCAACCGCCGTGCCGAGTCCGACGCCTGGCCGGTACGGATACGAGATCCCGACGACCTCCTCCACCTTTGCGATCAACGGCGCGAAGAGGTCGGTGTGAAAGTTGTTCGTGACACCTTGCATCACCGCAGCGATGCGCTCCAGCCCCGCGCCCGTATCAACCGACGGCTTTGGCAGGGGCACCAGGGTGCCGTCCTGCTGCCGGTCAAACTGCATGAACACCAGATTCCAAATTTCAAGGAATCGCCCCGCTTCGGCGCCTTCCACAAAGGCATCGAGCGAGTATTCCTCAAGATCGGTGCGTGTCCATTCTCCGCTGGCCTCTTTCGGAAATGCCCAATCCGGCGCGAGCTTGGCCAGATCGACATAAATCTCGGTGCATGGTCCACACGGGCCTGTATCGGCCATCTGCCAGAAATTATCACGTGCGCCAAGGCCATAGATCCGGCTATCGGGAACGTTGGCGACGTCTTTCCATAACTGGCGCGCCTCGTCGTCCTCATGGAAGACCGTCACGCGCAAGTGCTCGCGCGGGATCTTCAGCTCTTCAGTGATGAATTGCCACCCAAACTGGATCGCATCGCGCTTGAAGTAATCGCCAAAGGAAAAATTCCCGAGCATCTCAAAGAACGTGTGGTGGCGTGCGGTGTGCCCGACCTGTTCCAGGTCGTTGTGCTTGCCGCCGGCGCGCACGCACTTCTGGGACGTGGTGGCCCGCCGCTTTCCCTCGGGGGGCTCTTCCATACCAAGAAAGACTTTCTTGAATTGCACCATCCCTGCGTTGGTGAACAGCAGGGTGGGATCGTCCAGCGGCACGAGCGACGAGCTCGGGCGGACAGCGTGGCCGTGGCGTTCGAAGAAGGCCAGGAATCGGGATCGGATTTCAGACGCGAGCATAGTCGCGAAATATAGATAAACCGCTCAGCCGTGTCTGGTCCTCACCGGCCTTCGCGGCCGAGAATTTCTTTGACCACGGACCGAACCACGCCCCCACCGAAACCGCGGCGCAGGAGATAGGCCGTGAGCCGGCGGCAAGCAACCACCGGCTCCAGCGACGCCAACGCTCGCGCGCGTTTTTCCGCTTGTTGGCGACAGGCAGACTGTTCATCGAATCCATCAGTTTCGATCGCTTCCACAATGGCGGCCTCCGTGCCGCGCGCGTCAATCCCCTTCCGCCGCAGGTTGTGTCGCACGCGGGCAGGCGCCTCACCGCGGCGAAGCCGCGCTGACGCTTCGGCGCGGGCCACTTCCACATCGGAAAGGATGCCGTTGGTCTCCAGGCGATCCAGCGCTTCGGCGATCAACGACGCGTCGGGTTGCACCCGGCGGAGTCGGGTCTCCAATTCGCGCCGCGTGCGACGTCCGTGGGCCAGCGAGTTCAGAGCGCGATCGACGAGCGCTGTGACCGCTCCTGCGCGCAGCAGATGGGCGACCTGCTCGCTATCCAACGCGACTCCTATTCGAGTCGCGCCAATTGCCGCGAGCGTGTCAATCCCGACGACGCATTGCTCTCCGGTGGAGAGCAACACGATGTACCGCCCCGGCGTACGGGGCGACTCACGAAGCTCCTTGACCGTCACGGCTGAACCGTCAGGAGCAGGCGGCAAAAGAGCCGAGGGGCTACTCACAATGAGCCGTGGTGATCCGGGCACCACTTCCCACCGCGAGCGACCCCTCGGCCCTCCGCTGTGCAGACTGCAACGTTCGCTTCCCGCCTACTCTTCCGGCTCCTCGGCGGGCACCAGGTCGCCACCAGGCTTGATGCCAAGAACGACTTTGACCTTCTCTTCGATTTCGGCCATCAGTGCCGGGTTGTCCTTGAGGAACATCTTGGCGTTCTCGCGCCCCTGGCCGATGCGCTGTGAGCCGTAGCTGTACCACGCACCTGACTTATCGATGATGCCAGACTCCGAGCCGATGTCGACGAGCAACGAGGCGTGGCTGATGCCCTCGGCGTACATGATGTCGAACTCCGCCTGTTTGAACGGCGGGGCCACTTTGTTCTTCACCACCTTGACGCGTACATGCGAGCCGATGACGTCCTCCTTTTCCTTGACCGGCCCGATCCGACGGATATCCAAACGCACCGACGCATAAAACTTGAGCGCCTTGCCGCCTGTGGTCGTTTCGGGGTTGCCAAACATGACACCGATCTTTTCGCGGAGCTGATTGATGAAGATCACCGACGTCTTGGAGCGGGCGATCGCGCCGGTGAGCTTGCGCAGCGCCTGACTCATCAGACGCGCCTGCAAGCCAACGTGCGAGTCACCCATATCGCCTTCGATTTCCGCTTTGGGCACCAACGCGGCAACGGAATCGATCACGATGACGTCGACGGCACCAGAGCGCACGAGAATCTCGCAAATCTCGAGTGCCTGTTCGCCGGTGTCAGGCTGGGAAATGAGCAAGTTCTCCACATCAACGCCGAGTTTTTTGGCATATTCGGTGTCGAGCGCGTGCTCCGCGTCGATAAAGGCCGCGACACCGCCGAGCTTCTGCGCGTTTGCCACGACGTGCAAGCAGAGTGTGGTTTTGCCGCTCGATTCAGGGCCGTAGATTTCCGTTACACGTCCGCGAGGGATACCACCGATCCCGATGGCCGCGTCGAGATTGATGGCGCCTGTTGGGATCGATTCGACTCGCACTTTTGAATCGGTGCCGAGTCGCATGATCGATCCCTTGCCGCAGCTCTTTTCGATCTGCGCGACCGCGAGCGCCAGGGCCTTGCGCTTGTCGTCTGTCATCGTGGTGCCCGCCATAGATACCGCCGTCGTGAAAGGTAAAGCTGCCATGCCCTGGCTAGAAGAAAGCTACCGGATGATTGAACAGGGCCAAGACCCGAATAAACTACGAAGAAACGCCGATGTGGACAACTCCCAATTTTCCGGGGCTCAAATCAATGGGAAAGCATTCGGAACGTGCGCAATTCGCACCAAACTGTCCGAAATCAGGACACCAACCACGTCGAATCTGTAGTTGAGCTCGCTACAGCCGTACCGGTCGACCCACACTCTGGCCGACTTTCCAAGCTCGCGCTGCTTTCGGACGTGCACCGCTGCGAGCGGTCCGCCGCACTGATCGTCCCGCCGCGCCTTCACCTCCACGAAGGTGATGGTGTTGTCGCGTCGCATGATCAAGTCGATGTCGCGATGTCCGCTGCGAAAGCGATGCGCAATCACCGTCCACCCGTCGCGTCGCAACCAGCGTGCCGCGAGACGTTCGCCCTGCAGTCCCAGTGCCTGTCGTTGTTTCGTCATGGCGTGAGCATAACGCCGTCGCCCGTCGGCATCATCACCATTCCAACGCGCCGCTGGTCATTCGAACGCGCGCCACCCATCTTCTGCAGCAGTCCCTTCCGCTCCACCGCGTCGTTACGCGCCCGCGGAGTCTGTGCACCGTCGGTCACGTTCTCATCGCCCCCACTATGCAACGCCCTCCACTTTTCGGCACCATCATGGCTGCGGTCACGCTCGCCGCGACCAGCTACGTCTGCATGCGCCAGGTCGGTCCGTTGCCCGCGCTCGGTCCGTTTCTGGATCCGGCGCATGGGATTTGGACCACGCCTTCTACGGCGAGTCTGTCGCCCGACGCACGCGCCGCGATTCCAGGCGTGCTGCAGGATGTCCGCGTGATCTACGACGACCGCGCGGTCCCGCATATCTTCGCGCAGACGACGCGGGATGCCTACCGTGCGCTCGGCTACGTTGTGGCCCGCGACCGACTTTTCCAACTGGAGCTCTCGACGCGTGCTGGCGGCGGAACGCTCACGGAGTTGGTGGGCGCGCGCGCGCTGGACGTCGACAAGGGCACGAGAGCCAGTGGCATGCCGGCCTCGGCGCACGAGCGAGCGGCGCGCCTCGATACGACCACCCGCTCCTACCTGTTGAGTGCCGCCTATGTCGACGGCGTGAACGCCTACATCGATGGGCTTGCCACCAGCGAGTATCCGTTCGAATACAAGCTGCTGGGCCGATCACCGCGTCGGATGGCCGTGGTCGACATTTTTCACTTGCTGAATCGTATGGGAGCGACGCTCGCCACGTCGAGTGACGAACTGACGCACCTCGAGGCGAGTGCCCGCGTGGGCCAGGCAGCAGCCGACGCGCTCTTTCCGGCACATGCACCCATTGTCGAGCCGATTCAACCCAACGGTGCCATCGCACCGCGCTGGGACGCCCTCACGTTGCCGCCCCCGGGGGCCGCAGACATCAACGCCGTCGCGATGTTGCGAAACATGCCGGGGCCCGATCTCGCGACGCTCACCGCGTTTGCCCCCACGCGCACCGACGACGCGATCGGAAGCAATAACTGGGCGGTGTCACCGTCGCGCAGTGCGTCTCGCCACGCCCTGCTGGCCGGCGATCCGCATCTTGAGCTCACGTTGCCAAGCATTTGGTATGAAGCGCACCTCGTCGTGAAAGATTCGCTCGACGTGTACGGTGTGACGATCCCGGGCGCGCCCGGGATCATTATCGGGTTTACGCCGGCCGTGGCGTGGACCTTCACGAATACCGGCGCCGACGTGATGGACTATTACGTCGAAACGGTCGATAAGCCAGAGTCTCCATCGTCGTATCAGGTGGATGGTGAGTGGCGGTCGCTGACGCTGCGTACAGAGGTCTACAAAGACCCGGCTGGGCGCGTGATCGGGACAGACACCGTTCGCTTCACGCACCGTGGACCAATTCGCATGGTCCGTGGCAAATGGATTTCCACGCGCTGGACGGTCCTCGAGTCCACGCGCGTGCTGGAAGGATTCGACGGCGCGTCGCGCGCCACGACTGCGGGCGCGTTGCTGGATTCCATGGCGCTCTTGTACGAGGCGCCAGCGCAGAACATGCTCGCGGCGGACACCGCCGGGAGCATTGGCATTCGCTCGACGGGTCGGTATCCGCTGCGGCCAACCACGGGCCGAGGAGATCTGTTGCGCGATGGCAGCTACAGTGCCAACGATTGGACCGGCAACTGGCCTGCTGCCGACTACCCACAGTCGCTTCGTCCCGCGCAAGGATACCTCGCATCGGCAAACCAAGAGCCGTTCGATCCGAAAGTGCAGCCGAGATACTTCGGCGCGGATTGGGAGCGGCCATGGCGCGCCATGCAGATCAACAAGTTGTTGCGCGCCGATACGGCGGTCACGCCCGATGCCATGCGTCGCTATCAATCCGATCCTGGGAGCGCGCGGGCCGACTTCTTTGTGCCGGTCTTGCTGGCGGCGGCGCGTGCGGCGCAGACGAACGCCAATGCCTCGCGCGCGGCGGCGCTGCTGGCGGAGTGGGACAAACGCTACACGCCCGACAATCGGCGGGCGGTGTTGTTCGAAGCGGTCATGCGGCAGCTCTCCATCGCGCTGTGGGATGAGCTGCGCACGGATAGCATCGGCAATCCGATTCCGAACGACATGATGATCGCGACGCTGGTGCGTGACACGGCGTCGCTCTGGTGGGACCAACGCAAGACCGCGCCGGTGGAACGTCGGGACGCGTTGCTGCGCGAGGCCATGGCGAGCGCGCTCGATTCGGTGATCGCCAAACATGGCCCCTCGACGGGTGAGGGCTGGCGATGGGATCGCGTCCGATTCGCCAACATCGATCATCTGTTGCGATTGCCGACGTTCTCGCGACGCGAGATTCCTGTGCAGGGCGGACCGGCCACGCTGTGGCCATCGTCCGGAGACGGCAAGCACGGTCCGAGCTGGCGCATGGTAGTTGAGATGTCGTCGCCGCGTCGCGCCTGGGCGACGTATCCCGGCGGTCAGTCCGGCAACCCGCTGAGCACGCGGTACGATGATCGCATCGCATCCTGGAAGGCTGGGACGCTCGACACGCTGCGGTTGCCGACCAACGCTGATGAGCTGACGCCTGCGCTCCAGCGCGCCCGCCTCACACTGACAGCCAAGGGAGGTGCACAATAATGCCCACGACAACATCAGCGGTTGCTCCGCAGGCGCCCGCCCTTCCCCAACGGCCTCGCGTTTCGTTGGCTGGTGGCCTTCGTACGGCGGCGCTTGTCGCGGCGTTTGCCTTGGGCACCATGTTCCTTGATTGGTCGATCGTTCCGGTGATCGCGTCGGTGTACGCGTTGGTACGACGTGACAACAGCGTCGTGGCCGAGGTGGCGGCCGCTGCGTCGTTGTCGTGGTTGCTGTTGATCTGGCGGCAGATGCCCAACGCGGCGTTTGCGAAGCTGCTCTCTACACTCGGCGACATTTTTCCCGTCCCCGGGACCGTGCTGATCGGCATCAGTCTTGCGCTTGCGGCAATTCTCGCGTCAAGCGCCGCGCGCCTGAGTCTCGGTTTGGTTGGCGTACGCGACAGCGTCGAGCCGCGCGAGAACCGCTAGACGGGGCGCGCCTTCAGGATAAGGCCGGGGTCATCGCTGATGATCCCGTTCACGCCTGCCTGCCACCACCGGATCGCCTGCGCGGCGCTATTGACGGTCCACACGTGCACCGTCGTGGGTGACCGCTGCAATGCTCTGACGATGCGCGCGATGGGCACCGGAATCCCGTTGTGCGACGGTGGGATGCAAAAGGCGCTGCACCGCGCGTGGTGTTGTGTGCCAAGCATCGCTGAAGGCAACGCGCGCACCACATCCGCCGTGCTCGCCCCGATCGCGAATCCCTCACCGTAGAGCGGGCGCGTGAATCCGTCGGAGAACCCGGCAACGATCACGCGCGGCGCAAGCGCGTGCCGCCGAACCGCGTCCCGCAGGGGTTCGGTCGCCGCAGCGGTTTTGAGTTCGATGATCAGTGGTAGGTGTTTCGGGAGCGCGTCAATCACATCGTCGAACGAGGCAATGGTCGCACCGCGGCCCCGCCACGGAAACGTGATGCCGCCATCGGTCGTGAACCGATACCCCGCGTCTATGCGTCGCAGTTCGGCCAGGGTGCATTGCGCCACTGGCCCCGTGCGATCGGTCGTGCGATCAAGGGTGGGGTCGTGCATGACCACGAGGTACCCGTCACGGGAGACGTGCACGTCAAATTCGAGTGCGTCGACCCCGAGGGCCACGGCTTCCAGGAGGGACGGAATCGTCTCTTCCGGAGAGAAGGCACGGTTGCCGCGATGCCCGACAACGGGTCTGGCGAGCGGATCGAGAAGGATCATGCCCCAAGATAGCGAAACAGGGCGCCCCGTCGTGAGACGAGGCGCCCTGTTGTCACCGTTCCACTCCCTACATGCGGTCCATGCCCTGAGGCACGGAGGCGACTGTGTTAGAAGGAGTACTGCAGGCGAGTCATGACCATGCGACCCAGTTCCGGTGCGCCGGGGAAGGTGCGCACGCGGTTGTCAAACAGGTTCTGGGCGTTGATCGACCAGAGCAGCTTCTGTGCGCCGAGGTTGAACCGCTTTGACACTTGCAGGTCGAACACGAATGCTTCCGGCACTTCTTCGTAGCAGAACGTACCGGCTGCCGGCGCTGGCGAGCACTTGTTGAAGCCTGTTGCGCCCGCGGCGGGCGGCACGGCGCCCGTTTGGCCTGCGGCGACGGCGAAGGCGGTGTTGTTGGCATACACGCCGGAGTTCACCGGGTAGGCCTCGTTGTACCGTGTGCGCATCTCGTATCCCAGGCCGTTCGCCTCGTTGCGATAGCGCGCACCGAGGGAGCCACGCGACTGTGGCGAATTGGACATGAACGGGATGCCGCCGATCAGAATGTTCTTCCAGACATTCTGGTTCTGGTACGACATCGTCGCGTCGAGCGTGACGCGATCGGTGGCCACCACATCGAAGGCCAAGTCGAGTCCGCGCACCCAGATCGATTTATTGATGGACTGGTACGTGGCGTACAGGGCCGTGGGCGTGGTGTTGGGGTCGTTGAAGGTCACGACGCCGAGCGGCGCAGGCGCCAGCCGCGGCGTCAGTCCACCGGCGAGCGCTGGCGCAAGCTGTCCGGCGATGGCGACGGCCTGCGCCTGGGTGAGGCCAAGTCCGGCGCCGAGGAGCTGCGGGACAAGATACCCACCCAACTGCGTGCCGATGTAGCCACCGAGCTGTGTCGGGTTGCCAAACCAAACGTTCGGCGTGGCGAGTGCGGCGGTCGTGGCAACGTCTCCGCGATCCTGACCCCACACCGAGACGTCAAAGCGGAATTTACTTCCCACGATGCCCTTGTACCCAAATTCGTACGTCTCGCTATATGAGGCGGACAGCGGTGCGATGTCCGGTACTTGTGCCTCCGTCAACGGGGTCGTCGCCGACGAGATATACGAGACGCGCGTCGCGATATCGGCGTTCGTTGGTGCGCGGGTGCCAAGGAACTGCACGGAGCCCGACGCCAGCGCGGCACCGAGGGTCGCCGCTTGCGCCGCCGGGATGCCGTTGGCCTGAAGCGCGCCGATGATTCCAGGAGAGATTGCCGCTGTGAGCGCGGTCGCATTGCCCTGAATCAGGCCCGGAAACGCGTTCGCCGCACTTGCTCCTACGTATCCACCACTGCCGACCAACGGCGACTTCATGCAATACGCGCCGAACGCACTATTGCTGCTGCAGCTCCGGTTGAAGGCAAATCCGTTCTTGGGCGGATTGCCGCGCGCACGAAGGTCATAGCCCGATCCGCCGATGTTTGGCGAGCTTACGAGATCGAGGAAGAACGAAAAGTTCGCTGGCGTGGAGAAGGCGCGATTGTAAGTAACGCGAACGTTCTGATTCTCCGTCGGCTTGAAGATCAAGGCGGCCCGAGGCGAAAGGAACGTGCCGTCGATCACGTTGTTGCCATCCACGCGCGCT
>JANOPS010000488.1:0-7453 GCA_031421995.1 Gemmatimonadaceae bacterium
CGCGAGGCGCCGAAACAAGTGGCTGACGCGTATCTGCGTGACATGAAGACGGGCACGACGACCAAGCTCACCACGAACACCGATGTCGCTCCGGAATTCACCAACGCGATTCGCAAACGCATCACCGTGACGCGCCCGGATGGGTTCACGTTCGTCGTGAAGCTCACGTTACCGGCCGACTACAAGGCGGGAACAAAGCTCCCGGCCATGTTCTGGTTCTACCCATACGAGTACACCGAGCAGGCCGCCTACGATCGCACGCTGCGCACCGAGAACATCAACGCGTTCGCCAGCAGCGGCCCGCGCACGATGGAGTATCTCACGCAGGTTGGCTACGCCGTCGCGAACTTTGATCCGCCGGTAGTGGGGACGGATGGCCGCATGAACGACAACTATGTGTCGGATCTGGTGACCAACCTCTCGTCGGTGATCGACGAACTGGATCGGCAGGGGTACATCGACCGGACGCGGCTGGGTATCGGCGGCCACAGCTACGGCGGCTTCAGCACTATGAACGCGCTTGCACACACGCCCTTCTTCAAAGCCGGCATCGCTGGTGATGGCATGTACAATCGGACGCTGACGCCCACGGCATTCCAGAGTGAACGTCGCGATTTCTGGCAGGCACAGAAAACGTACACGGAGATGTCGCCGTTCTTCTACGCCGACAAGATCCAGGGCGCGATCATGATGTATCACTCAATCGAAGACCAGAACGTGGGTACGGCGCCGGAGAGCGCGACTCGCATGATGCAGGCGCTGCGGGCCAACGGCAAAGTCTCCTCGATGTATATGTATCCGTACGAGGACCATGGACCGGCCACGAAAGAGACGCTGCTCGATCAGTGGGCGCGCTGGACGGCATGGCTGGATCTCTACGTCAAGAATGCGCATGTGCCGAAGAAGGCGCAGGTGATCGTCCCGTAGCGCTGCACCCCGAAGCGCCACAACGAAGCATGCCGCGTACGCATCGACGGGGAGCGCTGTCACGATGGTCTCTCGTGACGCTGCTCGTTGGATGTGTACGCGGGATGGCGTCACCGATCGCACCGTCCGCAGCTGTTGACCTCGATGTGCGCGGCGTTGGAGAGCCCGTGTTCCGTATTCCGGCCTTGGCGGTCACGAAGGCCGGTACGCTGCTGGCCGCGTACGATGCGCGCCCCACCATGGCCGACGTGCCCAGTCCGATCAAGCTGGTCCTCCGCCGGAGCACCGACGGCGGTGCCACGTGGGGTGCGCGCACCGTGGTGCGAGCGGATACCGCGCCGTACGGATTCGGCGACCCGAGTTTTGTGGTCGATCAGGAAACCGGGCGCGTCTTTCTTTTTCACGTGGCGTCAGTGCGGCAAGGCTTCTTTGGCTCGGCCACCGGCAATCGCGATGACGATCCCAATGTCCTGCAGGTGGACGTCAGCGCGTCCGACGATGACGGCATCACTTGGCGCCATCGTCGGCTGACCTCGCTGGTGAAGGATGCCGCATGGGGCGGGCTCTTCGCCACATCGGGGTTGGGCATTCAACTGCGACACGGCCCATACGCCGGCCGCTTGGTGCAGCAGTTTGTCATTCGTCTGCGCGGCGCGAACTACGCGGCCAGCCTGGCGAGTGATGACCACGGAGTAACGTGGCGCATGGGTGCATTGGTGGGCCCCGGCGTTGACGAGAACAAAGTGGTCGAACTCGCTGATGGCACGGTGCTGCTGAACTCGCGGGCCAAACCATTCCGGTTGATCGCCGAGTCGCGCGATGGTGGCCTGACCTACGGTGCGCTGCGTGAGGATCGGCAGCTGATCGACCCTGCCAACAACGCCGCCATCGTGCGCGTTGATGCGATCGCGAAGCGGGGCAGCCCAGACCGACTGCTGTTCAGTAACACCGCCGACGCCACCGATCGTCGTCGGCTGACGGTGCGTCTGTCGTGTGACGGTGGACGAACCTGGCCCATGTCGCGAGTCTTGGTAGAGGGGCCGGCGGCGTATTCGACGCTCGCCATGTTGCCCGGCGGGGACATTGGCGTGCTTTTTGAGCGTGGCGCGTTCGAGGCCATCAGTTTTCTGCGAATGCCCGTGTCGTCGATCGGGCAGTGCGCCGCGGCGGGCCGGTAGGCGCCTTCACGCGCGGGTCTCCGCGCGTCGTGGAGCGCCTCGTCGCGCCTGAAATGCGGGGTGACGCCGGGGTTCAGAAGTTCGTTCGACGGAGTGTCGCTCGGTCGGCCGAGGAGCCATCGTATGTCGGCCCGGTACAGAACAAGTCAGGATCGCCGTCCCACGCTCCCGCGCGACTACGCGCGAGGTCGTGGGATGGTGTGCAGGTCCAGCCCCGGTTCTCAAGCATGTCCGTGCAGCGCTGATCCACCTCGCGGCCATGCATGGCGACGATCAAACGCGCCTGTAGCGGCAAGATGTCAATCATCCCATGAAGCGTGTCTGCCTCCGCACCTTCCACATCGATCTTGACGAAGGTGGGAGCCGGACACACGCCCTGCTCCACCAACGCGGCGGCCGTGCGGACCTGCACGGTTTGTGTGCCGCCTCCAAGGGCAAACATCTTGGACGTGCCGGTGCCGCCAAACGTCGACTCGCCGTTGAAGCGTGATAGCGCGAAGGGATGCACCGTGACGTTGGGCAAGTGGTTCCACCGCACATGCCGTGCGAGGCGCGTTCTGTTCATGGCGGATGGCTCGAAGGCGTGCACGGATCCTGCGGTCCCGATGATCCGTGCTGCACACAGCGCGACGTATCCGTGATGCGCGCCCACGTCCCACACGACATCGGCCGGGCGCATCAAGTCGGCGAGCAGCTGCATTTGCGAGTTGGCACGACGGCCGCTGGCATACCCGCTGCCGGCACTCATCAGACTCCACCACTGTCCGCGATTCACCCCGCCCACAATCGGGACCCGAAGCTCCGAGAGGAGCGGATCGGTGAACCAACGCACCAACGGAGGAACTTTCATAATGCCGACGTTAGCGTGCGCTCGCTGATTTGACCAGATGCGCACTGGGGATGCCACCCTGGTCTGAGGTCGAACGGCGTCACGCCACGCGTTCACGTCACGTCCACGTCACCTGTCGCGATAAATGCGAGTGGATCGTGACGCCGACTCTTGCGTAGGAAATTGGGACAGTGCACAATCCGACACACCCCATTCAGCGCCGAGGACGTGATGGAGCAAATCAAAGTGGCGGGCGGCAAACTCAAGTCGACGCTCAAGAAAGTGATACGCGAGGGCAACGTGCGACGCATTATCGTGCGCAACGGGACCGGCCGCACGTTGATTGACATGCCGCTCAGTGCCGGACTCGCTGGCGTGTATCTCTTACCGTTTTGGGCCGCCGTCGCGGGGATCATGACGCTGGCCACGGATTTCACGATCGTGGTCGAGCGCGATCCGGATACCAGCGTCACGAAGGTGGATTGATGTGCAATTCGCTGCGCGGCGTCTGAGTTCGACGCACGCGCATCGACCACATGACCAGCAGATCCAGCGCACAGTAAAATGCGCCGGCCGCCACCGGCGGATTGAGCGTGACGAGTCCCGTGGTGCCCACGCGCGCATTCCATGCCCAATTGCCAAGCCACGTGCCATACAGCTCCATGGCCAGGGCCAGCACAAACATCGTTGCGTACAGTCGCCGCTCGCGCCCGAATACGACGCTTGTGATAAAGGCGGTGCAGAGCAGCACACTGAAGGTATCGCGACCGGTCAGACCGAGGTATGCTACGCCGAGCGCGGCGGCAATCGCGATCATGCGGACGGCACGCAACGACAGGTGCGGGGCGATCGTCAGCCCAAATAGAAATAACAGCACGTGTCCCGGCGGCACGAATAACGGCAAGTTGCCCAGACGGTAGTCGTACACACGCCACACCAACGACAGCAGCACCTCGCCGACGCTTGCGTAGGCCAGGCAGATCAGCATCATCGTGCGGCCGGAACGATCGAGTCGGTGCAACAACCAGAAAAATGACAACCACGTGGCGGCCACCACGAGCGGCTGCCCCCATGTGTCACCGAACTGATCGAGTGCGAGCCCACCCAAAATGAGTGTAGGAACCAGTCGGCGAATCAGCGGAACCGGGAGCGGGCCATACACGTCTTGATGCGAGACCAGAGGTGCCGTCACTTCCTGGGCGCGCCCATCAAGTAGTCGACCGCCAACGCCGTCATCGCCTTCACACCCGTCGGGAGCGCGGCTTCGTCAACAAAAAAGAGCGGTGAATGATTGACCGGCACCGTGCGCCAATCCTGGTTGGCTGGCGTGACACCGAGATTGAAATACACGCCCGGCACACGGTCCTGGAAGAACGAAAAATCTTCCGATGCGGTCCACAAACCGGGCACCGCGAGCTTGCCGACGCCGGCCGCCCACTGCAGCGTGGGCGTCATGCGCATCGTCAACGCGCTGTCGTTGCGGGTCACGAGATAGCCGCTGTCAATCTGCACACGGGCGGTCGCGCCGGCACTCGCGGCGATCTGGGACGCGGTCTGCGCTACCCGTCGCAACACTTCGCGACGCACGTTCATGTCGAAGGTGCGAATCGTGCCGAGCAGAACAACACTATCGGGAATGATGTTGTTGCGCACGCCACCCTGAAACGCACCAACGGTGATAATGGCCGGCAGTTGACTGATGTCGACCTGACGGCTGACGATCGTTTGTAGTCCCATGACAATCTGCGACCCAACCACGATCGGGTCGATGCCGTTCCACGCCTGCGCTCCGTGCGACTGTTTGCCGCGCACCGTCACAGTGAAGCTGTTGGATGCCGCCATCACCGGTCCTGGCCGCACGGAGAGCTGTCCGAGCGGGCCAGGTCCCACGTGCAGTCCGAACACCGCGTCGACCGTCGGATTGTCCATGACGCCATCACGAATCATCAGCTGCGCGCCGCCACCGCCGTCCGGCAGTCCTTCCTCGGCCGGTTGAAAAATGAACTTCACAGTGCCTGCGAGCTGTGCTTTCATGCCGACGAGGACTTCGGCGGCGCCGAGCAGCATCGCCACGTGCGAATCGTGCCCACACGCATGCATGATGCCGACGGGTGCCCCGCGATAGGCCCCGCGCGCCTTGGACTTGAAGGGAAGCTCTGTTTGCTCTTCGACTGGCAGGCCGTCCATGTCGGCGCGCAACGCGACCACGGGGCCAGGCCTTCCGCCCTTCAGCAATCCCACCACGCCGTACCCACCGACGCCCGTGCGCACGTCAATCCCCATGGCCTTGAGTGCGTCGGCCACAAGCTTCGACGTTCGTACTTCCTCGCCCGACAACTCAGGATGTTCGTGAATGTCGCGGCGCCACGTGACCACCTTCGGCATAACGGCCGAGACACGACGTTCAATCTCCGCACTGTACGGTGAGGGCTTGGACACGGGCGTTTGTGCGTTCACCGTCGCTGCAGCGAGGAAGGTCGCTGTGGCGACCCCGGCGGAGAAACAACGAATGGGACGGATCATGGCGGGCATGGGGAAAGGGTCAGCTGAATTATGTTCAGGCAATAGATTGGGCGATATCCCGTCGACCCGATTCATGACCCTTTCCTCACCGTTCCCTCGGTCATTCTTATGCCCACGCTGGCCGATCCCGCAACCCGTGATGCGCTCATCCTGCGCGTCGAGCGACTCTCCCCCGAGGCCAAAGGGCTCTGGGGACGCATGACGGCGCCGCAAATGCTCGCGCATTGTACGGACGCGCTGCGCATGGGGTTGAGCGAGTTGCCGGTCAAACCGAAAACCGCCGCCTTGCCGCGGTTGGCCATCGTGAAATGGCTGTTCCTGAACGTGCTCACGTTTCCGAAAGACGCCCCAACGGCCGCTGAACTCATCGCGCGAACGCCTGAGGCATGGGAAACGGAACGGGCACATCTGATCGCCCTGATGCGAACCGTTGGCACCCCGGATGCCCTCACCAAGTTCGCCGAGCATCCGCTGTTTGGCCCGCTCACCCGGGCACAGTGGGGTCAGTTGGCGTGGAAACATCTGGACCACCATCTGCGGCAGTTCGGCGCGTAGTGCCACACGATACCGCCCTGCTGTTCACGGTCGCCGGCGCATTCGGCGCGGCGTTCGTGCTGGGCTTCGGCGCCTCGAAGCTCGGGCTGCCCCCGCTCGTGGGGTACTTGATCGCCGGGATGTTGCTTGGCCCGCATGCGCCCGGGGCGCTGGGAAACGTCGAGCTCGCGTCGCAGTTGGCCGAGATCGGTGTGATCCTGTTGATGTTCGGTGTGGGTCTGCACTTCTCACCAGGCGACTTGCTGCGCGTGCGACGCATCGTGCTGCCCGGTGCGCTGTTGCAGATGGTCGTGTCGGTCGCGCTGGGCATTGCACTCGCGCGCCACTGGGGATGGAGCGGCGCTGCATCGATTCTTTTCGGCCTGTCCGTCTCCATCGCGAGCACCGTGGTCGTGCTGCGCGTGCTTGAATCGCGCGGACTGCTGGATTCGATTGACGGGCGCATTGCGGTAGGCTGGCTCGTGGTGGAAGACCTCGCCGTCGTGATCGCGCTCGTGTTGCTGCCAGCGGTGTTTCAAGTGCTCGATACCGATCAGGCGATCGCCGGTGCGTCAACGAGTGGTCTGGCGTTAACGATTGCGCTCACCTTGATCAAGGTCGTGGCGTTCATCGTCCTCATGGGTGTCGTGGGGAGGCGCGCCGTACCGTGGTTGCTGCTGCACGTTGCGCGGAGCGGCAGTCGGGAACTCTTCACGCTCGCCGTCTTGGCCGTCGCGCTCGGCGTTGCCGTGGGCGCAGCGGCCGGGTTTGGCGTGTCGCTGGCGCTCGGTGCGTTCGTGGCCGGCGTGGTGATCAGCGAAAGTGATCTCTCGCATCGCGCTGGTGCCGACGCGTTACCCATGCAAGATGCGTTCGCGGTGTTGTTCTTCGTATCCATCGGGATGCTGATCGATCCGGCGATACTGTTGCGTGATCCGGTAAAGATTGCGCAGACGGTTGGGGTCATCCTGCTGGGCAACACGGTCGTCGCGACCATCTTGATGGTTCTGCTGCGCCATCCGTTGGGTCCCTCGTTGCGACTGGGTGCCAGTCTTGGGCAGATCGGCGAGTTTTCGTTCGTGCTGGCCGGACTCGGCGTGTCGATCGGCGTGTTGACCGAAGAGCATCGCAGTCTGATCCTTGCCGCGGCCCTGTGTACCATTGTGCTCAATCCCGTGCTGTATGCGGGCACGGATCGGCTCTCTGACTTCGTGGCGCGGTATCCGCGCCTGTTGCGATACCTGGAGCGACAGATAGAGCCGAGGCTCGTGACGACAGACATGTTTTTGGCCACGCCGGCCGATCACGCGGTGCTGATCGGATATGGTCGTGTTGGGCGCACCATCGGCGACGCGCTGCAGCGCATGGGGATGCCGTTCATCGTGATCGAACAGGATCGCCGTGTCGTGGATGTGATGCGCAAGCTCGACGTCACGGCCGTGTACGGCGATGCCACGCGTCC
>JANOPS010000489.1:0-3486 GCA_031421995.1 Gemmatimonadaceae bacterium
CTCACCGCCTTCGACGTCGATTTTGAGCACGTCCAACCGCTCCAACGTGCCGAGCGCCTGGTCGAGCGTGACCGCCTCAACCCGCATGGCGCCGTGCCCATCTGCCCCGACGCTCGCCAGCGCTGGTTCTGGCGCCCCCCCTTCGATTCTCGGTACGTCAAGGAAGAGTATCCCCCTCTCATCGGAAACGGCCTTGTCGTACACATTGACCAACCGACCGTTGACACTGATGCGTCGGAGGAACGGACCATACGATGGGTTGGGCTCAAAGGCGTATACCTGACCGCGACGTCCGACGCACTCCATGAATCGTCTCGCGTAGACACCGCAGTTCGCACCGACGTCGACGGCAACGTCCCCCTCAGTCAGCAGGCGTGGCAGCTGCGAGTAAATCTCTCGTTCGTAGAGTCCCCATCTCGCCGCCAACAGCACGAGCTGCGACTTGATGAGCACGTATCGCGGGTCGGACTTTCCCAGGGCCCAATAGAGGACGGCCTTCGCCCAGCGCACGGCGTTCTGCATTCGCGGGCGGGTTGCTCGAACGACCTTCACTGTGCAGCGGCCCTCTTCTCGAAGAACGGTAAAGGCCTGCGGTCCGACGCACTACTGGCGCGTGACCGTCACGACACCGTATGATCATCCGTCGTCATCGCAATCAACTCGCCATGCGCCCTCCACGCGAGGCCCTGTCCCTTCGTCCGGCGTTTCGGAGACGTTTGCTCATGAGCATCTCGTGCCCGCTGTGTGATGCCGCCAGCGCCCCAGCACCGTATCTTCGGCACGAACGGTATGCGTGGGTTCGCTGCGCAGCGTGCCGGTTTGTGTACCAAGAACCGTATATCGCCGAACACAAGCGGATCGCCACCGACGCCGGCATCTCGCAGACCTATGATGCGTTTGTAGAGGGCTCGCTGGCCCCGAGTGTCACCCGTGAAAAGCGTGATTGGGTACTCAGTGCGTCGGTCGCCAAGACTGCGTACTGCATCGAGATCGGACCGGGCCGCGGAGAACTGCTTTCCGCACTGCGCGAGGCGCGGCCCGCGTGGAGCTTTCTGGCAATCGAACCCCACCCGCCCTTTCAGGCACAACTGAAAACGCAAGGATTTTCCGTCCTCGAATCACTGTCGGACTTCACGGCGAGCGCAGCGTTGGCAGCGCTTGCCACAGAGTCAGGGCAGGTCATCGTGATCGCAGACAACGTCCTCGAACACCTCGAGTATCCGGTTGGTGTCCTGACGGAACTGCGGCGAGTGGCGGAACGACTCATGGTGCCATTGGTCGCGCTGGTGGAAGTACCGAATGAGAAGGGACTCGCCTGGCGCCAGGGGCTTCAGGATTGGCTCCGCGGCTTTCCCAAGCCGCCCACGTTCCCCGGGCACATCAATCTCTTTACCCATCTCACGCTTCGGTTCGCCGCCAAGCGCGCCGGCTTTGCGAACATCCACGTGCGTGGACACGGCTTGCGAACGCGCGAGCAACTTGAATATCTGCTCCGCGACAAGGTCAGATCACACCTTGCCCCGCTGGTGGTGCGGGGACTCAGCGTGGTGCCGATGGATGCGTGGTTCGGGCTGTGCTATTGGCTGCGGGGATCCTTCCGTTTCGATCCTCAGGAGAGGCACTAGCAAGTACCATGCGTGAGCTTCTTCGCTGAAGCCGCCCGGTCGCTGCTGGAAAGTCTCCCGTCACTTCGGTATATATTCGGCTAACGTAATGCGGCTCTCACCTCTCTCTTTCAACCGGGCACTCCATGACAACGATCGAGATCGCGAACACGCTCGTCCAGCTTTGCCGCGAAGGCAAGAACCATGACGCCATCATGTCCCTCTACGCGGATGATGTGGTGAGTGTGGAAGCATCGGCACCCGAAGGGACGTCCCGCGAGTCCGTCGGCCGCGACGCCGTGATGGGCAAGGGACAGTGGTGGATGGACAATCATGAAATCCACGACGCGACGGTGACAGGCCCGTGGCCGAACGGCGACCAGTTCATCGTCGGTTTTCGCTACGAGGTCACCTTCAAACCCGCCGCCAAGCGATTCGTCATGGAAGAAATGGCGCTCTATACTGTGAAGGATGGGAAGATCGTACACGAGGCCTTCTTCTACGCGATGTAGAGACCCAAACTCCGCCCCAAGGAGATTTGCCGTGACTGTCCCAGGTTCTGCCAGAAAGAACGCGTTCTTCGAAGATGGCAGCGAAAACGCCAACGTCGCCCCTGTCGTGTTCAAGACAGAGGTCGCGTCGTCGAGCGTGGGCTGGAATAACCCCGCGTACTTCCAGAACCTGGGCGACGCGCGGAATGCGTTGCGCCCTGAGGAGCGCAAGGACGAGAAGGACAACCTCAAGCAGGAGTACCTCAAGCGCAATGCCGAGCAGGAGTACCTCATGCAAGGCATGGTCAAAGGCTCCATGAAGGATGCGTCGAGGATTGCCGCGCTCTGCAAGGTCGGCATCTCGGTCCGACCAACCGGCGTACTTGCGCATCAAGGCATCGAGTCTGGCAATCCCACGAAGGCACAGGAATTCAAGAACAAGACGTCGAAAGAAGTCGACCTCTTCTTGTGCGATGAGGTCAAGTGGGAGGACATCGGTGCTGTTGTGCACTACAATCCCCGCGTTGGCTGGACGTCTCAGTCACGAAGCGGAAAGGCCCCCAGAGTATCGGAGGAGAAGAGTGCCACGGATCAAGAGTGGACTGCCAAGCGGCACTACATCGAACACACCCGACTCCCGGCGCTCAAGGCACTCAAGCTTGACCAGCGCCTACGTTTCTGGCCGAAAACCGAGAACGACTGGACTACGCTCAAGAAGGTATTTATGGATCGGGCGAAAGAGTTCGCGGAAGAAGACCACGAATATCGTTTCGGCCATTACAAGGAACACGCGCATCTGGAAGGCCCGTACATTCGCCTGAAGGCTCGCCCGGAGATGAACATGGTTGGCGACCACGATCTGTTTGGCTTCACGAAAGACAATACCGGTCAGCTCATTCTCGACACGACGCTGCAGCACGTGCAAAAAGAGCTTCAGTCGTCACTGGAATTTCAAGCGCAACATGGAGGCATCTGGAATTGGCAGCCCTCCGCCGTGTTCCATCAGGGAATCAAGCGCACGATCATGGGTGCCCACTCCCCACAGGACGGCGATCCACTGCTGCATTTCTTGCCGAACGGCACCGTGCGAGCCGCGTTCTACATTCCGGAGACCGAAGAGCTCAAGTCGGTGTGGGATTGCCCCGGAGCCGTCAAATGGTTGCAGCAGACGTATAGCGGGAAACTCGTGAAGTCGTAGCGGCTCGACTGGAAGGCCCAGCTACCGCTTCACCGGCGCCGAACGCAGGACGCACCACCGCTGGATTGAAGCGCGTGAACACCCCGTTCGGATTGTCCTTGTGCACCCACACATGCAGCGACCAGTGTGGGACCGGCACAGGTGTGCCGCCCACGTCGAACGGCTGGTCGCCGAACGTCGGCGCCGGTTGACC
>JANOPS010000490.1:0-3902 GCA_031421995.1 Gemmatimonadaceae bacterium
CGCACGCTGATGCGGCAGATCCAGGACAGCTACCACTTTCACAACGCACGCGGAGAGGTGCGTGCACTGCGCGCGCTGTTCGCCCCGGCCGAACCACCAGCTGGGGCGGGCGATTGTGCAGCACCGAAGCTGCTGGCGCACGCCTATCGTCTCGGCCTCACGCCGCTCGCGTTGGCGGAACTGTGGTGGGGGGCGCCCGCGCCAACGGGAGATCGACGGGCCGGCGTGTTTTATGCCGCCTGCCGTGGCAAGTGTCTGCCGATACTCACGCATATGCTCGATGGATTGCCGGTCGATCCGCCGCCGCTGTTCGGCTCAGCTGCGCTCGACCCCGCCGAACCGCGCGTGCTGTACGAAGACAACCAGCTCATGGTTGTGCACAAACCGAGCGGATTGCTCACCGTGCCAGGTCGTAGCGCGTCGCTGCAGGATTGTGTGGTGTCGCGTTTGCGAGTACGGTATCCTGATGCAACGGGCCCGCTCGTGGTGCATCGTCTCGATATGGATACATCGGGGCTGTTGCTGTGCGCAAAAACCCTCACCATCGCCTCGGCACTCAACCGGCTCTTTTCCTTGCGCGAGATTGACAAGCACTACGTAGCCTGGCTGGACGGCAGCGTGGCGACTGATCATGGCCACATTCACTTGCCGTTGCGTGTCGACGTCGACGACCGCCCCCGCAACATCCACGATCCCGTGCATGGCAAGCCCGCGCACACCGAGTGGCGAGTGCTCGCGCGCGAGGCGGGGCGCACGCGGGTGCAGTTCATTCCGCACACTGGTCGGTCGCATCAACTGCGCGTGCATGCGGCGCATCCTGCGGGGCTGAACGCGCCGATTGTCGGCGACCGTTTGTACGGGCACACGGCACCGGATGACGACGAGCGCCTGCTGTTGCACGCCGAAGGGTTGGCCTTTGTGCACCCTGTGTCTGGGGCGATGGTGGTGGTCGAGCACCCGGCGCCGTTCTGAGCATGTCTGTCTTGACCACTGCGCAGTGGCACGCGCGCATGGATGCGCATATTGCGCGCGTGCAACAATACGCGAGCCCGTGGCGCGAGCGGCGGTCGCGCAAAGCCGTGCATCCCGTGTACGACTTTCTCTTTCAGTACTATCACTACTCTCCGGGCAAGTTGGAGACGTGGCATCCCGACGGCCACGAGCAACTGTTCGACACTCCTGATGCGCGCGATCGCTTCCATGCGCCGTTTTACGTGACAGAGCATGACGTGATCCGTCGTGACGTGAACGCACGCACATCGGACGAGCGAGCGCAGCATGTACAGACGCTGCACGTGTTGAGTAGCGCGCAGGCCCGACCCGCGAACTTCGGTTGTTACGGCATGCACGAGTGGGCCATGGTGTACGGCGGCCACGACGTGCGGCATGCCGAGATCGCGCCGTTGCGGCTACCGCAGGTCGAGGTAGACGCCTTCGTGCGCAGTCGGCCCGTGGCATGCAGCCACTTCGATGCCTTCCGCTTTTTCGCCCCCGAAGCGAAGCCCTTCAACCGCATGCCACTCGCGTGGGCCAACCGCTACGACAGTGAACAGCCCGGATGCATCCATGCCAACATGGACTTGTATCGGTGGGCGTATACGTCCATGCCGTGGATCGGCAGCGACCTGCTGTGGGAGTGCTTCGCGCTCGCGGTGGAGCTGCGCGTGCTCGACATGGAGGCGGGGCCCTATGACCTTCGCGAGTTTGGCTTTTTGCCAGTGTGTGTGGAGACGGCGGAGGGGCGTGATGAATACCAGCAGCGTCAGCGAGCGCTCGCGGCGCGCGCGAGTGTACTGCGGGCGAGGCTGATCGATGCGCTCGGCGCCACCCACCGCTCCATCACCGGCGACCCGACCGCTCGCTGAACGCGTCCACTTCCGCCCGTACCTTTCGGATATCCTCTGGCGTCGTCCGACAGCACCCGCCGATCCACCGCGCCCCCGCGTCCAACCATCGCGACACATACGTGGTGAAGCGATCCGCCTCGCCGCGCCAGCACCGCGCCTCCGCATCCCACGTTTCACCGGAGTTCGCGTACACCACGATCGGCTTGTCGGTGCCGGTCTTGATCTCGCCGATCAGCGACTCGACCCATTCCGGCGCGACGCAGTTGACGCCGATGCCGACAACCTGTGGCACGCCGTCGAGCCAGCGCGCACACTCCGCGATCGCGTCACCGGCCGCGGTATGGCGACCGTCTCGGCACGAGAACGTGATCCACGCCTTTGCGTCCGCGCGCTCGCTAAGCAGTCGCACCAGTGCCGCCGCTTCGGTGCGCGACGGGATGGTCTCGCACGCCAGCAGGTCGGCACCGGCATCGGCGAGCACAGCAAAGCGCTCACGATGGAAGTCCACCAGCGCCGCTTCGCCGAGCGCGTAGTCGCCTCGATACTCGGAGCCGTCGTGCAGCACGGCGCCGTAGGGGCCGACGGACGCGGCGACCAGCAGTGCGCGCGTCATCTCCGGCTGCTCGCGCAGTACGCGACGGCGGGCGGACTGCGCGAGTGCCACCGAGCGGCGCAACACGGCCGTCGTCGCTTCGGCGTCCAGGCCGCGCGCGGCGAAGCCTTCGTAGCTGGCCTGATAGCTCGACGTGATCGCGATGTCGGCGCCGGCGCGATAGTACTCGGCGTGCACCTGCTCGATTGCATCGGGCGCCTCGAGCAGCACGCGCGCCGACCAGAGGTCATCGCTCAAGTCCATGCCTTGACGAGACAGCTCGGTGGCGAGGCCGCCGTCGATAACCTGAAGTTTCCCAATGCGTGTGTCGAGCGTGAGGCCTGTGGGCATCGCGCCGGAGATGCGTTGAGGTGCAACTCCGGGGAGTGCAGTTCCCGACAACGCAGCGACGATGCGTGCGGTGAGCTCCGGCTTCGATCCAGTCGGCGACACGCGCAACAGCCGACACGCCTCGACCAACTCCGACTTGAGCCAGTACCACCGGCCGAACTCGGTGGCCGAGAGCTCGCGAGAAAATGCCGGACGCTCCACTAAAGCCCGCGACCGACCGCGCTCATGGCGCGATCCGATTGAATTCCTCGTCGACGCCTCCGGGCTTCGCCTGTGCGCGACGCGCGATGCGGAGCGTGGCGGTGCTCAACAAAGCACCGAGACCGCCGTATCCCGCGGCCGCGGCGACAAGCGTGCCAAGCGGAAGCACTGGGCCGGCTGCCGCGAGCGCGAGGATTGGCGCGACGCTTCCCGCCGCGATGAATCCCCACACAGCAACGCGGCGCGGTGACAGGGTCGCGAGCGAGTGGCCGCGCTCTCGGCGAGTGAGCAGCCACCCGAAGAGACCACCGGCCACGCCGCCTAAGAGGAGCCCCCGCACTGCCACAGCGACCAGCTCGCGGGCGCCGAATATCGATGATGGGACGAGCCCCGTCGCCAGACCGAGCGCGAGCGTGCCAGTCGCCAGCGCCGAGAGGGCGACGCCCCAGGTGATGGCAGTGCCGATCATGCCGCGAAACCGTCGAGTGTCTGCCATGTCGCACCGTGCATGAGGTGATGGACTACGCGTTACGAAACCTACGACGTCCACGTACTGTACGCTCGTGGGCACGTCTTACGTCTCTGAGGTTGAACGAACGACTTCAACGGAAAACCTTATGCCCAAGTGGCTGTCGGTTGTCATCGTCATTATCGTGTTCTTCGTAGTGGCCGGCACATACGAGCGCTGGCGCGTGAATGCCATGGACGCATGGTGCCGCGCCCGCGACTTTACGCGCATCGTGCCGTTTGTCCCCGCGGACCATCCGGCCATCCCGCGGCTGCTGTCGGGGTTCACGGCCCGCAACGACTGGCAAACGCGGCGGTATGCATCGGCCGTCACGGGCATGGCGGGCGAAACCAACGTCACGATGGTTGAGTTCGAGTATCGGCCGTCAACGAACAGCAAACAC
>JANOPS010000491.1:0-1732 GCA_031421995.1 Gemmatimonadaceae bacterium
TTCAGCTTCCGCAAAACCGTTATGCATTGAACCACAAAGGACACGGAGGTAAAACGCATCGAGCGCAGACGCCATCCGATGGCGCGGGGGACGACCTGTCGCCACCGCCTTCAGCCGGCGGTCGGTCGACAGGCCGTTTTCTCGGAGACGCGCACCATTCTGGCGCTAACTGGACAGTATTGAACCTAGACGATCGCAGCCCGTCTTGGCCAAACACGGCGAGCCGCTTCAGATTCGCGGCCGATAGCTTTCGAAGAGCGACGGGAAGAATGGGCTGGCCGTGGGAATCCTCATTTCGGTTTATCATGATATCTCATAGTGACACCATGAGATATCAGAGCATATATGTGACGCTCCGCTAGTACTGGTGACGCCCCGCGCTACTCTCTCCCATGCCTCCCACCACAACCACGCCTTCCATCGCCTTCCGGGCCGGCCTCGCCGTGCTGCGTGGTGTCGCCGCCGCCGATGCGCCGGCGTGGATGCAGTGGGACACGCGATTGGATGCGCTCGTGGCCGCAGGGGCGCGCTATCCCGAACTGCGCGACTGGGCCCTTGAGCACCACGTGCACGAGGCCGCCGCCGCGACGAACGTGTTCGAAGCGCCGCTGCTCGACCCGCGCATCCCCCGCGAAGCGCAATACGAGGCAGTGGCACGGTGGATGGCCGCCGGTCAGCGGGGGACTGTTGTGCTGCCAACCGGTGCCGGCAAAACGCTTGTCGCACTGCTCGCCATTCAACGCACAGGCATGAACGCCTGCATCATTGTCCCCACGCGAGCCCTCGTGTCGCAATGGTTTACGCAGCTCGCCGACGCGTTCGGGGCGCAACACGTTGGCGCGTTCTACGGCGACGAAAAGGAAGTACGTGCCCTCACCGTCACCACCTACCACTCGGCGTTCACGCTCTTGGAACGGCACGGGGCGCGATTCTCGCTCCTGATTTGCGACGAGGTACATCATCTGGCCGACAGCGCTGCCGGCGAAGCGCGCACGCGGCTCGATGCGCTCATCATCGCACCCGCTGCGCACCGACTGGGCCTTACGGCCACCTACCCCGACGCGCAAGACCATTGGCTGATGCGCGCGCTTGGGCCGGTGGTGTATCGTCGTTCCATTGGCGAGATGACCGATGCGGAATTGGCCCGTTTTGCCATCGTGCGTCAGTATGTCGACCTCACCCCAGCGGAACGCACCAGGTACGATCGTGAGACTGAGCGATTCGAGAGCTATGCCGAGCGTTCGCAGTGGCGCGCCAGTGTGGCGTCTCCCGATGACGCATGGAAGCTATTCGCCGCCAGCGCGCGCCGATCCCCAGCGGCGCGCCGTGCCATGCGCGCCTTTCGAGAGCGCGAGCGAGTGGTGCGCATGGCTGAGGCGAAGTTCGAGGAGAGCGCACGAGTATTGCGGTTGTTCCCGAATGAACAAGCGGTGCTGTTCTGTGGTGGAACCGATGTCGCCATGGAACTGTCACGACGGCTCGCCATCCCGCTCATCAGCGCATCCACGCCTGCCTCGGAGCGACACGCCATCCTCAATGCCATGCGAGAGGGCAGGCTGCGTGCTGTGGCCTCGGTAAAGGTGCTCGACGAAGGGTGGGACGTGCCCAACGCCAAGCTCGGTATCGTGCTTGGCGATTCAACGCGGGGCGGTGCGCGACAACACACACAGCGACTCGGTCGCCTTTTGCGACGACAGGGTGATCACGTGGCGTCGCTGTTCGAACTGGTCGC
>JANOPS010000492.1:0-4119 GCA_031421995.1 Gemmatimonadaceae bacterium
GCTGGCGTGACGCGCTGCCCGACAGCGAAGATGCCGGGGTCAGGGACGGCGCGTTGCGGCGGTTGCGGTTGAGGAACAGTAGCCTGGAGCAGGGCGAGGCACAGTGCGAGCATTCGTGTGTGTCGGTTGGGGGCTGCGAAAGCATACGCCGCGGTAGGGCGAGCCAGCAAGCAACAGTTTGGTCGCGTTTGTACAGAGTTTGAGAAGGGCACCGTGCCCTTCTCGAAGCCCTCGGAGGGCGACGTCACGGGCGGTGCCAGATAGCCCTGAACTTGACTCGGCGTTCGCGCCGAGCGTAGCGTAAGGGGGGCGCACGACGCAGGTACGCTAGGCAACGGAACGGTGATGGTGATCGAACGTCTCCGAGTATCCTTGCGTCATGCGCGCTCACTCCAATACATCGAGGACACTCAGGATATGCTTTCGGCCCTGCAAACGCGCGCGTGGACGCTTGCCGAGTTTGATCGGCTTCCCGACGATGGCAATAAGTATGAGCTGGTGGACGGAGCGCTGTTTGTGACGCCCACGCCATCACCTGCGCACGAGCGACTCGCCGTCGAGCTGCACGGACTGCTCGCGTCGTACGTCCGCACGAACGGACTGGGCGACCTGTACACGCCGCGCGCCGCCATACGTGCTCTTGGATCGGAAGTGGAGCCAGATTTGATGGTGCGCCACACACCGGACGTCATACCAGAGACTTGGTTGGAGATGCCCGTGCCAACCCTCGTGGTCGAGATACTCTCGCGAACGACGAGGGCTCGAGACGAAGAGCAAAAGCGGGATTGGTATCTTCGTATAGGCGTGGCCGAGTACTGGATGGTGGATCGCTGGTCGCGTTGCTTTCACGTGGTGCGGCACGGTCACGCCGACCAGGTTGTTGACGAAGTACATGACTGGCATCCGCAGGGGGCGACCACGCCGCTGCGCATTGATGTGCGTGCCTACTTCGTCGCGACACTTGGAGCCGCGTAGGGTAGCGACGCGCGATGTCGGCGAGTGCACCTCGAGCGCGAGGCTGATCGCCCGTCTCCTCCAACCCCGAAGCCGGATCTGGCGAGGCGGACCGTTACTCGATCCTGAGGCGGACCGTTACCGCGCTGTTGAGCAGCGATCTCAGCGCGTCGCGGTCCACCTGCACGATGGCGGGCGGTCGGGTCGGGATCGCCACCTCGAGTGTCTGCCAGCCGTTCGCGTCGACGTCGCTGATCCGAAGGCGCGTACCGGGTTCCTGCAGCGAGAGTACGCGGCGCATGCGCGCAGCCCACGCCGCGCTGTCGTGCGTAAGATGTGGGAGCGGCGGGGCCTCGATGGCTGCCGGGTCCGATTCGCCGCGATGAAACGGCGACTCGTCCAGCGTCCACGTGCCAGGCACCTGCACCGTGTGCGTGTCATGCACGAATTCCACCGAGCCGCGCCAGCGCCACCGCCGTCGGCGCGCGCGCGCACGGGGACGCTCGACCGCTTCGAACGCGCGATCGGCGGCCCCGTCGTCGTCGGTTGGCTGGCGCCGGCGAGGGCGGAGTGATCCGCGGGGCCGCGCACCACGCGCTGGTGAAGCCGCGGCGCCCAGCAGCAGGACGAGGACCGATGAGATCAGGCGCAGCATACGCGCGAAAGATAGCAGCTGGCGCGCATTCAGTCCGCGTGGTGACCGTGCCGCGACCCGCGTCAACCAAGACCTGACGCATCGAAACACTACACCAGAATCCGTTGTTCATCAACAGCAAGTCGGGGAATCGCGGAGGCCGGCTGGACGCGGTCAACGGCGTAGGTTCAATATTCGATGACCGACATCCCCCAACGGCAAGCGAGCATTCAATGGCCAAGCGCATTCAGGTGCAGGGCGTACATCATATCACGTTGGTCGGCTCGACGCGCCAATCGGCCATTGACTTTTGGCAAGGCGTGCTCGGCATGCCGTTCATCCTCGAGCAACCCAACCTCGGAAAGGCCGACGAGAATCATCTCTACTTTGATCCGGGTGATGGGCGACTCATCACCGTGTTCACCGACGAGTCGCGCGTTGATGCCACCCGCCACGCGCCCCGCGAGATCGGGTGTGTCGAGCACATTGCATTCAACGTGTCACGCGCGACGTTCCTGCAGGCGCCAGCGCGTCTCACGGCGTTCGGCATCGCATTCATTCAGCGTGATCGCGGGTTCATGGATTCGATCTACCTCCACGATCCCAACGGGCTCAAAGTCGAGCTGGCGTGCTACAAATTCGAAACGCCCGAAGGATTTCGCGCGGCCGATGTGCTGATGCGGGCGCAATTGCTACGAACCGCCGCGGGCGATCACCACATGACTGACGAACACCTCGCCGACGCGATTGAGCAGCTGCTGGCCACTCGCGAACGCCTGCCGGGTTGACCCGGGCAGCGCCAGGTCGAATTCGTCACGTCCGTCGAGGGCACGAGACTTCTGCGGCTCAAGCACTGGGCGAAGGTGGTTGGCGAGGCGAAACAGGTCAGGTAGCCCTCTGGCGAGTGACGTCTGACGGCGCGTAGTATTGTTGCATGGGACACCCGACTGGATTGGCCAGAGATTCCGCCACGAGCGCTCTCGCGCAGACGAAGCTCACGCGCGAGGAGCGACGGTCGTTGGCGCTGCACGCAGCGATTGCTGACCGGCTGCGTCGCGATCCGGACGTCATCTTGCTTCGGGCGCGACGTTCGCTGGCGCATATGCAGCTCGTGAATCCACACGCGCATGTCGTGCTTTCGGAGTGGGCGGTTCTGTTGGAGCGCCCGCTGCCGGAGGTGCTGGCTGTCCTTTCGGATCTTTCGGCACACGCATGCGAGCTTCGGCATGCGACACCATTTTCGGGGTTGCTCTCAGCGGGTGATCGTGCGCGCATCTATCGGACGTTTGCGGTCGACGACCGCGCGTTGGGACAACGCGTATGATGCGGTCCGAGTTTGCGCATGCGATTCGCGCCGCTGGCGCGGTCTTGGGTGTGGCGGAGTTGCTGGTGATTGGCAGCCAAGCCATCCATGGGAGCGTCGCAGAAGACGTGCCTCTTGAAGCCGCGCGCTCCATTGAAGTGGATCTAGCCGTTCGGGGCGATGTCGACGGACGCTTTGCGGATCTCATCGATGGCTCCATCGGTGAAGCGTCGATGTTCCACGATACGTTTGGGTACTACGCGCAGGGCGTGGTTGAGACGACGGCGGTGCTTCCATCTGGGTGGTCGGAGCGACTTGTTCGCTTTGAGACGGCGGCCACCCATGGTGTGGTGGCGTGGTGCCTCGAGCTTCATGACCTGTGGATTGCGAAGGCCGTCGCGGGTCGGGAAAAAGACCGAGACTTTTGCCGTGTGTTGCTGGAGCGTGGGCTGGTCGGCTCGCACGAGTTACGGCAACGTCTGGAGCAGGTCAGCGGTATTGCACCGCAGGTACGCGAGGCCGTCGCCCAGCGTATCCCGTAAGCACCGCAACGCAATGAGGAGCCACCCTATGGTGACTCCTCGTTTGCGGTACTCCGTTGATGTGTCCTGCCGCATCACACCGGGAACAGCATCTCCCGATAGCGCGGCAACGGCCAGAACTCGTCACCCACCACAAGCTCCAGCGCATCGACGGCGTCGCGCACCTCGTTCATCGCATCGCAGCCCGTGCTGGTGAGATACGCGCCCTGCGCCACGGGATCGTGGTGTAGACTCTCCCCCTTGGCGATCACCTTGGCCAACTCGGCGCGCTTCTTCTGCAACGTGGTCACCATTTTGGTCACCGCGTTGGCCGCATCGACCAGTGGCTGCATGTTGATGCCGGCCGTTGCGCCCTGACCTGCGGCTTGCGCGACCTGACCAACGTACGCGTAGGTGGCCGGTAGAATCTGCGTGTCGACAATCTGTTGCAGCGTATGCTGTTCAATCTGGATGTCCTTGATGTACCGCTCGAGGCGCACATGATAGCGGCTCTCCAACTCGATGGCCGTCATGATGTTCGTGGACTTGAACAGCGCCTTCGCCTCCTTCGTGGTCAGTTGCGCCAGTCCGTCCGGCGCGCGACGCAGGTTGAGCAAGCCACGCTTGTTGGCTTCCACCACCCATTCGTCGGAGTAGTTGTTCCCTTCAAAACGAACCGCTGCCGACTTTTTGAACGACGCGCGCAC
>JANOPS010000493.1:0-5502 GCA_031421995.1 Gemmatimonadaceae bacterium
TGGCGCGGTGTCGCATCGACGTACATTCGCAAAGGACAAGAGAGCATGCCGGAGGCCCAGGCCGCGCTGGATCGAGCCATTCGTCTGAAAGGTGGCGGGAGTCCTCGCGATAGCCTCTTGCTGCACGGTGATTCACTGCGCCTGGCGGTTGTCCGTCGGACACCAACGGCCACGGATCCCATTGACGAGATCCCCGCGCTCACCGCACTATTCGCGACGCTGACGGAAGCCACCCGTCGCTACCCGAACGACGCCGAGTTGTGGCTGGAGCTTGGTGATGCGGGGTTCCACTTTGGCGCGCTCGCACAACGCAACGATACCGTGGTGCTCGGCGATTTTCGTAAAGCCATCGTGTTGGACTCGATGCTGATTGTGCCGTACTTCCACGCACAGTCACTGGCCACCCGGTTGGGACGGTTTGGTGAGGCTGCAGGCTATTCCGAAGGCATCTCACGATTGCAGCCTGCGTCTTCTCCCATCTACGCTGTCATAAAGAGCCTGCTCGATTCCGCCCCAACGTATGCCGCTGCGGCACGTGCGCATTTCGACACGCTCCCCGTAGCCTACGTCGCGTCTCTGCTGCAGCAGATTGGTGAGGTTCCCGAGGCCACGCCGCTCTCGTTGGCGATTGCCAAGACACAGTTGGAGCGGCTCGCGAAGACCCCGTCGCTCGCCGATTCCGCGCAGTTTGCGCGTCTTCTTCTGCAGCAGCAGGTGCGAGGAGGAAAGGCCGTGGCGTCGCGGGAGCCGCTGACGCTCAACGATCGCGTGCAGCTGGCTCGGGCAGGAGTACTCCCACCGCCGACGATACTCGCCGAGGCCGCGCCACTGCTTGCTAGCAAAGCGGTCACGCTGGGTCCGGTGATGCCGTTGTTTGCATCAGCGCGCGATACCACAGCGTTGCAGACGATGGTGCGTGTCTTTGACTCCGTCGACGTGGCAACGCGCGCGCGCGGTGAGGGTGCGACGGCGCACCAATCCGACGCAGCGCGTGCCTACTTGGCGCTCGCCCGTGGCGACTCCAGTGCTGCCCTGCGCGGTTTCCTCTCGATACCGATGGCGATGTGTGGTGGCTCGCCGTGCGCCGTGGCGGTAACGGCGCGCCTGTTGATGAACGCGCGTCGGGACGCCGAGGCCGCTCGACTCTTGGACCGAGCGTTGCCGTCGGGCATGGCGTCGTTGCTGGCGCCGCAGCTCATGTCGATGCGCGCAGAGGTGGCCGAGCGGATGAATGATCGCGCAACCGCGCGTGGGTGGTATCAACGTGTGATTGCGCAGTGGGGCGGTGGCGATGCGGCCTTTCAACCCACCGTGAAAGCCGCGCAGGCCGGTTTGGCGCGCGTGAAGTAGCCGATGAATCGGGCGGCGCTGACGACACGCACAGCACACCGTGAGGGGTGAGCTACAGCATGAAGCAGGTCTGAGCGCTCAGGCCTGAGGAAAAGAAGGGGTGAGGCCACCACAGGCGTGGGCTCTGAGCTCTCAGCCGGTCAGGTGAGAGCGCCAGCCTGAGGCCTCAGCCCTGAGCAGGGCTCACCGCTCGCTCCTCGCCCCTCAAGCAGGCGCTCTGCCCTGAACGCTGAAGCCTGAGCGCTCACGCCTGTGGTGGTCTCACCCCTTCGGTTCCTCAGCCCTGAGAGCTCAGCGCTGCTTCGTTCTGTAGCTCATCCCTCACGGTGTGGTGTGCGTGGCAAGCGGTGTTTCTCGACGGACGCTAGTTCTTCACCGCCGCGAACCTGCCCGCCTTCGACGAGGATGTTGGCCGTCTCGGCCTCCTTCAGGGCGCGTTGCGTGATGCGTGTCAGTACCACCATGAGCGCGATGGTGGCGATGACGCCAACGGTTAACACCACGCCGGACACCGGTGACGACCCATCAGCATTCGGGCCTGCGCCTGATGCGCTGCCATAAGCGGCGTAGGTCAGCACGATGGGCGTCAATCCGAACGTGCCGAGCACGAAATCGCGCAGGCGAACGCGGGTGACGCCAAGGGCGTAGTTGGTCAGCACAAATGGCACTGCGGGCGAGAGACGAAGCAGGAATACCAGCCGCAGTCCTTTTTCTCCGATGACGCGATCAAGGGCGGCGAGCGTTGGGACTTTGGCCACTCGCTTCGCCACCTGCGCGCGCGCCACATAGCGTGCGATGAGGAACGCCGACGTGCCGCCGACGATGGCGCCCGTGAGGACCAGCGCGCTCCCCTTAATCGTGCCAAACACGGCACCGGCGACCATCGTGAGCAGGAACGCTGGGAGCATCAACAGCACCACGGTCACGTAGGCGGCAAGAAAGGCGAACGGTGCCCAGTTGCCCAGCGTGTGCATCCACGCCGCAAAGGGCGGGAGCCATGGCGAGAGCAACCGTCCGACAACGACGCCGAACACGACCGGGAGCGTGACGCCAGCCGCCTTGTATACCGTAGTGCGGTCAAAACGCATCGACGAAGGGTAACGCCGAGCGGCGGAATTGCGGACGCGTCATCTGCCGGATATACTATGTGTATACCAAAGGGAGGTGCTGATGCGGACGAAAATCCGGAAGTGGGGCAACAGCCTTGGCGTGAGGATTCCGCGCGCGCTGGCCGAGGACGCGCGCTTGCATGAGGGCGCCGACGTGGACGTGACCATTCGGGAGGGCCACTTGGTGATTGTCCCTGTGCTCTCGCTGGCCGAACTGGTCGCTGGCATCACCGCCGCGAACCTGCCCGCCTTCGACGAGGATGACCCACCACGGGGTGGCGAGCTGTGGTGAAACGGCCCGTCGCGGTGGAGTGGGTGCCGGAACGCGGCGATATCGTGTGGCTTGAGTTCGATCCGCAGGCGGGGGAACAGGCCGGCCGCCGGCCGGCGGTCGTGCTCTCACCGGCATCGTATAACGCACCAACAGGCCGAGCGCTCTGCGTGCCGGTGACCACGAAAGCCAAAGGGTATCCATTCGAGGTCGCTCTCCCTCCCGACTGTCCGGTGCAGGGCGTGGCATTCGCCGATCAGGTGACGTGTCTCGACTGGCGCGCGCGCCACGCTCGACCTGCGGCAGTGCTGCCGACGGACGTCGTCGCACAGATCCTCGCACGGACGTGCACTCTGCTCGAGTGACTGCGCGGTGGGAGCCTTAAGGCGGCCTGCTGTCCGAGGAAGCTCTGGGTGTGCGTTTGCGCTGGTCAGATTCCCACGAGACTCTTCGCGGTGAAGGCTGGTTGTCCGGTGAGATCGCCGCCGCGCGTAGATCGGCGGAGGGCGATCGGGTAGCTTTCCAGGATGAGAATCGTGGGAGGGAAGTACGCCGGTCGCAACCTGACGTCGCCAAACGACTTTCGGGTCCGCCCGACGGCGGAAGAGGTCCGAGTGGGGCTGCTCAAGATGCTGAGTGCCGACCTCGAGAAGGCGCGCATCCTGGATCTGTTCGCGGGCACCGGCGCGCTTGGCCTCGAAGCCATTTCGCGCGGCGCGCGCTACGCGGACTTTGTCGAGATCGGCCCGTCCAGCCTGCATGCGCTCAAGGCCAACATCGCCGCACTGCGGCTGCGCGAAAAGACGCGCGTGTTCAAGAAAGACGCGTTGCCCTTCGCGGGCGCACTGGAAGCCGACCGCTACGATATCGTGTTCTGCGATCCGCCGTACGGCTCACGCATGCTGGATCGTGTTATTGAAAGCTGGAAGGCGCGCAAGTTCTCGCGCATTCTGGCCGTCGAGCATCTCACGACGCACGTGCTGCCGCCACCGTTCGACCGACGCATCTTTGGCGATTCAGCAGTCACGATCTACCGTCAGGACGTCCCGGTGAAAGCCAGCGCGATCGTGGTCGATCAGAGCGCGCAGCCGGACGAAGCGCCGGAGACTACGCCGACGTCGACACAAAACCACCCGTCGGCGTCGTAAAGATCGCGGTCACCAGCTGCGCGTGCAGCGTGAAGATCTTGTCGACACGCCGGCAGGATACCACGTCAGCCACCACGTCGGCGACGTCAGCCACAATACGGACCGTGGTGCCGTTGGGCAGCGGATTTCCCGTATAGAGACTGATCCCGTCGAGCGACAAGTCGCGCATGCGGACGTCGATCGGCTCACCCGGCCAGCTGATGTGCAACAACCCCCAGTCGGACTTGCTCACGCGCGGGAGTCCTCGACGCTCGGCGGCCGCACCGGTTTTCTTGCCCGCGAGCGCCGAGGCCAATGGCGCGTGGCAGCGCGTGCACCGCGTATCGCGGCGGACCACGGCGGGACGGGGCGAACGACAGAAGGCGCAACTGTGCCGCACGATATCGGCCGCGCCGCCGGCTGAGCCCTGCGGATTCGCACCCGTCTGGCGATTGGGACGTATGGCGCGCTTGGCGTCATAGGCCTGACGACGCGAATCGTGAGACAGGACTGCGTAGGCTTCGTTTAGCAGCGATGCGACCTGATGATCGCCTCCGTGATCGGGATGATGCACCCCGATAAGGGCTCGATACGACGCTTTGATGACTTCTGGGGGCGCGTCGGCTTGGACATGCAGCACGCGGTAATAGTTGCGACGGTTTGGAGCCATGCTTAGAGACGCACAACGGGCGCGTGTCGAAACACGCGGAGACCGGTACTCTGCCGTCGCCTGTATCGGCGTCCCTCGTCAACGATCGGCCACGCGATCCACGAGCCACTCCACGATCGCGTCGAATCGCTCCTGATCGAGCGCGTGCCCGCGATGGACACGCAGCGCCGTAATGAAGTCGCCGGCGACCTTGGCCACGACCTGGTCGGCATCCCGTGAGTACTTGTCGTCTGTACCCGATACGACGAACGTCGGCCGAGGTCCGATGGCGGCGAGCACATCGTGTGTATCGATCTGGCGAGCGAGCCCTGGCACCGTCTCGAAGAGCGTGATGCCCGTGTCTTCCCGACGACGGTTGGCGAAGCTGCAGACGGCGCCGCTCACGCAGGCGAATCGGCATCGTGCATCAACGGCGGCGTGGTAGAGTGCCGTATACCCACCATACGAATGTCCGGCCACGCCTACGAGTCGCGCATCGAGCCCTGCGATGTCGAGCAGCACGCTCAGCGCCCGTTGCGCGTCGTCCAGGCACTTCCTCATCAGCACATCGCCATCGAGCAAGCGGTACGCCATGGCGTTGTAGTGCTCGACCCAATCACGATGTCCAGGTTCGACTCCGCGCGTCGAGACCCGTCGATCCTCGAACGAGATGGCGTCGGGGGCTAACACGGCAAGACCTTTTCGCGCGAGCGCCGGCCCGAATGCTTGATAGGGGTCGCCGACCTCGCCGGCAACCTCGCTCTTCCCGAAATGGAACTCGCCGTTGTGCTGGTGAAACACGACCACTCCGGCGAGCGCCTTCCGATGCGTGGGCATGAACAGGAAGGCCGGGATGACGTCACCTTCGAGTCCCGGGTATTCGATCCGCTCTCGGCGGTATCCACTGGCCTCGTGAAGGTCGCTTCGTCGGAACGCCACCGGGACAGGATCGGCAAGTGCCAGGCGCGCTCGCAACGTGGAGGCGAGATCGGTCAT
>JANOPS010000494.1:0-33513 GCA_031421995.1 Gemmatimonadaceae bacterium
ACCGCTCGCGCCTCACCCCTCAAGCAGGCGCTCTCCCCTGAACGCTGAAGCCTGAGCGCTCACGCCTGTGGTGCGCCTCACCCCTTCCGTTCCTCAGCCCTGAAATCTCAGCCCTGCTCCCATGCTGTCGCTCACCCCTCATAACGATTCACGGCGTGTCAGGATGGACACAAGCTAGACCGCGCTGCCGCTGTACTCCTCGATCGGCGGACACGAACACACCAGATTGCGGTCACCGAACGCGCTTTCAATACGTCCCACGGTTGGCCAGAACTTGCGTTCGCGCGTAAACGGCGTGGGGTATGCCGCCTGCTGCCTGGTGTAGCCATGATCCCAGGTGTCGCTGGTGACGTGTGCCGCCGTGTGCGGCGCGTGCTTGAGCGCGTTGTCTTCGCGCCCCATCTCGCCACGCTCGATGGCGTCGATTTCATGGCGGATGCCGATCATCGCGTCGATAAACCGATCGAGTTCGACTTTCGCCTCGCTCTCTGTCGGCTCCACCATCATGGTGCCGGCCACCGGGAACGACATCGTCGGCGCATGGAACCCGTAGTCCATGAGACGCTTCGCGATATCCTCTACTTCAACGCCACTCGTGCCCTTGAAGATGCGCGTGTCAAGAATGCACTCGTGTGCCACCAGACCGTTCTGCCCGCGATACAGCACCGGATAGTACGCCTCAAGACGCTTGGCGATGTAGTTGCCGTTGAGGATCGCCACCTTCGTGGCCGTGGCCAACCCCTCGCCACCCATTAGCCGAATGTAGACGTAGGAGATCGGCAGGATGCTCGCGCTGCCCCAGGGCGCGGCGGACACCGCCCCGATCGGGGTACTGCCACCAGTCGTCGTGACGGGATGCGACGGGAGGAACGGCACCAATTGAGGAGCCACGCCGATCGGACCCATACCCGGCCCACCACCACCGTGCGGAATACAGAATGTCTTGTGCAGGTTGAGATGACAGACGTCGGCCCCCAGATCACCGGGGCGTGACACGCCCACCATGGCGTTCATGTTGGCGCCGTCCATGTACACCTGCCCGCCGTGCTCATGGATGATGGCGGTGATCTCTTTGATGCGCGCTTCGAACACGCCGTGCGTGGATGGATACGTCACCATCAGCGCCCCGAGATTGGCCGAGTGCTGTTCCGCCTTCGCCCGCAGATCATCGACGTCGATGTTGCCGTCGGCATCGGTCTTCACTACAACAACCGTGAACCCGGCCATGACCGCACTGGCCGGGTTTGTGCCGTGTGCTGATTGGGGAATGAGGCAGATCGTCCGATGCTGGTCGGCACGGGCATGATGATACGCGCGAATAACCAACAACCCCGCGTACTCGCCCTGCGATCCGGCGTTGGGTTGCAGCGATACGCCCGCGAATCCAGTCACTTCGGCCAGATCCTGCTCCAGTTCATGAAACATCGCCGCGTAGCCCTCGGTCTGCGAGGACGGTGCAAACGGATGCAACTGTCCGAACTCCGGCCACGTCACGGGAATCATCTCCGCCGTGGCGTTCAACTTCATCGTGCAAGACCCCAACGGAATCATGCCGTGCACCAGAGAGAAATCCTTTGCCTGGAGCGCGTGGATGTACCGCAACATCTCGGTCTCACTGCGATACCGATGAAACACCGGATGCGTGAGGAATGGCGTCACGCGGCGAAAGCGTTCGTCGAAACGCGGATCGCTGTCCACCGCCACATCAGCAATCGCGAAATCGGGAACCTCGCCGTTATTGAACACCGTCCACAGATCGACCACGTCGGCCGCGGAGGATGTTTCGTCAAGCGCGATCGTCAACGTGCCCGGCTCAAGCACGCGCAGGTTCATGTGGTGCGTCTCGGCGGCGGCGAGAATATCCTCTTGTCCGTGCGCGCCCACTTCGACGCGCAGCGTATCGAAGTAGTTCTCATGCGTAATCGCAAACCCGAGGCGCTCCAAGCCCGCCGCCAGCGTCACGGCCAGTCCATGAACGCGAGTCGCAATCTGCGTCAGCCCCTCTGGGCCGTGGTACACGGCATACATGCCCGCCATCACCGCCAGCAGCACCTGCGCGGTACACACGTTGCTGGTGGCCTTGTCGCGACGAATGTGTTGTTCGCGCGTTTGTAGCGCCATGCGCAACGCCGACTTGCCTTCCGTATCACGCGAGACGCCAATGATTCGGCCGGGAAGCAACCGCTTGAACTCATCACGGGTGGCAAAGAACGCCGCGTGCGGTCCACCAAATCCCATCGGCACGCCGAAGCGCTGAGCGCTCCCGACAGCGATGTCGGCGCCCCACTCACCCGGTGGCGTCAGCAAGCACAGCGCCAGCAAGTCGGTGGCCACGATAACCATGGCGCCATGTGCATGGGCCTGCTCGCACAACGCACGATAGTCCACCACTGCGCCGTCGGTGCCCGGATACTGTAGCAGCACGCCAAAGACCGTGTCATCGGCCGTGATCGAGGCGGCATCCTTCACCACCACGTGCACCCCACGCGCCTCAGCGCGCGTACGCACCACGTCGAGGGTCTGCGGGTGGCAATCCGACGCCATCACGAACGTATTTCGCGTCGCACTGCCCTTTGCCGCGAGCGCCAAGGCCATGGCTTCAGCCGCCGCCGTGCTTTCGTCCAACAGCGACGCATTCGCGATCTCCAATCCCGTCAGATCAACCACGACCGTCTGATAGTTCAGCAGGGCCTCAAGCCGACCCTGCGCAATCTCCGCCTGGTATGGCGTGTAGGCCGTGTACCAAGCCGGATTCTCCATGATGTTGCGCAGAATCACGCCGGGCGTGTGCGTGGGGTAGTAGCCCATGCCCAGATGGGAACGGTAGATCTTGTTGCGCGAGGCCAACCGTTTGAGTGCCGCGAGCACATCGGGCTCGCTGCGTGCTGGTCCGGTGGACAACGTGCCACGAAAGCGAATCGACTCGGGCACGACGGCGTCGATAAACGCGTCGAGTGAGTCATAGCCCAACACCGCAAGCATCTCCTGTTGCTCGGCAGCGCTGGGGCCGTTGTGGCGGCGAATGAAGGATTCGTCCGCAAGGGACGTCGACGGGGCGATACGCGTTGCCATAACCATCCTCGAATAACGAGCCAGCTGCTCGGGATACGCTGAGAAAAGACTGCGATAAACTTAACGCTGATGAACACACCTTTGCCGGGTCCAGCCCTCCCCACTGCGTGGCGCACACTTCGCAGCGCGCCCGCCAGCGGAGCGCACAATATGGCCGTTGACGCCGCGTTGCTGGATCACGGACGCGACCGGAGCTACGGTGTCTGGCGTACCTATGCTTGGGAGCGGCCAACGGTTTCCTTCGGCCGGCACGAGGCGGTCCGGACCCGCTTCCACGCACAGTCGCTTGCCAGCGCCGGCCTTGACGCCGTGCGTCGCCCGACGGGCGGTCGAGCACTCCTGCACGCGTCGGAGGTGACGTACAGCGTCTCCATGCCCATTGCCGACCGAACACCGTGGCAGGCGGTGTATGCCGGGATTAACGACATTCTGCTCAGCGCGCTCCGAACCCTGGGCGTCGCCGCGACCGTGGTCGACGCGGCGACCGCACCACCCGTGCGCCCGGACGGGCCCGTCTGTTTTGATCACCCGGCCGTCGGAGAAATCGTCGTTGGGGGGGCCAAACTCGTTGGCAGCGCGGTGTGGCGCGAACGGGGCGCGTACCTGCAACACGGCAGCATCCTGCTGCACAACGACCAGTCGCGGCTCAGCACGGCGATGTCCGTGTCGCCGTCGGCCGCTGACGTTCCCTTTGGCACGGCGACCGCCCTCGACGCGTGCCTTGCCGTGCCACCGTCATGGGAGCAGGTCGCCGATGCCCTCGAGCTCGCGTTACGCTTGGCCGTCGAGCACCGTCACGCAGGAGAACTCTCCGTCTTGGCGGTTGCTCTCGACGCCGAAGTCGTTGCCCGTCACGAAATTCACTATCGTGACCCCGCTTGGCTCTGGCGCAGATAGCGTTCACTCGGCATCCTACCGCGCAGTCATTCGCTTCCTTAAGCCCCGGTTACCATGAACGATCACCCGTCGCGCGACCGCAGCGTTGATACCCCGAACACCGCAGGGCCTGTAGTCCGCATCAATACGGCGGCAACGCGTCTCCGCGCGCTGGGGCAATCCGTGGGCAGCGCGTTGGTGGTGGCCGGCGCCATTGCGACCGCTGGCTGCGGCCCCAAGGACACACCAGCGGCCGTTGGGGATACCGGCGGTACGATGGTCGTGGTGATTCCAGCCGAGCCTAGGACGTTGTTCCCGCCGCGCGCTAATGGAACACAGGAACTGGCGGTGATCGCCTCCGTGTTCGATCGGCTGGCGGAGATCGGTCCGGAGTTGACCACGGTGGGCGAGGCAGGCTTCACCCCGCGCCTGGCGGAGCGGTGGAGCTGGGCAACTGACTCGTTGTCGATCGCCTTCACGATCAACCCGGCCGCGCGTTGGCACGATGGGGTGCCGGTGCGCGCCGAAGATGTGCGCTACTCGTTCCACGTGTATACGTCCGACGCGGTGGCCAGTGAGGCGCGCGCGCTTCTCGGCAACGTCGATTCCGTGTCGGTGCGCGATTCGTTGACGGCGGTCGTCTGGTTCAAGCGTCGTACGCCCCAGCAGTTCATGGAAGCGACGTACAGCATGTTCATCCTGCCGTCCCATGTCCTCTCCACGCTGCCCGACTCCGCGTTGACCAACGCGCCGTTTGGTCGCGCGCCGATTGGAAGCGGGCGGTTTCGTTTTTCGGCGTGGGAGGCCGGCTCACGCCTCGAAATCGTCGCGGACACCACCAACTATCGAAAGCGCGCGGTGCTCGATCGTGTGATTTGGACGTTCGTGCCCGATTTGGGCGCCGCGACGGTCAAGCTCTTCGCCGGCGAAGCGGATTTCCTTGAACAAGTGCGCCCGGAAGCGATCGCCCAAGTCCTGGCGACGCCGACACTGCGGCTGGAAAGCAACCTCCCACTCGTTTACGGCTTCGTGGGCTTCAATCTGAACGCGCGTCGCACGGCGGCGACCGCGCCCGCGGCGCCGCATCCGGTCTTTGGCGACGTGCGGGTGCGACGCGCGCTCGCGATGGCCGTCGATCGTGAGCGCATGGTACGCTCCGTGCTCGATTCGATGGGCATGGTCGCTTTTGGTCCGGCACCGCGTGCCCTCATTCCTGACACCAGCGGCCTCAGACCGCTGGGATACAACGTGGCCGCCGCGAAGGCGTTGCTCGATAGCGCACAGTGGCTGGACACCAACAACGACGGCATCCGCGAGCGCAATGGCACCGCGCTGGCGTTCGATCTGCTCGTCCCGTCCTCCAGCGCCACGCGAGGAAAATTCGCCACGTTGCTCCAGGCAGCATGGAAAGAAATTGGCGCCAAGGTGTCGCTCCTTTCGCAAGACCCCAGTGCGCTCGGTCCGCGCCTTGAAGCGCGTGATTTTGATGCGTGGATGGGTGGCTGGCAAACGAATCCTGGGTTGCAGGGCACGCGACAAACGTGGGCATCAAAGGGGACGTCGAACTATCAGGGCTATGCCAGCCCAACCTTCGATGCGGTGTTGGACAGCGCGTTGACCAGTTTCGACGTCGCCCGAACGCGCGGTCTCTGGACCCGTGTCCTCCAACAGGCCATTGATGACGCACCGTCGGTCTGGCTGTACGAGCAGCGGCTGCCGGTCGCCGTGCATAAGCGCATTCGCATTCCTTCACTGCGCGCCGACGGCTGGTACGCGTCGCTGGCCGATTGGTCGATCGACCCCGCGCAGCGCATCGACCGCGACAAAATCGGCTTGGGAGTCGCGCGCTGAATCAGCCGAGCGAGGCTGCGTCGCAGGGCGTCGGCGCGCGGCTCATCAGCCGCGCCCTGCAGAGCGTGTTCGTGGTGTTCGTTGCGGCCACGCTCGCGTTTCTCCTGCTTCAGCTGGCGCCTGGCGATCCGGTCTCGGCGATCGCCGATGCCAGTAATGTGCCGCCCGAGCTCCGCGCCCAATGGCGTGCGCAACAGGGATTCGACCAACCGGTCGCCACGCAGTATGTGCGGTGGATCGGCAACATCGCGCGCGGGCAGCTGGGCCATTCCACCTCACAGCAACGGGCGGTCAGCGCCGTGATCGCTGACCGACTGCCGAACACCCTGCTGCTCATGGGACTCGCGCTCGGCGCAAGCCTGCTCTTCGGAGCCGCACTCGGGGCCTGGCAAGCAACACGCGCCGGCAGCCTGACCGATCGCGCCGTATCGTTTGTGTCGCTCGTGCTGTATTCGGTACCGGAGTTCTGGTTCGCCCTGATGCTGCTGTTTGTCTTTTCGTACTGGATTCCCGTACTGCCGGCCACCGGGATGACGGATGCGGCGATGTACGGCAGCATGTCGACCGGCGAACGGCTGTGGGATCGGGCACGTCATCTGGTGCTCCCGTGGACCGCCTTGACGGTGATGGGCACCGCGATCTTTGCTCGCTACCAGCGCGTGGCAATGCGTGACAGCCTGGCCGAACAATTCGTGCGCACCGCACGCGCGAAGGGACTCACCACGTTCTTAGTGAACTGGCACGCGTGGCGCACCGCGATGCTGCCCATGATCACCTTGGCGGGGCTGTTCTTCCCGGCACTCCTCACGGGAGCGGTGTTTGTAGAGCGCGTGTTCGGGTGGCCTGGCATGGGCAGTGCGCTCTTGACCGCCATCAACTCGCGTGACTACGCATTGGTGAGCGCGAGCGTGATTGTCGGAAGCGCCATGACCGCGCTTGGATCGCTGCTCGCGGATCTACTCCGTGCGCTCGCTGATCCGCGCGTGCGTCGCGCGTGACGCAGCCAGCCGGAGTACGCGAGCGCAGTATCGCGCGACGGCCTGACAACGTCGCCCCGGAAGCGATTCCGGGAATGGTGCGGGGTGTCTTGCCGTCGCGTCGACAGCGCTGGAAGGTGCCGCTCGCGTTTGTAGTCCTGCTCGCCGGTGTTGCAGCGCTCGCGCCAGTACTTGCACCGTTCTCACCCGATCCTCCGGCGAACTACGACACCCTGCAGTACCTGTCCCCGTCGCGCGCGCACCCGTTTGGCACCGACGGAGTGGGCCGCGACGTGCTCTCACGCGTCCTCTTCGGATCGCGGATTTCCCTCTCATTGGCGTTCGCCTCCGTAGCGCTCTCGCTCCTGCTGGGAACGTCGTACGGCGCCGTCGCCGGGTTGTTTGGCGGCGCCACGGACCGGTGGCTGATGCGCGGGCTCGACGTCGCGCTGTCCATTCCCCGACTGTTGCTCTTGCTCGCCGTGACCGCCTTCTGGGAGGATTTGCCGCTGAGCGCATTGATCATCCTGCTTGGCACCACGGGGTGGTTTGATATCGCGCGACTGGTCCGCGGCGAAGTCCAGCAGTTGCGGCGGCGGGACTTCATCGTTGCCGCCCAAGCGACCGGTGTGCGTGGCATGCGCATGCTGCGGCTGCACATCCTGCCCCACCTGATCCCGCTGCTCATCGTCAACGCAACGCTCAGCGTCGCCGGGACCATCGCCTTGGAAGCCGGCCTCAGCTACCTCGGCCTTGGCGTGCAGCCACCTTTCCCAAGCTGGGGGAACATCATGGCCGAAGGGTCCGGTGGCATGGCCAGTCAATGGTGGCTGACCGTGTTTCCCGGCATGGCCACGGTGATCGCTGTTCTGGCCTGCCACGCGCTGGGCGACGCCTTGCGCGATCGATTCGCAAGGGATCAGGTTCCCGCGTGACACTTTCCCGCCCTCTTCCAGCAATCGATGCGCCGGCGCCCAGCGGGCGGTCAGCAGACGACGCGCTCCTCGCCGTCGACTCGCTGCGCGTCTCGTTCGATACCACACGCGGTATCGCCCGCGCCGTCGATGGCGTGTCGTTCACGATCGCGGCCGGTGAAACAGTGTGTGTCGTCGGTGAGTCAGGGTGTGGCAAATCGGTCACGGCGCTTTCACTGCTGCGGCTGATTCCGGCGCCAGGTCGAATAGAGGTCGGGAGCACCATTCACTTTGGTGGCGCGAATCTGCTGACGCTGGACGACGAGTCATTGCGCTCGGTGCGCGGTCGGCGCATGAGCATGATCTTTCAGGAGCCGATGACGGCGTTGAACCCTGTGCTGACCGTTGGAGAGCAGATCGCCGAAGTGGTGCGTGTACACACCAAGGCATCGCGTCAAGACGCGTGGGCACAGGCCGTCAGTATGCTGCGTGAAGTCGGGATCGCCGATCCGGCGGTGCGCGCCACGGAGTATCCGCATCAGCTCTCCGGCGGAATGCGACAGCGCGTGATGATCGCGATGGCGCTCATCCTCGAGCCGCGGCTGGTGATTGCCGACGAGCCAACCACCGCGCTCGACGTCACGATTCAGGCACAGATCCTGGAGCTCCTGCGCGCGCAACGCGATCGCACCGGACTCGCCCTCCTGCTCATCACGCACGATCTCGGCGTGGTCGCCGAAATGGCGTCGCGCGTGCTGGTCATGTACGCCGGCCAGATTGTGGAAGAGGCACCGGTGGAAGCGCTCTTTTCAACCGCCACGCATCCGTACACCGAGGGACTATTGGCCGCCGTACCGAGACTCGATCAGATCGGCGGTCGCCTGCGCACCATCCCCGGAACCGTACCCGCGGCCACCGACTGGCCGTCCGGCTGTCGGTTCCGCGCGCGGTGCCCACACGCGTTCGCACGCTGCGAAACAGAGGCACCAGAACTCGTGCAGGTTAGCCCCTCGCATCGCGCGCGATGCCACCTGGTGCAAGAACCGGCGCAACGCAAGGTGGTAACGACGTGACCGGACCGGCCGCACCGCCGTTGCTCCGCGTGCGCGGGCTTACAAAGCACTTTCCGATTCGGAGTGGATTCCTGCAACGCGTCACTGGCGCCGTCAAAGCGGTGGACGGCGTGTCGTTCGATATTGCTGCCGGCGAAACGCTGGCGCTGGTTGGCGAGTCTGGCTGCGGCAAGACCACCACGGGTCGCGCCGTTTTGCGCCTCATCGAGCCCACCGCGGGCGACATTCAGTTCGACGGGATCGATGTGCGAGCCCTGCGCGGCGAAACACTGCGCGCGCTCCGTCGGCGTATGCAGATTGTCTTCCAGGATCCCTATGGGTCGCTGAATCCGCGCATGACCGTCGGCGCGGCCATCAAAGAGGGACTGATTGTCCATCAGCTGGCACAGGGCGCCGAGGCAGATCGTCGTGTCGCCACACTCCTCGACGAAGTCGGCTTGCAAGCATCCTACGCCAATCGCTATCCGCATGAATTTTCAGGCGGACAACGCCAACGGATTGGCATCGCGCGCGCCCTCGCGGTGCAACCGTCATTCCTCGTCTGCGACGAGCCGGTGTCCGCGCTTGACGTGAGCGTGCAGGCGCAGGTGGTCAATTTGCTGCAGGATCTGCAGCGCGAACGCGGGCTCGCGTTTCTGTTCATCGCCCACGATCTGGCCGTTGTCGCCCACATGGCCGATCGCGTGGCGGTGATGTATCTCGGGCACATCGTCGAGCTAGCCCCGCGTGCGACACTCTTTGCCACGCCGCGCATGCCATACACCAAGGCGTTGCTCTCGGCGGTACCCGTGCCGGATCCAACCGTCAAACGTCAGCGTGTGCTCCTGCCTGGCGAGCCGCCGTCGCCAGCACATCCGCCGAGCGGGTGCGTGTTTCATCCGCGATGTTTGCACCCGTTGAAGGACAGCGAATGCGCGCGCGTTGTACCAGCGCTTGAAGAGAAAGCGCCTGGGCACTTTGTCGCCTGCTTGAAAGAACCGATGACCCACATTCCTACCACCAGCCCGTGACCCCATCGCCCTCCGCGCGGCCGACTGCCAGCGCGACCGCTCCCGATTACTCGGGACAAGATCGTGCCTTCTTCGGCCACCCCCGCGGCCTCGGCCTGTTGTTCATGACCGAAATGTGGGAGCGGTTCTCCTACTACGGGATGCGTGCCCTCCTGGTGCTGTATTTGGTGAACAAGCTGGAATGGGATGCGGCCCGCGCCGCTGGACTGTACGGCACCTACACGATGATGGTGTATCTCACGCCGATGATCGGCGGCTACATCGCCGACCGATATCTGGGCACACACCGCGCGTTGTTGATCGGCGGGGCCGTGATTGCCTCGGGTCACTTCGTCTTGGCCTTGCCGGGCATGAGTGCCTTTTACGCCGGTCTCACCCTCGTGGTCATTGGCACCGGATTCTTCAAGGCCAACGTATCAACGATGGTCGGCCAACTGTATCGCGATGGCGATACACGACGCGACGCCGGTTTCACGCTGTTCTACATGGGGATCAACACCGGCGGGTTTTTAGGACCGCTGGTGTGCGGGTACCTCGCGCAGAGCGATCGGTTTGGTTGGCACTATGGATTTGCCGCAGCGGGCGTCGGCATGGTGCTCGGCCTCATCATGTACGCGGTGCTCAAGCAGAAGTATCTCGGCACCATCGGTGACGCACCGACGGGCTCGACCATCGCCGTGGCTGGTGCGACGAGTGCAGGCGGAGACGACACGTCTACGCGAAACGGGCTCATCGGATTATCGGTCGGTGCGGCACTCTCATGGGTGCTGTCGGGCAGCCTGCTCGGCGTCGTCCTCGGGTCGGTCATCGGGGCGGCCCTCGCGATCACGGTCCTCGGCACGCAGGGCGAAGAGCGCCGACGGGTCATCGCGCTCTTCATCGTGGCATTCTTCGTCGTGTTTTTCTGGGCGGCCTTCGAGCAGGCCGGTTCTTCGATGAGCCTGTTTGCGGACAAGTTCACCGATCTCAAACTGGGGTCATTTGACATTCCATCCACCTGGTTTCAGTCAGTCAATTCGTTCTTCATCATCACCTGTGCGCCGTTGTTCTCGATTATGTGGCTGGCACTGGGCAAGCGGGGCAAGGAACCCAGCACGCCGTTCAAAATGGCCATTGGCCTGCTCTTCGTCGGCGCCGGCTTCCTCTTTCTCGCGATTGGTGGCGGTCGTGCTGATTTGGGCATCAAGGTCTCGCCTTTCTGGCTGATCGCCGCCTATCTCATGCACACGTTCGGCGAACTCTGTCTCTCGCCGTTGGGACTGTCGTACGTCACCCGCGTCGCGCCCGTAAAGTTTGCGTCGCTGCTGATGGGCGTCTGGTTCCTTGCCAATGCGGCAGCCAACAAGGTGGCCGGCTTTCTCGCGGGCTATACACCGCTTCCCGGCGAGACAGTGTCGCAGCCACAAACAGGACTCGGTGGCTACATCCAGCAGATGAGCAGTACGAACAAAGGCTTTTTCACCATCTTTGTGACGACATCCTTCATCGCGGCAACCATCCTGTTCCTTTGTGTTCCGCTGCTGAAGCGACTGACGCGAAGTGTGAAAACCTGAACGCCGCGCTCAGGGCCACGTAAACAGACTGCGCGGGACGGTACGTTCTCGCGCCAGTTGTACGTCACGTGGCTCGCGCCAGAACTCGCGCGTCCGGTCTTCGTTGTTGATGCGGACTTCAAAGCGTCGGTTCCGATCGCTTCCGACCGGCATCGCGAAATCAACGCGCCACAGGCGGCGGGAACGCGGCGGAACCGCGGCCAATACCGACACACCAACGGCTCCGCGCACAGGCGTGGTCGCTGCGTAGGGAACGCCGGCACCACCCCAGAGCCGGCCGGCTTCAGCAAAGCCGGCAAAACCGAAGTCGGCGACATTCAGTCGCGAGGGAAGCACAAGACGTTGCTCTGCGCGCACAATCATCCGCTCGGCACCGGCGGAACGTGAGCCGCGGTGTCCCAGCAGTCCTCCCTGACGGTCGGCGAACGACAGTTGAAACGGCCGATGCATGTCGCGGCCGGCGCTCCACTCGACCGACACCTGAGTGAGTTGACGAACGGCGGGCCGAAAATAAAGCGCCAGACGCCCGCTCAGCACGTGATTGTCCCATTCATCGGCTCCGAGGTCGTTGCGCGCCTCACCGATCAGCTGCAGCCCGAGGAACGTCTTGGCGCCTCCCACGCCGCCATACACACCCGCCGACATGAAGCGATCGCGATCGCGCGCCGACCCCGCGACAATTGAGTGTCCATAGGCCGCGCCGATCTGCAATCCGATGCGGAGATCCTGCGTTCCGCTCAACGCGTCGAAACCCTGCGCCGGCGTAAAGCGAAGCAAGCGAATACCGCCAAGCAGATTGGCACGCAGCACGTCCTGCGGACGAAAGCGGACGCCGAGCGGATCGCTCGGACCAGGCAAAAAGCCGTCGCGATTGAATACCACAGTGGTCGACTCGGCGCGTTCGCGTGCGTAGGTAACGCTCGCGCCAAGGAGTTTCAATCGACCCACGGCACCGATGCGACCGATGCCGCCAATCACTGCGCTCCGCTTCGCCACATTGACCGAGTTGTCCGGACCGACCTCGCGTCGAAAGGTCGCGAAGTCCCGACGACCATCGATCGAGCCGATCATCGCGATCCGTTGCAGATCCGTATAGTACGGGCGCACCAATTCCGCTCGCATCTCCTGTCCGCGCGGAAGCCGCATGCCAAACACGCGAAGCTCGTTGCGTTGGCCGAAGAGTTGATAGTCAGTGTACCGAACCGCGAGCACGTCATGAAACGCGCGGCCATCACGCCATTCAACCGACGCCAGCCGTGCGGTTCCACCGAGGTTGGATTCGCCGAATCGCATCGCCCGCAACACCGGCGCCTCCACGTTGACCGCTGGCTCAAAGATCAAACTGAATTCGTCACGCGTTTCGACTTCCAGACGCACGCCACCGGCATCATCGTCGTACACGGCGATGCGGGCATCAACAAGGTAGGGCTGCGCGCGCAGAATGCGCTCGGACTCCGCACGGCGAATCTGATTGCACGGCTCACCACGCTTGAGCAGCACAAATCCGCGGATCTTCTCGTCGCGCGTCGTCGCATGAATCGTGCGCGCCGCGCGACGAAGAAATTCGAATCGCTGTGGCAACCGCTCCGTATACGGCGGTTGCGTAATCACCACCACGTCGCTGATGATCTGTCCCGCACAGCCGGTCACCGCCAAACGCCCGCGGCTTGACACCGGTCGGGTTCGCACACTGTCCTGACGGTTCTCCTGTGCGCGCATCGTACCGGGGGCGACGGCGGCGACCAGCAGCGCCACCCCAGACCAACGGCGTATCACTTCCCCATACGTCGTTTGAGCTCGGCCAAGCGAGACTCTGCATCGGCTTCTTTTTCTGCACGTGTGCGCCGCGGCGCCGACGCCGGCGCGCCGGCGCCCGTCGGCTCACCCGCGAGAAAATCGTCAAGCTCGCGCTGGGCCGTCACGTCTGGGCCAACGCCGCCGGGCGCTATGCCGGACATGGCAAGCCGGAGCTGCGATGACATCTCGTCGTATTCGCGCTCGACAAGGCTCAGCTCCTGCTGCTGAACCATCAGCTTCGATTCCAAGACGGCGACGCGTTCAGCATGTTGTGCCGCGAAACGCTCGGCGATGGCCACCGTCTCCAGGTCGTTGATCTGCGCCGCTAATCCCTGCCGACGACGAACCGTCTCCAGCTCCGCGCGCTCCGCCGCGAGGCGCGAGGCCGTCACCCCCGCCCCTTCGCGAAGATCGTTGATGGCAAGCTTGGCGTGCATCAATGCGTCGCGCATGGACGCAGAGACGCGCCGCCGCTCTTCGGGAGCAAGGCGGTCAGACAGCATGCGGAGCGAATCTCGGAGTTGATCGAACATCTGGCAAAGGTGGCCGCCTGACCGGATCGAGGCAACCGGCATGAGCCTCCGCGAGCGAAGTCACCACCCGATTGTGCCGCTGCCCTGTTATTATCGAGGGTGCTCATCGTGCCAGCGGATTCTCGTTCCGCGGCCGTATCCCTCCGCCCGTTCCCGTGCTCTATCTCGCCATTCCCGCGCAAAATGAGGACGCCACCATCGGCGTGCTGCTTTGGCGGATCCGTACGGTACTCGCTGAGTTCCCGCGCGAATACGAGGTAGTCGTCTACGACGACGCCAGTACAGACGAGACCGCTGCGGTGGCCGAGCAGTACGTGCACGCGATGCCGGTGACGGTGCTGCGCGGAACGAAACCGATCGGATACGCTGGCGCGGTGAACGCCCTGGTGCGACATATCGCCGGGCACACGCGATATCCACGTCGGGATGCCATGCTGTTGCTGCAAGGCGATTTCACCGATCCGCCAGGGATCGTGCCAGAGTTTGCTCGCCGCTTCGAAGGGGGCGCCGACATCGTGGTGGGCGAACGCACAGCCGTCGTGGACGCCCCCACGCCCGTCAGTCGTTTGTTCAAGGCCGCGGGGTGGGCCATGCGTCCGTTCGTTCGGGTCGAGGGCATTCGCGACATGACGGGGTCCATGCGACTGATTCGCATCTCCGCGTTGCGTGATTTGCTGCGCACCGTCGGCGACGAGCCGGTGTGCGAGGGCGATACGTGGACCGCGAACGCGGATCTGCTGTTGCGACTGGTTCCCCACGCCCGCCGCATAGAGACGGTTCCACTCGAACCCACATACGGTGTTCGGACGCGCGACACGCGTCGCGTAACGGTGCGAGACGCACTCGCGGCGTTGCGCTGGGCGTGGCGCGCGCGCGGGCGCCGCGTGTCACCGTCGTCCGCACCAGAAAGCGCGGCCGACGTCCCGACGCGAAGTGGTCGCGGCGGCACACCGGCACCGAGACGGGACGAGCCGGACGTCACGGCAGATAAGCTCCGCGAACGGTCGCGCGAGCGGGAGCGTCTACGCGGTGGGCCCGTCGACGCCGCGCGGCGCGACGGACGCCCAGAGCGCGACCGATCACGCGGAGGACGTGGTGACGGCGGGCGCAACGAGGCCGAGCGCGCCGCTGCAAGCCGCGATCCGTCGGTCAGCGGAGCGCCTGCCACGCGCGACGAGGTACATACGGAACCGAGCGGCCGCTCGCCTGGCGCGCGGCCAGCGACGACGGAGCGCACCGAGCGCACCGAGCGCACCGAACGACAGCCGCGCCGCGGGCGAGCCGTTGCCGCCGAAGACCACGAGCTCATCCTCGATGATCCGTTTGCGGCTCCCGCCTCACGGCGCGCGACCAGCGCACCACCGCGTGCCGATGCGTCGGTGCTCTCCAGCCCGTCGCCTGCAGCCGCAGACGCGTCCGACGCACAACCCCTCGGAGAATTCGCCCCGGTCGCCAACGCCCTGTCGCGCAACACCGTGCCGCTCTACACGCCGGCATCACCCACGGAGAGTGCGTCGATTGGCGGCGAGCACATGCCTGCCGACGAGCGTGACATTGATGATGCCGACGCCTCCGACGATACCGCCTCATCTGCGCTTGCCGCCGATGGGGAGTCGGAGTCCGGCGAAGAGCTTCGCGAACGGAAACGCCGACGCAATCGGCGATCGCGTCGTCGAAAGTCCAAAACCCGCGGCGCCGCCTCGGAGACGAACGATGACGCGATCGGGGAGGGAAGTGATCAGCACGCGGCCTACGAGGCGCCCGATGCGCCACGTGAGGCATCACGGAATGCATCACGGAATGCATCGCGGAATGCATCAGATGATGCGGAGGACGTCGGTGCGGAGGATGACCTCTCTGCCACCTCCCGCGAGTCTGCCGAAAACGACGACGACACAGACGAACCAGATGATGACGCGGGCCGCGCAGCCCGATCCCGCCGGCGCGGTCGACGTGGCCGGCGCGGAGGTGCCCGTCGCGCGCGCGGACGCGGGCGCTCCCGCGATGAAGGCGGCGACACTCCAACCGATCGCGGTGGCGCAGACGGCGACGCCGGTGCGGCGCCGAGCGACGCATCGTGACGCCGCCCGTGCCTAACGAGCAGCCGCCAATGCACTATCGCGAGGCGAACCTCGCGCTCGTGCGGACCGTGCCCGTCCTTACACGCCCGAACAAGGTGCGCGCCGAGGAGTTTGCTTCACCGCCTGGCGACACCGACGCTCCGCGCACCATGCGTGCCTTTCTCGAGGCGCTCCCGGATATTCTGGTCGCACGCGATTTTCTGGCGGTGGTCGATGCCGTTGTCGCCGCACGCCAGCGAGATCGGGGCGTGTTGCTGATGCTTGGCGGACACGTCGTCAAAACCGGTCTGGCGCGAGTGCTGATCGATCTCGTGGCCCGAGGCGTCGTCACACATGTGGCGATGAATGGCTCGGCGGCGATCCACGATTACGAAATCGCACGGTTCGGCGGCACGTCCGAAGATGTGGCCGCCGGTCTCCGCGACGGCTCGTTTGGCATGGCCGACGAAACAGGAAGCGGGCTCAACGCCGCGTTCACGGCCGGCATGGCCAACGGCTGGGGAATGGGCGAATCCGTCGCGCGAAATCTGGCGAGCCACGAGCCGCTGATGCATCCCGAACTCTCGCTCACCTATCAATGCTGGCGTCATGGAGTGCCGGCTACCATTCATGCCGCGCTGGGCGCCGAGATCATCCATCAACATCCCGCCGCAAATGGGGCGGCGATCGGCGATACCAGCCACCGCGATTTCCGCCGACTGGCGGCATCTATCGATACGCTACACGACGGCGGCGTTGTGCTGAACGTCGGGAGCGCGGTGATCATGCCAGAGGTCTTTCTCAAGGCGCTCACCATCGCCCGGAACCTCGGCGAAGGACGGCCGACCGACTTTGTGACCTGCGATTTGGACATGCAGCGCCATTATCGGCCCCGAATGAACGTCGTCCGGCGTCCAACCCAAGACAGCGGCAAGGGCTACGAAATCACCGGACACCATGAGATCATGGTACCGCTACTTGCCTGGGCGATCGCCGATAGATTGGGCCGCTCGCCCGCTCCTTAACCCACGGGCGACTAGGACCGCGCCCACAGGCTACGACCGCCAGCCGTCCGTCAGGCGACGCGCAGTATCGGGACTGATGAGCCGAAGGACGCCATACGCGACGGCGCCGACCAAGGTGACCTTGAGCGCCAACCCGAGCAGCCAGAGCAGGAGCCCGACCAACGGGCCAAGAAGCCCGAACACGACCTTGATCGCGAACAGACCGGCCAAGGCGATGACGCCGATCGTAAGGAGAGTGCGGAGCATGGTAAAGTCCAGAGCGAGGAGGAGGCGTTTCCTGCTCTATACGATACAATCCGGGAAGGGTTTCGCCACCTGATATGATTACGGAAACTGTCTAAACCAGCTTTGCAGGGTATCTGTCGTTTCCATTGGCTTGACCACGGACTAGCTTGCCTTAGTCCGGCATTCCCCGGCGCGATATCCTTTTCTTTGCAGGGCATATGGCTGAGTCGCTGTATCAGATTATGGGGCGCCACCGTCGCGACCCGCTCCCCGAACGCAAGCCCGAGTGGCTCAAGGTCAAGGCACCCGGCAGCGCGAACTACCTTCGTCTCAAACAGCTGATGCGGGAGCTCGATCTCCACAGCGTCTGCGAAGAAGCGCATTGTCCCAACATCGGTGAGTGCTGGGAACATGGCACCGCCACCTTCATGATCCTCGGCGATGTGTGCACGCGAAACTGCGCCTATTGCGCTGTCTCGCATGGGCGACCGCCCGCCTACGACATCGCCGAGCCGGCACGCGTCGCGGAAGCGATCGCGCAGATGCAATTGCGCCACGCCGTGATCACGTCTGTCGACCGCGACGACCTGCCCGACTTCGGCGCGTACATCTTCGCGGAGACGATCCGCCAAATCCACGCGCGGCTACCGGAGTGCTCGATCGAAGTGCTCGTCCCCGACTTTCAGGGCAACGAGGATTCGATCCGCGCCGTCCTCGACGCCGAACCGGACATCTACAATCACAACACCGAAACGGTCCCGCGCTTGTACAAGAAGGCGCGCCCCGGCGGTCGGTACGAACGCCTGCTCGAGATCTTTCGTATCGCCAAACGCATCGCCCCGCACATCCCCACGAAGACGGGCATCATCCTCGGGCTCGGCGAGACCAACGAAGAAGTGGTCGAGGTCATGAAGGAACTGCGCGAGGTCGACGTCGACATCCTCACCCTCGGCCAGTACCTGCGCCCGTCGGATGGACACATCGCCCTCGACCGCTACGTCACGCCCGAGGAGTTCCGGGAACTGAAGACGATCGGCACATCACTCGGCTTCAAACACGTGGAGAGCGGCCCGCTCGTGCGCTCCAGCTATCACGCCTGGGAGCAAGTCGAGGGATACCGGACCGCAGTCGGTAGCAGGTAGATAGGTAGGCGTCGTCGGGAGTACACCGCGAGGTGTGAAAGCGCACAGTGGCGACAGGCACGCAACGCTCCGACGTCCCCAGTATCCCCTCCACACGCAGCACCGCACCAACGCCCGTCAGTACGAAGTACTCACGCCTCCCTACTCCCTACTCGCCGCCGCTGTGCCTCCCAAATCCCGCAAGCAACCCGAGCCGCAGTCTCCGCCGCCCGCCTCCTCGTCCGCACTCAACCGCGAACTGTTGCACACGATGCTCCTGCAGCGCCGATTCGAAGAGCGCTGTGCGGAGATGTACGCGATCGGACGCATCGGCGGTTTCTGTCATCTGTACATCGGACAGGAAGCCGTATCGACGGGCATCATCTCGCAGCTTCGCCCAGACGACTACGTCATCACCACGTACCGCGATCATGGTCAGGCGCTCGCGCGCGGCATGACGCCCCGTGCGGTGATGGCCGAGCTGTTCGGACGCCAGGATGGCTGTGCGCGCGGCAAGGGTGGGTCGATGCACATGTTCGATAAGCAGCTTGGCTTTCTCGGAGGACATGGCATTGTTGGTGGCCACATTCCGATCGCCGCTGGCGTCGGGTTTGCCATCAAGTACCGCGGCGGCGATCAAGTGATCGTCTGCTTCATGGGAGAAGCGGCCGTGAACAATGGCGCATTCCATGAAGCCCTCAACATGGCGGCACTCTGGAAACTGCCATGCCTCTTCGTGATCGAGAACAACCGCTACGGCATGGGAACCGCCGTCGAACGTGCCTCGGCCATTCACGACATCTACAAGCGCGGTGCGTCGTACGATATGCCGCGCGGCGTTGTCGACGGCCAGGATGTGCACGCGGTCCGCGAAGCGGCCGCCGAAGCGATTGCGCGGGCTCGCAAGGAAAGCATCCCCACGCTGCTCGAGATCCGCACCTACCGTTTCATGGGACACTCCATGTCCGACGCAGTGAGCGGGACCTACCGCACCAAGGAAGAACTGGAGCTGTACCTCAAGCGCGACCCGATTTCGCTGCTGCGGCAGCGCATGGAGGAGTCCGGCGAAATCTCCGCGACCGACGTGGCCGCGATGGACGCCGAGATCAAGAAGGTCGTGCAGGACAGCATTGATTTTGCAGAGCAGAGTCCAGAGCTGCCGGTCGAAGCGCTCATGGAAGACATCTTGGTCGAAACCACGAGCTAACGAGACGATTCCCATGGCCGTAATCACATATCGCGATGCGCTCAACATGGCGCTCCGCGAAGAAATGCAACGAGATGATCGTGTCTTCCTGATGGGCGAGGAGGTCGCGGTGTATCAGGGTGCCTACAAAGTGTCGAAGGGACTGCTGCAGGAGTTTGGCGAAATGCGCGTCGTCGACACGCCCATCACCGAACTGGGCTTCGCCGGTGTTGGTGTTGGCGCCGCGATGGCCGGACTACGCCCGATCATTGAGTTCATGACGTGGAATTTCTCGCTGCTGGCGCTCGACCAAGTGGTCAACGCAGCCGCGAAGATGTTGTACATGTCGGGAGGGCAGTTCCCGATGCCAATGGTCTTCCGCGGCCCCAACGGCTCCGCATTGCAACTTGGAGCCCAGCACTCGCAAGCGTGGGAATCGTGGCTCGCGCACATTCCTGGTCTCAAGGTCGTCACGCCGGCTACGCCGTACGATGCCAAAGGGCTACTCAAGGCCGCGATCCGGGATGACAATCCGGTGTGTTTCCTCGAAGGGGAGATGCTCTACAACACGAAGGGCGAAGTCCCTGATACCGACTACGTGATTCCCCTCGGCAAGGCCGAGGTCAAGCGCGAAGGGACGCACTGCTCGTTGATATCGCACGGCAAGATGGTGTTGGTCGCGCTCCAAGCTGCGGAACAGATGGCGAAGGAAGGCATCGAATGCGAAGTGGTTGACCTGCGGACGATTCGTCCGATGGATGTCGAAACCATCGCCGCCTCCGTGCGAAAGACCAATCGCGCCGTCGTTGTCGAGGAAGGCTGGGAGATGTGCGGCGTTGGGGCACAGGTGGTCGACTTCGTGCAGCGCCACTGCTTCGACTCTCTCGACGCACCCGTGTTGCGCGTGCACCAGGCCGATGCACCGATGCCGTACGCCAAGAGTCTCGAAAAGGCCGCCAAGCCCGACGTCCCGAAGACGATCGCGGCCATCAAGCAAGTCCTCTACATCGACTGATCCGATCATGGCAACCAAGGTGATGATGGAGGCGCTCTCTCCTACGATGGAAGAAGGGCGCCTGGTGAAGTGGCTGAAACAAGTCGGTGACGTGATCAAGACCGGCGACACCATCGCCGAAGTGGAGACCGACAAGGCCATCATGGAGCTCGTTGCGCGCGGTGACGGTGTCCTGCGCGCCAAGCTCGTCGAGGAAGGCACCACCAGTCCCATCGGCTTCGTGATCGGCATCATCGCTGCAGCGGATGAAGCGATTGAAGCGGCAACTGCTACTGCAGCTGGGGGCATAGCTGCGGCAACGGCCACTGCGGGTGGGGGCACTGCCACTGCGGGTGTGGGCACTGCCACTGCAGCTGGGGGCACTGCCACTGCGGGTGGGGGAACCACACCTGCCACGGCACCGGCGGCAACCGCACCAGCAGCAACCGCACCAGCAGTAGCCGCACCAGCAGTAGCCGCGCCGCCCGCCGGCCCCCTCCGCTCCTCACCGCTCGCTCGCCGCCTCGCCGCGGAACGCGGCATCTCCCTCGCCGCCGTTGCCGGCTCCGGCCCCAACGGCCGCGTCATCCGCCGCGACATAGAATCCGCTGCGCCCACCCCCGCGGTAGCAGTTCCCACCCCCGCAGTAGCAGTGCCCCCAGCCGCAGTAGCAGTGCCCACACCCGCAGTAGCAGGCCCTGTAGTTCTCCCACTAACACAAATCCGAAAGACCATCGCGCGTCGACTCGCCGAGTCTATTGGACCGATACCGACTTTCTATCTGACCGCAGAAATCGACATGACGCGGGTCGGGCAGTTGCGCGAGCAGATGGTCGCCGCGGGTGATCAGTTCAAGGTCTCGGTCAACGACATCGTCATCAAGGCCGTCGCCACCGCGCTGGTTCGTCACCCCGAGGTGAATGCGCATTGGATGGGTGACAGCATTCACTACTATCCCGACGCACACATCGGGATGGCGGTCGCCACCGATGACGGGCTCATCGTTCCCGTTATCCGCAACGCGAACACAAAGGGACTCGGCCAAATTGGCGCGGAAGCGCGGGATTTTGCCAAACGGGCTCGGGAGCGCAAACTGGCACCCGCCGAGTATTCGGGAGGCACGTTCTCCGTGTCCAACCTTGGGATGTTCGGGATCGACCAGTTTACGGCGATCATCAACCCTCCCGAAGCGGCCATCCTGGCGGTCGGTGGCACCGAAACCAAACCAGTCTGGGAGAACGGTGCCTTCGTGCCGAAGCAACGCATGCGCGTCACCCTGAGCTGCGACCATCGCGTGATCGACGGCGCGATCGGTGCCAAATTCCTGCAGACGTTGCGACAACTGCTGGAAGCGCCGATGATGATGCTGTTCTAGCGTTACAGCCTGGGTACAGGGTAGCACGGCGTGTGAAGTGTTGCTTCTCCCGGAGAGTCACGCGTACCTGCGCGTCGTCTGTGTTACGAGAGGGTTTTCCTTTGCACGTCTCGCCGGAGTACCACCCTGTGCCGTCATTTCGGATCGGTAGTCTGCTCGGTGCAACCACGCAGGCGCTGTGCGCGCGCGCGCGCGGCGCCCACGGCGGTCCTGCGCGGGGCTTGCGTGCGACCGTCTTGCTGGTCGGCGTCCTCGCTGCGGCCGCCTGCCAGGACACCGCAGCGCCCGAGGCACCGCCTGTTGGCGGAGTCAGCCTTTCCCTCGAGGGGCTGCCGGACGGCGCGAACGCCACGGTGCTGCTGAGCAAGGGCACCAGCTCGCGTACCGCGTCAGGCAGCGAAACGATCGACGGACTCGACGTCGGCGCGTGGATCATGAGCGCCAACAGCGTGGTCGTCAACGGTGTGACGTACGAGCCATCGCCTGCCATCTCCACCGTGAACATCGCGGCGCGATCGGTTGGATCAGCGCGCGTCGTATGGACGCCCACCACGGGAGCGCTGCAGCTGGCCGTGCTCGGGCTCCCGATCGATGTGCCGGCGAATGTCGTCATCTCCGGCATCAACGTGTCGCGCACCGTGACCGCCTCATCAGTCGTCACCGGCCTGCCTCCCGGGCTCTACGCCATCGTGGTACGCGACGTCCGCGCACCAGACGGCACCATGCGCGGAGAAGTGCTTTCGCAGGCCGTCTCTATCAGCGCATCGGCGGTGCCTGTGTCGGCCTCGATCACGTATCGCCCAGCGCCGGCAGCGGTGGATGTCGTGGTGGCTGGCCTCCCGTCGGTGAATGCGGCACTCACGCTCATCTCACCAGCCGGCCTCAGCACGCCGGTCGGTGGGAGTACCCGGCTCGTCCCCGTCTCCGCCGGGCGGTGGCAACTCCTCGCCGCGACGGTGCAGGCCAACGGATTCACCTACGCGCCAACACCGGCCGTTCACGACACGAGCGTGAGCGCCGGCGATACGCTTCGCCTGCCGGTGAACTACGCAGTGTCGACCGGTGCACTTGCTATCGCGATCACCGGCCTCCCCGTGGGCGCGACGGGCAGCGTTCGCGTGAGTGGACCCAATGCGTACGATCGCGTGGTGCCGTCCACTACCACGCTCACCGATCTCGCACCCGGCGCGTACGTCGTGTCGGCAGACTCCGTGGTGCGCACTGGCCTCGCGTGGCGCCCGTCGCAAACGTCGCAGCAGGTCACGGTGTCTGCGTCCATGGTGGCCGCGCCGGCGACCGTTTCGTACACGGCGGTGACCGGGACACTTGTGGTGACGATGAGCGGCGTGCCGAACGGCGCCAACGGATCGGCGCGCATCATGGGGCCATACGGATTCGATCGGACGGTAACGGCCAACACCATCCTCACGTCCATCGCCGCCGGCCCATATACGATTGTGGCGGCATCTTTCGCTGCCGGCGGGCTGACCTACGCGGTCACGCCCGCCACGCTCAGTCGCACGGTGGCGATTGCCGGTCGTGATTCCGTCGACATGCGCTACGCCGCGGCATCAGGCAGCGCGCAGATCACGGTGACCGGACTGCCCAACGGCACCAACGCCGCGCTGACACTCACCGGCAATGCGCAATCACTCAACATCACCGGGAGCACGACGCTACCCGCGCTTGGGGTTGGTGCGTACACGCTGACCGCCGCAGCGGTAAATGTGAGTGGCCTCAACTACGTGCCCACACCAACAACACAGAACTTCACTGTCGCCAATGGTGCGCAAAGCAGTGCCACAGTGGCTTACGCCGTCGTCGTGACGGGCGGCAGTCTACAAGTGACCGTGAGTGGCCTACCCAATGGCACGAACGGCGCCCTGACGTTGTCAAACGGCACCACGACGTTGGCGATCACCAGCACCATAACGCTCGCCGGGTTGGCCGCCGGCAGCTACACGCTGACCGCCGCATCAGTAAGCGCCAGCAGCGTCACGTACAATCCCACACCCACGTCGCAGAACGTCACGATCACCAACGGTGCCCAGTCCGCGGCAACGGTGACGTATGTTGGCGTGTCGGCGCTTATCGATTTCGTCATCGATCAAGCGGTTGTCACGCAGGCCACGCAGAAGTTGGATGGCAGCGTGGCGCTCGTCGCCGGTCGCGATGCATTGCTGCGCGTGTTTGCGCGGGCGGACCGTGCGAATACCGCCACGCCGACCGTCCGGGCGCGGATCTACGATGGCGCCACGCTGGTGCAAACCATCACCCTGACCGGTCCAGCGGCCGGCGTGCCACTGGCCGTCACCGAAGGGACGTTGTCATCTTCCTGGAACACGGTGATCAGTGGGGCCAACGTGCGCACCGCGCTGCGCATTCTGGTCGATATCGATCCGACCAACACCGTCGCCGAAGGCGACGAGGCCAACAACAGCTGGCCGTCAAGCGGCACGCCGCAGAACGTCGCCGTTAATGCGGTACCGGCCTTCAATGTACGCTTTGTGCCCGTCACGGTCGGTCCGCTCACGGGCAACGTGTCCGCCGGCAACATGAATTCGTTCCTGACCACGACGCGCTTGCAGTGGCCGGTGGGCACCATCAACGCCGACGTGCGGGCGCCCTTCACGTCCAGCGCCGATACCATCACGTCCAACGACAGTAATGGCCATTGGCTCACGGTGCTGAGCGAGATCAACTCGCTGCGCAGCGCAGATGGCGCGCCCGCCACGACGCACTACTACGGCGTGCTCAAGGTGGGCTACAGCAGCGGGATCGCCGGCTATGGCTACGTGCCTGGTCGCGCGGCGATCGGCTGGGACCATCTCCCCAGCGGTGACGGCGTCGCCGCGCACGAGTGGGGACACAATTTCAACCGCCCGCACGCGCCCTGCGGTGGCGTGGCAAGCGCCGATCCCTTGTACCCCTATGCCGGTGGCATCATCGGCGCCGTTGGCTGGAATAGCACGACCGGCGCGCTCCTGCCCACGACCCACAAAGACTTGATGGGCTACTGCAGTCCAAACTGGGTGTCGGACTACAACTGGGGCCGCGTCATGACCTATCGGCAGTCAGCCGGTGCGGTCGCCGACGCGTCGGTCAACGGCGCGGGCCTCTTGGTCTGGGGACGCATCGTGAACGGGACGGTGCTCCTGGAGCCGGCGTTCCGGATCACTGCCCCACGCTCCGCGGCGTCGGTCCGCCCGACGCACGTGGTCGAAGCGCTCGATGCCGACGGGAACCTCCTGCTCGAACTGCCCATCTCCGCCGACCGTGTCGACCACGTCACGGACCACGACGAGCGGCATTTCGCCGCGGTGGTCCCGTGGACGGCCACGCTTGAAGATGCGCTCACTCGCCTTCGCGTGAGGGACCTGCGCTCGCCGCTCGTGGCGGGTACCAGGGCCAGCGCCTCCGCGGTGGCGGAACGTCGCGTACGAGGCGCTCCTCGCCTCGCCGTGGCCATGCCCGACCCGCAGGTCGTGACCGAGGCGGCCCCCGCTGGTCGGGTACGCGTGCGCTGGGATCAGACACGCTATCCGATGGCGATGGTGCGCGACGCCGCCTCGGGGCAGATCATGGGCTACGTGCGTCAATCGGGCGACGGCGTGGTGTCCGGAGGTCGGCGATTGGAAGTCGTGCTTTCCGACGGCGTTCGATCGGTCGTCAAGCCGACCAACTAGTCGTCCAACTAGTCGACCAACGAGACGACCAACTAGTCGACCAACTAGTCGATCGACCAGCCGATCGACCAGCCGATCGACCAGCCCCGCGGAAAGGCGAGAAGCGCTAGTGCTTCTCGCCTTTCCGCTTTGTAGCTTTGAACACCGGCGTTCACACGCATATTCCCGCTTCATTCCGTTTCGATCCCGACACGATCCCATGGCTGCATTTGACGTCATCATCCTCGGCGGCGGCCCCGCCGGTTACGTCTGCGCGCTTCGTTGCGCGCAACTTGGACTCACCAGCGCCGTCATCGAGCGCGAAGCATTGGGCGGCACCTGTGTGTTGTGGGGATGCATCCCTGCAAAAGCGCTCCTTGAAAGCGCGAACCTCGCCACCAAACTCACGCACGCCACCGAGCACGGCATCACGCTCGACGGCATTACGCTGGATTTTGGGCCGGCCATGAAGCGGTCACGATCGGTCAGCGCACAGAATTCGAAGGGCGTCGAATACTTGTTCAAAAAGAACAAGGTCACGTGGATTCGCGGCGAAGGCCTGCTTGAGAAGGGGAAGAAGGTCACCGTCACGAGCGCGGACGGCAAAAAGGAAACGCACGACGCCAAGAAGGCGGTGGTCATTGCCACGGGCTCACGTGTGCGTGGCTTGCCGCAGGCAGGGTTAGAGCTCGACAAACAGGTCGTGCTCTCGAGCGATGATGTATTGGTGGCCGAAAAAGCCCCGCGCAGCATGGTGATTGTTGGCGCTGGCGCGGTGGGGTGCGAGTTTGCCGATGTCTTTGCGGCGTTCGGCACCAAGGTCACGATGGTGGAAGTCGCATCTACCATTCTGCCCATCGAAGACGCGGATTGCAGCTCCGAGCTCACGAAAGCCTTCAAGAAGCGCAAGATTGAAATCCTCACCGGTGCCAAGATCACCAGTGTGAAGGTCAGCAAGACCGGTGCAAAGATGATCGTGGAGGCGGGCGGGACCACGCACACGCTGGATGTGGACAAGGTACTGGTCGCCGCCGGGCGCGCGCCGAACGTGGAGAAGATTGGTCTCGAAGCGCTGGGCATCGCCAAAAGCGATCGCGGCTTCATCAAGATCAACCAGCAGATGGAAACCAACGTGGCCGGCTACTACGCAATTGGTGACGTGGCCGGCAACCAGATGCTGGCGCACAAAGGCTCCCGCGAAGGGCACGTCCTCGCCGACATACTCGGCGGGCAGCATGCGCATCCGGTGAACTACGGCAATATCCCCAGCTGCACCTACTGTCATCCCGAAGTGGCGTCGATCGGGCTCACGGAACAGCAGTGCAAAGACCAGAAGTTGGACTACAAGATTGGGAAGTTCCCCTTCTCCGCGAACGGCCGCGCGCGCACATCAGGCGAAACCGACGGCTTCGTGAAGATCATTCGCGACGCCAAGTACGGAGAGATCCTCGGTGCGCACATTGTTGGCGCACACGCCACCGAGATCATTCACGAGCTCGTGGTGGCGCGCGAGAACGAGTTCACGGTCGAAGAGATTGATCTGGCCGTCCACGCGCACCCCACACTCAGCGAAGCCATCGGCGAAGCGGTGCTGGATTCGCTGGGCAAAATGTTGCACGCCTGAGGGAGTCGGGAGTACTGACCTGCGAGTGAATACTCCCGACGCATTGCGAGGTCCTTCCTACGTGAAAGCTCTCACTGTCCTCCGCCTCGGCGTGCTCGACTTCGCCGAGGCGTGGACGCTGCAGAAGCAACTCGCGCAGCAGCGAGGTGCGGGCGTGTTGTCAGTAGACACGCTCATGCTGGTGCAGCATCCGGCGGTGGTCACGCTGGGGCGCAGCACCAAGGAGGGCAATCTCCTTATCAGCGCCGAGGCGCTCGCGGTGATGGGCATCGCGCTACACGACGTGGAGCGCGGCGGCGATGTCACGGTGCATGAACTTGGGCAACTGGTGGCCTACCCCATCATCGATCTCACGCAGCATACCAAAGACCTGCACTGGTACCTACGTCAGCTTGAAGAGGTGGTGATCCGCACGCTCGCCGAGGTGTCCCTTGCGGCCGCACGAGTGCCGGGCTTCACGGGGGTGTGGTGCGAGTCACGCAAGGTGGCGTCGATTGGGGTGCATGCTCGCGACTGGATCACGCGACATGGCGTGGCGTTGAACGTGGAGAATGATCTACGCACCTTCGCGCATGTCGTGCCGTGTGGAATTCCTGGCGTGGTCATGACGACGGTGAAGGCAGAGTGCGAGCGAGCTGGGGTGGCTTTCCCGGGGTTCATGGCTGTAGAGGAAGCCTTCGTACAGCAGTTTGGCGGCGTGTTCGGAATAGACACGCTGGCCAGCTCTTGAGGCGGCGAACGTCCGAGTAGGTGCTCCGCGGCGCAGTGGCTAACTAACGGGTCCATCTGGGTACAAGCGGTCGTGCACAAGCGCTCATACGAAAGGCCCCGCAAACACGCTGCGGGGCCTTCGCTGTTTACGCGGGCGTCGTCTCGACGTGTCGAGGCGATCTGGCGAGGTTAGTTGGACTTTGGCGGCGCCGACGCCTTTGCGAGCGAGTCGAGACGAAAGGCATCACGCGTCGGGTCTGGCAGTTTCATCGTGACGGCAAAGGGCGAATAGAACTTCCAGCCCCAGCCCACCAGCGTATCTGCCTCAATGACCACCGGCGTTTCCGTCTTTGCAGTAATGGAATCGTTGAGTGTACCCGGCTCCTCGCGATACCAGACGACTTCGATCTGACGGGCCTGCGTGATGAACACTTGGCGGCGAAAGCCGCTCACAATGCGAAGGGCGTCGTTCTCAGCCGTGGCAGCGAGGGGACCGGTGCCCAGAGCCGCGAGCACCACGTCGCGCTTCGCGCCTTGGGGAATCGCTTTGAGCTTCGCCTCACCGAGGTCGCCCGCGCATGCGGCGAGGACAAACAGGGCGAGCGACGCTCCGACCAAGCGCCACGACGTCGTACGGCGCGAACTAGGCGTAACTGTAGCGGACAAGAAAGTTGGCATATGGTTTTGGGAGAAGGTGTAATGAAGCTGGTAAGGTAACAACCGCTGCCTGCGCTTGTACACGGCACGAGGCGGTTTGATGTTCCGCCGGTCGGTCGCATCTTCTCGGACTGAAAAGCAAACGGCCTCACCCGAAGGTGAGGCCGTTGCTTTCCAACCCTGCTACCTCAAGACATGCCTTACGGCGTCTCGAAGATCGCGGTGATCGTACGCGGGCCGAAGCCTGCGGCGACGTTACAGGTGACCGTAAGTGTCGTCGGGTACGTCACGACAGGTGTGACCGTGGTGCAACCGGTCGGCGCCTGCTGCAGCGTCTGGCCGAAGCCCGGAGCAACCGTGTACCCTTCCGCGCCGTTCGCGCGGTTCTGGGATACGCGGGCCACGAACTGGCCGCTGCCCTTGACGAGCTGATGCAACGGTCCAACGGTGTTCGTGATGGTACCAGAGCCGTTGCCGTAGCCGCGGAGCGTCACGGTCGGGTTCGTACCGGCAGCCACGGCAACCGTCGCCGGGCAACCAACGCCGAAGCTCTGCGTCACCACACCGTCGCCGGCCGCATCAGAACCAACCGCGCGATAGCAAGCTGCTGCGATCGTGCCGTCCTGAGTCAGTGCGCCGATGTTGTGCTGCGCGAACGTCAGGCTGTACGTCCAGAAGCGAGTCGAGCCCTGGTCGAACAGCGACGGGTTAGCCGGAGCGCCCGAAGACGTCATGTTCGTGATGAACACCCAGTTGCCAGCGGCCGAGTCGACAACCGTCGTCGCGACGCCAGTGGTGCCTGAACCCGTGTGACGGGCATCCGGCTCCCACTTGAACAGGCTCACGTTCGGGAACGGCGGCTGCGTAACGATGGTGCTCGTCGTAACGCGGACCTGCACCGTCGTACCGGTCGAGAAACCAGCCCAGGTCAGCATCAGATCGTTCGCGGCCGTGGCCGGGTTCAGATCCTTCACGTCCCAGCGGCTACCGTTCGCAACGTTGGCGGCGAACAGAGGCTCCGTGTAGGCAGACTCAAAGCCGGGCAACGTGTTCGTGGCACCGAGGTTCCAGAACGGCGGGTTAGCTGCGTACGGGGCCGGGAACAGCGCCGGAGCAGCAGTCGCACCGCGATGTGACGCACGGACGTCATACGCATACAAACCGACTTGGTTTGGCTTGAAGCCCGCGAACGGGTTCGTGGCCAAGCCCCACGCCACAGGCGCGTTCGTCGAGTCAACAGGCTCGATGCCGCGGATGGACGGGATCGGCATCACCATGCCAGTGACAGCGTCAGACAAACGCGCGCCCGGGCCGAACGGCGTCGAGAGCAACGTGTCAGAGAACACCTGCCACGGGTTGTGGAAGTTCGGGAAGCCAGCCAGACCGCCACGCTCACGACGGAACATCACGCGAGCAGCATTGGACGAAACCAGCGAGCCGATGGAACCGTCGCCCGTGAAGTCGAATGCTGGGTAACGGAGGTACAGGTCGGCATCGAAGCCTTCCGTGTCGTCAGAGCCGGTCGGGTAGAACGCCTGCGTCGGCGCGGTGCCGGTCAGGGTCTGCGCACCGAAGACTGCCGGAATCGTCACGCCCGTGATCTGCGGCGACGTGCGGTCGACGGCAGAACGCTGACGGAACGTGCTCGTGTTGAGCGCGCGGTCAACGAGCGAGATGTCGTACTGGTAGTAACCAACCACAACGGCCGAGCTCGCAACGGCCGGGTTGGCCGTACCAGACGTGCCGGAGAGACCGCCACGGCCGTAGACCGTGATGGAGTCACGACGGAACGTCGGATCTTCGTTTTCGACCGGGTTACCCGTGCCGCCAAGGAAGTTCATGGTGCGCGAGTCAACCGTGGTCACCACCGCGACGTTGGAGCTGAGCGGAGATGCGGCCGGCGCGAAACGGCGAACCGTACGCGAGCCGTGGTTGGCGATGTTGAAACCAGAACGCGAGTCGCGATAGCGCACGCCGAACCAGAAGTCCGTCGCGCCGCCAGCCAGAGCAACCGGCGTCGCGGGCACTGCGCCGGCGGGCTGGAAGATCGAGTCGTTGGTCGCGAGGTAATGGTTAGGCATGTCAGGAATCGGGCCTGCACCGTCCCACGCCGTCATCATTTCAGGCGCGGTGTTGTCGATACCGAACAGCGGGAAGGCAGCGGCCGGAGACGTTCCACCAACCGCCAGCGCTCCGAACGTGCCGCGGTTTCCGAGACGGTCCGTTTCCGTTACCTGGGCAACGAAAGCGTTGTTCGTGAAATCGCAGGGATGTTCGCGGTTCGGCGGCACAGTCGCCGCGGCGATGCCGCCGATCGTTGCAGCGGTACCACCAGCAACGTCAGCGAACGTCTGTCCACCGGCGCAGGTGTTGGCCGACGCCGCACGGTACAGCGTGTTACGTGACGCGGTCGGGAACAAGCCAACGCCGTTGAATCCGCCCGTGAGGTCGGACGCCGTGTAGCCTGTGCTGAACGCGTAGGCGTCGTTCACCCAACGCTCGCCATTGGACTGCGTGACCGCGAGGGTCTGTGTCGGTGCGCCGTAGTCAACACGGAACGCGGCCGGCGCAGTGACCTGCGGCGAGTTACGGAACAACGTCGGACGCGGGCCAGCGAACGGGTCCGTGCCGAGGGTCGGGTTGTATGCGTAGATCGTACGCGGGCCCGGGTTCTGCTGGTTGTCCAACGACGCCACAACGACTGGGTAGTCTTCGAAGCGGAACTGGTCAGCCAAGTCGTATGCGCCGACAATGCCGCCGCAGCCGATGTTGGTGGTTGCGCCCGTGGTCGTCGTCGCGCTTGCGCCAGATCCGGCCGAGAAGTTGAACGGCGGGAGCGTGTCGTTCAAGAAGTTCGGAATGCCGAGGGCCGCGAAACCGAGGCAACGGCCGAAGCCGCCAGAGACGCGGATGATCGAGCGGCCAGGCGTGTAGATAACCGGCCACACTTGGAAGCTCGTAAGACCAGTCGGCTGACCAATGTCGCTGACCGTCGGGCCACCCCACCACGTGCGGCTGTTCACGTCAAGTGCCGTGTTGGCCGGGCGGACCACCGTCAGCGCGAAGCCGTCGATGTTGTTGAAGTTGATGTTCTGACGAGCAGCCGACGCGTTCTGGATTTCCGTGTTGCCAGACCACACCGACGCCGAAATCGCCTTCAGACCGTTCGAGAAGTGCACGTCACCCACACCAGTGCCAGTGTTCGGCGTAAAATCTTCGGTGAGGATGTAGAGACGCACTTCCGTGTTGGCCGACGGCGCCTGCGAGAACGTCTGACGGGCCGCGGCACGACGACCGGCGTTCGCCGGATCGATGTACACGACAACCGAGTCAACGCGCTGGCCGTTGGTCTGCAGGTTGAGCACAACCTGGATCTGGTCCTTCGTGTTCGTCACGTCAACCGACTGGTCGAGCTGCGGGTTCGCCGCAACACGGATACCAGAGATCGTCGCGTTACCGCCGTTGAACACGGCGAAGTTGGAGCCCGGCTGCGGGCTCGGGTTCCAGCCCGTGACCGTGGAGTCAAGACCGGTCGAGACGTACGGACCCTGGATGATGCTCTGGATCGTGACGTTCGCCAACGGCGAAACTTCCACGTTCACAACCTGCGTCAGCGTGGTAGCCGCGAGCGTCGCGTTGCCAGCCGACGTGGCCGTCACCGTGATCTGCGCGTTACCCGGGGCGATGCCCGTCACGAGGCCAGCGGCGTTGACCGTAGCAATCGTGGAAGCGCTCGACGTGAACGTCGCCGCCGGAGCCGTGATGCCCGGCGCCGCCGAAACCGTCGCCGTAATCGTGCGCGTCGTACCAACCGACATCGCGAGCGCCGCCGGTGTAACCGTCAGGCCCGTGAGTGCAGGAGGCGCGGCCGTCACATTGACCGTCACGCCAGACGTCAGCGCGGAGGTCGTGAAGCCCGTGCCCGAACCGTTCGCCGTCACCGTGATCGTCGCCGTTCCCGGCGCGACTGCGGTCACAACACCAGACGTCGCGTTGACTGACGCGATCGCCGCGTTGCTCGAGGCATACGCGTAGGTCACCGTGACCGTCGACGCCGCGCGAGAAACGTTCGGCACAATCGTCAACGTCTGACCGACACTGAGGCCGGCCGTGGTCGGCGAGGTCGTGAGGTTGCTGATCGCGGCCGCAGCCGGAGCAACAGTGATCGCGGCGGCCGCGACGTTACCCGTCGAAGCTGCAGCGGTGATCGTAACGTTGCCTGACGACACTGCCGTCACGCGGCAGGCAGACGCCTGCACCGCAGCCGTTGCAACGGCCGTGTTGCTTGACGTGCAGCTCGCCAACGTCGGCGCGGTGCCACCGATGATCTGAACCGCGAGGTTCAGCGACTCACCGATGTTCATCGTCGCACTAGGCGGGGTAATCGAAATCGTAACCGGTACTGGAACCGGTGCGGCCACCGTGACGTCATCACCGCAAGCACCCAGCGCGGTCAACGCGCCAAGGCTCAAAGCGACGAGCGCCTTCTTCCGAGAAAAGAGTTGCATTCATCCCCCTCTATAACGAGGTCGTGGAGTTAGCTGTTTGCGACGGGACGGGTGACCCTGGGCAAACGAAACTGCTGGAAAAAACTGCGTCGTGGTGACGCCGCTTTCATCGAACGTCTCACGGCTAGTTGGACTGAACACGTTCCGGGGAGCGGCCGGTTGGTATTCACCCCACCGTGAGGGCTCGACGCCCGCACAACTGGTCCCACACCTTCAGGTACCACACCTACACCTTTTGTCCTTCGACTGCAGAACAACGACTGTCCTACACCCATCTGCCTTACGGCAGTGTCCTACGGCAGTGTCCTACGACAGCACATGGGCCCGAGTCTCCCGGACACACCTCCGGATGGAGCTCGGGCGCAGATAGCAGTGGGCAAACCTACGGAGTTCCGGCCCGCCGGTCAAGGCGGAACCAGCCCTTTTCTTTGCCCCACACCATCACACTTCGGTAACCTGCACCCTTTCAGCCGCCCTGTCCAGAATTGAGGGCGGTTTCCCTTGAGAGGGACGCTGACACCGAAAAGACGGGAACCGCCCGTGGAACGTCACAGAGACTGCAGGCGGAACTCATTTACTGCGGGTGGGGGCTGGAAAGACGAACTGCGGGTGGGGGTTGGACAGACGAACTGCGGGTGGGGGTTGGACCGATCAACTGCAGGTGGGGGCTGGACTGATTAACTGCGGGTGGGGGCTGGACTGATTA
>JANOPS010000495.1:0-12050 GCA_031421995.1 Gemmatimonadaceae bacterium
TCCATCGCCTCGTACTCGTAGTTGTTCGTGTACTGCGGAAGGCCACGAGGGTCGTTGACGAACTTTCCCGCACCGTCGTTGCGGTACAACGACCCGCCTCCGCAGCGCTTGCAGGACACCAGAACATCGAGGTCGAAGTCGTTGTCGACGTCGACGAGTTCCAGATCCCACGAGAACCGTACCAGTTCGTCCGGCAGTCGCGCGACCGTGACGTCGGTGAAGCGCCCCGCGCCGTCGTTGAGCCAGAGCCTGACCCGCCCTCCCGCATTGCTCATGTTGTTCCCCGCCCCCCAGTCGGCGAGCACGAGGTCCAGGTCACCGTCACCGTCCACGTCACCGGGCTCGGCGTCGCCCACGCTGAGCAGGACGGCGGGCAGGTGGGACGCGGTGCGCTCGACGAATCCCCCCGAGCCGTCGGACAGGTACAGCCGGCTCTGCGTCTGATACGTCGTCCCGACGAAGACATCGATCCGGCCGTCGCCGTTGAAGTCGCGCGCCTTCACCACGCGGGCGAGGTCGGGCGTTGTTCCGAAGACGTCGGTGGTCCGCTCTACGAACGACTTTCCCGGACCCATGTTGTAGAAGGCCCGGTTGAGCTCCGGCGTGCCGGGCGTCGAGTAGTCGCCGCCGTTTGCAAACAGAATGTCGAGGCGTCCGTCCCCATTGAGATCAGCCAGCTCGACCTTGTTCGTCCACTCGGCGGTCGGCGCGAGCAGCGCGTCCGTCGCTTCGACCCAGAGCGCCCGGGGGACAGCGAGCTGGGCCGGCGAGGCGTCCGACCGGCCGACCACGTTGCGCGGCGTGCAGGCCGCAACGAGGAGCGCGACGGCAGCCGCGAGGGCGAGACGACGGGGCACGGCGGGTGGGTGATGGATTGGCACGATCAGCAATTCGATTGGGGTCGGTTGACTATACAGCGCGATCGCCGCGCGCGCGACGCTGGCTTTGCTGCGAGAGGACCGCCCGCCCTGCAGGCGCCGGCATGCGCTCTTGCGAGTTATCCCCGCTTTTCCAGGCGTGGAATTTCCCGCGATGCTGCCGCGACAAATCGATCAAGCTCTGTTCTCGTCGTGAACACGTTTGGGGAGATGCGAATCGCGCGGAGCGACGGGTCGCTCCTGATGCCGCCCATTCCTTGAATCAGAATGCCGTGTTGCTCGCGGAGACGCTTCTGAATGGCGATCGGATCCGCGCCCTCAAATTCGACGTGCGTGAGCGTGCCGCTCGACTCGTGGCTCGCGTAGAATCGAGCATTGGGAAAGGCTCGAGTGATCTGTCCCCGCAGGTATGACGACAGGTACTTCAGCCGCTCCGCCTTTCGGCTGGCGCCAAGCGAAGAATGCAGGGCGATTGCCGGAATCGCTGCGAGATTGACGTATTCCGGTGCGGTCCCGATCCATTCGAACCGGGCCATTCCTTTTTCGTTCTTCATCGGGGGGAGGAGGGGCCAGATTTTCGCGACGTGCTCAGGGCGCATCCAGAGGACACCGAGTCCGACGGGTGCTCCCATCCACTTGTGTGCGCTGGCGCCGTAGTAATCGCAGCCCAGTGACATGACCGGATCGTCGAGGAGTCCGAGTGACTGCGCCGCGTCCACGACCACTTCGGCCCCGACGCGGTGTGCGTGATCCGAGATCTGCCTTACCGGAAGATATTGTCCCGTGAGATTGCTGGGATGCGTAAGCAGGACAAGCCGAGTGCTGCTCGTGATGGCTTCCGCATACAGCGCTTCGAGCGCGTTCATCGACGGTGCGGGCACCGGGGGTTTGATGATCTTGAGCACGATGCCGTCCCGCGCGCGACGCTGTTCGAGCGCATCGAGCATCGCGTAGTAATCGTGCGCTGAACACACGACCTCGTCGCCGGCTTTCAGCGGGAATCCGAGCAGCACTGTGTTGAGTGCTTCGGTTGCGTTTCGCACAAGCGCAATCTCTGTCGGCTTGACGTTCATCGCTGCCGCGAGTGCAGCGCGCATTTTCGTCGTGCTTATTGTTTCCCACTGCTTTGGGAGCTGCTCGGCCGGCAGGGCCTCGAGCGTTCGCGCTCTCGCCGTCAGCTCCGTCATTGCGGCGCGGGGAGGTGGATTCGTCCAGCCATGATCGAGATTCACGACGTCAGGCTGGAGATTGTACAGGCCTCTGACGCGCGTCCAATACGCTTCATCGCGCGCGACCGCTTCGGGCGAGCGCTGATCATTCAGGGACTGTCCGCCTTCAGCAAACAGCCAAGCGTCGAGGTCTTCCGCTTGCGTGATGGACAGCGGAAGCGCGAGCGCACCGGTTGCTGCTCCAGTGAAGACCGCCGTGTGCTTGAAAAACGTTCGCCGGCCGAATGGTCTCGACATCATTACTCCGTTCAGGTGTCTCTGCTGGACAATCGGCTCGTACGTCTCCAACGGGTCCGTCACTAATCACCTATACCAATCGGCAAACTGCAAGAGTTGCCGTAGTCCGACGGTGAGGGCGGCCAGCGCGCTCAGTCCAGCGACGCCACTTGCTGAAAGCGCCTGCTCGCTGATCCGGCGCGAATCCCAACGCCATGAGTCGCATCTGGAGGTCGTGGTATGCCCGGCGCGTCGTCACTGGCACTACCACGTCGACATCATCGGTGGGACGCATGCGTACCAACGAGGTATCGGTGACCAGCAGCTCGGCCACCTGACCGCCGACGAACACGAACTCCCCAAGCATTGGCCGCAGCAGGCGAGCCGTCCGCACCAGACGGGCTCGATTAGGCCTGACCGTCACGCGGGTCACACCGCCGCTACCGCGGACGACGCCGACAGGATCCGCTCTCGCAGCAGTTGCTTGGCGCGCGTGCGCTCGCGTGCGCGACCAAGTCGCACGGCATCCACCAGCGCGAGCAGTTCGTAGAGCGCGGGATTTCGTGCCGCCGTCGCCGGTGCTGCGGCGTACAATGGCGCCACGCTCGCGCCACGGACGCTCCCCGCAACGCTCGGCCATACGAGAGGATCTGACACGCCGAACTCCGCCGCGAGCTCGCCCGCCGAGTGCGCCGTGGGAACGCCGCGCGATTCGGCTCCGGCCTCCGCCGGGAAGGCATAGGCAACACCGGATCCGAGAAACTCCAGTAATGCCGCACGGTGCACCAGCTGCGCGTTGGCGAGGACCAACCGTGCGCCGCGCAGCCGTCGCACGGCATTGTGCACCTCGCCCTGACTCAGTCCCGTCGCTGCCGAGAGCGCCGCGTACGTCGCCGCCGGCGTGAGCAGGAGTTGCAGCGCGACGGCGATGTCCTGAGGCTTGAGTGGAGGCATGGGTATGAGCGGATCACGCAGAGAAGGGTTGTTCATACTTCATGAATCTTGAACACTTTCCATTCTTGTCAATGGCTGGGGGTTCGTCTCGAGAGGGAGGCGACGCAATACGGGTGGCAGCGCGAACCGATCGTACGGGAGCATGCCGCACGAACGCTCGCGAACCTCCAAGCGCGATTTCGGTAACGTGCCGCGCTGACGCCTTCGCCATGTTGAGAGAACCCTTTCCATGGAGGTTCCATGCCGTACACCATTCACTGCCGCGGGCACGTCCTCGGCACGACCGACCTGGATCTCTACCAGCTCGACTCGGGCCAACACTCCGGTTGGCTTCACCCGGCACCGGGCGCTCAGCATCTGCTCGACGCCATCGCGATCGGATACCCGTCGATGCGCTCGTGGCTTCTGCGTGCCACGGTCCCGCCCAACGGCGTGGCACTCGCGTCCTCGACATTCCTGGCGTCAGGCGAGTGTCAAGCGATCACAGAAGCGATGGCCGCGCGCCGGCAATTCGTTGTGTCCCTGCACGGCGATGACGGGACGGAAGTGGCCACCACCGATATCGTGCTGCAGGACCGTCACTATTGGCCCATGCCGTGGCTTGAAGCGGAACTGGATGCGCGCCTGACCGACGAGCAACGCGCGGAGGACGATGCCGCGATTGCGCACGACATGGCAGTGCTCCGCGAGTGCCATCCTGAGTGGTTCGACGGCTCTGCCGACGACATCGATGACATGCCATTCGACGCGTCCGCAGACGTGGAGCCGGCCGGTCTGTCGCCGCGCTATCAGGTGCATCTCCGTCTGGTCCATGCCGAGGACATCCCGACCGACGTCGTATGTCTTCCCGAGGACACTTTATGATCAACGATTCCGCCGCACCTTGCCAGCGCTCGTGGCTCGCGATATGGTTCACCCATATGAAAACCACGGTAGATATTTCCGACACGCTCTTCGAGAGCACCCGACGGCTCGCCGTGCAGCGCGGCACCACCATGCGCGCCCTGATTGAAGAAGGGCTGCGCGCGGTGTTGCAGGCGCATCGCAGCCTGCCCCGCCAGTTCGCGCTGCGGGATGCCAGCGTCGGCGGCGACGGGCTGGCAGACGGCGTCGACCTTGGCGACTGGACGCAGATCCGCGCGCTGATCTACGACGAGACCGCGCGGTGATTGCGATCGACACCAACGTGCTCGTGCAGGCACATCGGCAAGACACCCCGTTTCATCGCGCCGCCAAAGACACGCTCGCACAGCTGGCGGTCGGCCCGTCGCCGTGGGCGATCCCGTGGCCGTGCGTGCACGAGTTTCTGGCCATCGTCACGCATCCACGCATCTTCCGGCCGCCGTCCACCCTCGCGCAGGCGTGCGATCAGGTGGACGCATGGCTCGACGTCCCCACCATCCGCCTGCTCGGTGAAGACCCGGAAGCGCACTGGCCGACGCTCAAGCCGCTGCTCCTCTCGGGTCGTATCGCCGGGCCGCGCGTGCATGACGCGCGCGTGGCCGCGCTGTGTGTCGCGTACGGCGTGTCCACGCTGCTGAGCGCAGACCGCGACTTCAGTCGCTTCCCCGCGCTCGACGTGCGCAACCCGCTCGTGTAAGGAGGCGTAAATCGTTTCCTATGATACAGTTAGACGACTCTTGTGCAAAACGAATACTTCATGTATGATTTGCAATGATTCGGAGACGCCTCCTCGACACGATCCGGCAACGGCTTGCGTTGATGCCGGCGGTGGTGCTGCTTGGCCCGCGTCAGGTGGGCAAAACCACGCTCGCGCGCGAGATCGCCCGCGAACTGGGCGACAAGGCGCTGTACCTTGACCTCGAACGAGAGGCCGATCGACGGCGACTTGATGACGCCGACAGCTACTTGCGCCGCCAGACCGGTCGGCTCGTGATCCTTGACGAGGTACACCGGGCTCCCGGCCTTTTTCCGATCTTACGCGGAATCATCGATGACCGTCGAGCCGCGGGAGATCGAGCGGGGCAATTTCTCCTCCTTGGGTCGTCGTCGCTCGATCTTCAACAACAGGCCGGCGAGTCGTTGGCAGGTCGGGCAAGCTACCTTGAGCTGACGACCGTCGGACTCGACGAATGGCAGTCGCTCGGGTCGCTTGAGACGCTCTGGCTGCGGGGTGGATTCCCCGACAGCCTCCTCTCCACACATGACGCCGGCAGTATGGCGTGGCGTGAAGACTTCGTTCGCACGTTCCTCGAACGCGACGTCCCGATGTTTGCCCCCGGTCTCCCCACTCCAACTATTGGACGGCTTTGGCGCATGCTCGCCCACGCCCACGGCACCTCCATGAACAACGCGCGACTCGCAGGAAGTCTCGAACTCAGCGCGCCAACCGTGAGTCGGTACGTCGACTTTCTTGAGCAGATGCTGATGGTGCGGCGTCTCGCGCCGTGGAGCGGTAATCTGGGGAAACGACTCGTCCGCACGCCCAAGATCTATCTCCGAGACAGCGGGCTACTCCACTCCTTGCTCAATCTCACAACACTCGACGATGTGCTGTCGCATCCGATCGCTGGCGCGAGTTGGGAAGGCTTCGTGATCGAACAACTCATCGCTGCGGCCGGCCCGCAGTGGCAACCCCTCTACTTCCGCACGTCCACCGGCGTGGAAGTCGATCTCGTGCTCGAGCGCGGCGGCACGGTTGATACCATCGTCGAGATCAAGCGGACCACCGCGCCGGTGGCCACCGCGGGTCTGCATGTGGCGATCGCCGCGCTGAAGCCAAAATTCGCCTTCGTCGTGCATGGCGGCGAGGCGACATGGCCGATGCCGGGCGGTATTACTGCCATATCAGTCGCGTCCCTGATAGATCGCCTGCTGGAGTGCTGACCAAGTGATCGCTCGTCGCAACGTGTGGAGCGGCCTGTTGGCATTCGCCGCGGCCTGTCCAATCGCGACCCTCTCGGCGCAGGTCGCGTCGTCCGTCTCGCGTGACAGCGCTGGCGTGCGCCTTGTCGACAACGCCGCGCCACTGTGGACGCCGCGCACCGCGTGGACGCTGAGCGCCGCACCAATCCTGACGATCGGTCCTGACGGTGGCTCGGCATATCAGTTTTCCCGCATTGCGGCGGCGATGAAACTTGGCGACGGCCGCATCGTGATCGCCGACCGCGCCGCGCTGCAGTTGCAGTTCTTCGACGCCTCGGGACGGCACATGCGCACCGTGGGAGGAAAGGGCGAGGGCGCCGGCGAATTCTCCGACATCGGCATGGTGACGCGATTGCCGGGCGATTCACTCGCCGTGGAGTCTGTGCGCCACACGTCGATCTTTGCTCCCGACGGATCGTTTGTCCGGCACGTGTCGTACGGCCCCTTCGCGCTGGGCCTTTTGCAGGTACCCTTCGTGGCAGTGCTGGGTCGCTTTGACAACGGGACCGCGGTGGTGGGCGACTTTCCGCAGGGTCGACGCGCGCCACACGGCGCGGCGCGATTTGTGGATTCGTCAACCGTGCTGCTGGTCAGTGCGTCGGGCGCAGTGCTTCGTGATGTGGGCCGTGTTCCTGCAGCGGCGTTCGCAGCAAGCGTTGGCGCGCCAACGCCGCTCACGTTCGGACCGGAGCTGGTGCATGCTTCGGCCCGCAATCGCGTGGTCATGGGATTCGGTAACGAGTTCGCTGTGCGCGAGTACGACGACACGTGGACGCTACGACGCATCATCCGTCGCGCATGGACGCCGCGTTCGCTCACCGCGGCCGACCTGGATACGTACGTGGACGCGTGGATGACGACGTGGAGCACCGAAACGGGCGCGAAACGCGATCGCGAGCGACTGGCGCAGATCAATGCGCCCTATCCCGATGCGCTGCCGGCATTCTCCGACTTGCTCGCGTCAGCAAGTGGCGAGCTGTGGCTGCGCGATCCGTCACTCGTTGGTGCGCCGGCGTGCTGGTGCCTGTCAGGCCTGTCCGATACGCCGAGCACGTGGACGGTGTTTGATGCCAGCGGCGTGTGGCTGGGCACGGTGCGCATGCCGGCGCGGTTCACGCCTTCGGAGGTGGGAACGGACTACGTGCTGGGGTATCTGCGCGACACAGCGAACGCGCCGCGCGTGGTGATGTATCGTATTGTGAAGCCGCGCTGAGCTGCCGAACGTGACGCCCTCTCACCCGAGGGCACCGGCGTGACTGGAGGTCGCACTCGCCGTCTACTTCGATCCCTTTCGCATCGCGTGCGCGCGGTCCTCGCGAATGCGCGCCTTGACGAGCCTGGTGATCAATCCCAGAGGCATCGGCTCGCTGAGAGGGAATCGCAGATTGCCCTTCGGCCCGGCATATCGCGCGCTGGCGACCTTGAGCGCCTCATCGTTGACCGGCGGATAGAGCCCGACATGCTCCTTGAACCCGCCGAAGTAGACCAATGCCCCATGCCCGTGATAGCTCGGCATGCGATAGCTGATTTTCTCGACCGCATCCGACGCGGCCGCGCGAATGGTCTTGCGCACCTCGCGCAGGACGGACTGCACGGCCGGCGAGAACGTCGCGATGTACTCGTCAACGGTCGCTGGGGGTTGGGACTCAGAGTGCATGCATCGCTCCACTGCGGCGAGTGAATCTCGGGCGCGCCTTCGGGGTGGGACTGAATGATACGGTCCGTGGACGTCGCTGCAGGGAATCTGCGCACTTTCGATCATCAACGCCACGATCATGCCCCTAGACCCGCTAGACCGTCTTGTGATCTTGCCATTTCGCATCGGACGCATGGCTGGCTGGCCGTCCTGCATCGCAGGAGCCTTTACAACCGCCCAACGGTCACCTATATCCGCAGATTCGGCATCGTGTCCCTATCGCGTTGAGCGTCATCGTTTTCGGTGATCACCATGGCACGAATCAACGCCTGATCGAGGTGGAGCAACGTGAACGACAAGAAGAACCACGACGCACGTATTGCGCCCATGCGCTTCTCCTCGGTGTACCCGCACTACGTGGCGAAGGTTACCAAGAAGGGGAGGTCGGTAGAGGAATTGCATCAGGTAATCAGGTGGCTCACGGGTTTCGATGAACCAACGCTTCAGCAACACATCGCGGGCACGTCGACCTTTCAGCAGTTTTTCGACGACGCCACGCTGCACAAGAATGCCCATCTCATCACGGGGTCCATTTGCGGCTATCGGGTAGAGGAGATCGCCGACCCACTGGTCCAGCGGGCGAGGTACTTGGACAAGCTCGTGGATGAGTTGGCAAAAGGTCGCCCGTTGGAGCGAATACTGCGATGAGTCGGTCCGCAGCCGCATCTGGATGACGAGCCCATGCCATGAACCATATCACATACGCGTGGACAGACGAGCGTTTCGTGCGCGAGTTTGCACTCGCTCGTGTCATGGGCACCGGCGGCACAACCTACGGATTTGGCACCGGGTCGCAGGCGCGCGCGGTCAGCGTGGGCGAGTTCTACATCGGCGTGGTGCCGGTGACCCAAGCGCTGTGGCAGCACGTGACTGGCTCAAATCCTGCCCTGCATCGACATCCCGATCTGCCCGTCGAGAACATCTCGTGGGATCTCGTCACGCAGCCCGGCGGCTTTCTGCAGCAACTGAACGAGAGCGCCGCAGCCGCTACACTGCGTGAGCAGGCTGGGGGCTTGCTCCAGTTTCGACTCCCCTCCGAGACGGAGTGGGAGTATGCCGCCCGCGGCGGGGGCTCGTGGCGCGACAGATGTCCGTATAGCGGCAGTGATGACATCGGCACGGTGGCGTGGTACGACCGTCGCCATGGCGATCACACCCAACCGGTCGCGACGAAGTCACCCAATCAGCTCGGCCTGTACGATATGTCGGGCAACGTCTGGGAGTGGTGCGCGGACACGTTTACACCCCATACGCAAGCCATTCCGAACGATGGCACGCCATATGTCGGTCCCGGTGAGGAGCGCGTCTTGCGCGGCGGCTGTTTCCACAACTGGGCCGAGCATTGCACGGTGACCAAGCGGTACGCGATCGAGCGCCATTTCCATGACGGATGCATCGGCGTGCGCGTGGTGCTCGCCGAGCCCCGTTAACGTCCTCCTGGTCCTTCTATCCGCACTCTGCCCCTCGACATGACCACACCGCAAGCGGACGCGCAGCACACACCGCAAGACGCGATGTCTCGGACTCTCGTGTCCATCAGCCCGTTCTTCATCGTGAAGGATCTGCAAGCGTCCATCACCCACTACCTCGAGCGCTTTGGTTTCGCGTTAGACTTTCAGGGTCCTCCCGATGACGTCTACTATGGGCAGGTCAGCGCGGACGGATATGTGCTCGCCTTCTTCTGCCTTCGTAGCGAGGAGTGAGGGAAGCATCATGGGGAGCACCACAGGAGGACCTTCCATGCACGACCCACGTTCCACACGCAGTCCCGAAACTCTCTTGGATGACGCGAAGCGCCGTGTCTTTAGGGGGGAGTCGGTGACCGGCGACGCGATCAGCGAGGTCATGGCGTTTTACGACGAATGCGTCGACGCCCTGCTGAACGCGTATCGCACCGGCACGCCCGAGGCCATGGAGCGACACTATCGCCTGACGTGGCACCGACGGCAGTGGAGTGGCATGCGCACGTACGTGCAGGTCGACCTCGGCAAGCAAGCTGCTGACGACATCGAGATCACCATCGACGATGCACGTTGGCTGATCGCGCGTGAAAAGGGGTTCGAGGACTGGGCGGCGCTCACACGTGCCGTCAATACGTCACCGCGGCCGGCAGCGCTGACCACCAAACCGATCGGATTGTTCTCGGCAACCCAGACGGATCTTCGCGAACCATACGCCCGGACGCGCGACTGGCAGCATGTCCTGAGCACGCTGAAAGCGTCAGAGCACGTCGGCCTGGACGCGCACGGGCAGATGACGGACGCGTTGCTGACGCAGCTCACGGACATGCCGCATCTCACGGTCTTGCGCCTCGGTGGGTGTCAAGGTGTGACCGACGAGGGACTTCGCCAGCTCGCGCAGTTTCCGATGTTGCAACAGCTCGACCTGAGCAGTACCTCGATCACCGATCGTGGGTTGCATGTTCTGCGCGACCTCCCCAACCTCCGGCGACTGACGCTGTCGTGGACGCGTATCACCGACGACTCTGCGGTGCACCTTGCCTCACTGTCGGCGATCGAACACGTCGATCTGATGGGCACGCGGTGCGGCGATGGGGCAATCCTGGCGTTGGCGAACAAGCCATCGCTGCGACACTTCTCGAGTGGTGCGGCAACAACCGATCGCGGTCTGCCGGCGCTTCATGACTTCCCGATGTTCAAGACGTGGCAGGACGGGCCCGACACGTACACCGACGACGGACCGGAACCCAACCGCCTTGGGCTGCGTGGCGCGCTTACCGATCGGGGCGTGGCCGCACTCGCCGGTCTGCACGGACTCTACGCACTGGACATCGATGACAGCGCGCTGCCACTCACCGGTCAGTCGATTGCCTCCTTGGGTGGACTCGAACATCTCAGTTCCCTGTCGTTCGACGCCAAGGATGATGCGATGCTCTTCATCGCGCACCTGCCCCGATTGCGATTCCTCAGTATTCAGGACACGCCAGCATCCGATCGCGGGTGGCAGGCACTCGGCACATCGCCGTCTATCGAACGCATCTGGGGACGGCGCTGTTACGGACTGGCGACTGATGGTTTTCTGGCGCTCTCGCACATGCCGCGACTGCAGAACCTGTCGGTGAGTTGCAAGAACGTCGAAGACCGGGGCATTGCCGCCCTGCCGTCGTTCGCGGCTCTCCGACAATTGATGCCGATGGATATTCCCGACGAAGGCTACCGACATATTGGCCGCAGCGAGCAGTTGACCGATCTGCAACTCATGTACTGCCGGGATACCACGGACCGTGCCACAGAACACATTACCGGACTTCCGAACTTGCGCCGGTACTTCGCGAGCTACACACAGATCACCGATCGCACCCCGGCGCTCCTCTCAACCATGTCCTCTCTGGAGGACATCACGTTCGACAGCTGTGCGAAACTGACCGACTCCGGCATCGCCTCGCTCGCTGCGCTGCCGAGACTGCGGCAACTGCGAGTCTCGGGTCGAGAGATAACATCCGGAGTCACCCACGCGTTTCCGTCCACCGTTTCGGTGCTCTACTCGCTGTAGTCGCGACTTGATGGTGGTCGATATCAGCTGACGTTGCGCTGTCAGCCCCAGAAAATGTATGCCACGATGATCGCCACGATCACACCCACCGCGTCGGCGAACAACCCCAGCGCCACGGCATGTCGCGTTTTGCGCACGCCCACCGAACCGAAGTACAACGCCAGAATAAAGAACGTCGTATCCGTCGCCCCTTGAAACGTGCTGGCCAAACGTCCTGCAAAGGAATCCGCGCCATAGGTCTTCATGGCGTCCACCATCATGCCTCGTGCTCCGCTGCCGCTGAGCGGTTTCATCAGCGCGGTAGGAATCGCCGGGATGATCCGTTCATCAAGTCCAACCAATGCGAACAGTTTCGCCAATCCCTGCGTGAGCAGATCCAGCGCGCCCGACGCGCGGAACACCCCAATCGCGACGAGGATCGCCACCAGATAGGGAATGATGCGAACCGCCACCTGGAATCCTTCCTTTGCCCCTTCAATAAACGCTTCATACGCGTTGACCTTGCGCACGAGTGCCATCAGCAGAAATGCGCTGATCACGCCGTACAGTGTGAGATTGGCCACGACGTTCGAGATCGCCTGCACACGTTCGCGCTCCATACCGGCAAACAGCCACACGATCCCACTCACGAACGCCGTCACCCCGACCAGCCATCCGAGCAATACCGGATCGAGCAAG
>JANOPS010000496.1:0-6714 GCA_031421995.1 Gemmatimonadaceae bacterium
CATCCATCAGCGGATGGATGAGATTTTCGATAAGGTCCATCGGCAGATCGATGCCGCTGGCTTCACCGGAAAGCTCAACGCCGGCATTGTCCTGTCGGGAGGCGGTGCCGTACTTGTAGGCATCGCCGATCTTGCGGTCGACGTGTTCGGGCTGGGCGTGCGCATCGGTGTGCCGGGCGAACGCATGCGTGGGCTCGTCGAGGTGGTGGCAGATCCTCGGTACTCCACGGTCGCGGGCTTGGCGCTGTATGGCGCGCATCGCGTGGCGTTGGGCGGCGTGATTGCGAAGCGTGCGACGCGCAGTGGGGCGGTGGTGGATAAGTGGGCGGGGCGAGTGCGGACGTGGTTGCAGGATTTCTTTTAGCGCCACGCCGAGCGGTCAGGCTTGGCGTTGGTGGAGGGCGCGCTCACTTATTGGTTCGCGCCAGCGAGTGCCCATTGTGATCTGGAGAACGCCGTGAATCGCACGCTCTTGCTGTCCATGCTGTTGCTGGTGGCATGTGGTGCTTCGGACAAAACAAGCCGCGATCAAGTCGAAGTCGCGAATGACGGCTTAACGCCTCGCGCTGCCGTGCGTGTGGATACGCTGCGCGACGAAACGGGAGAGGTTTTCTCTTCCTCGTACATCACGTTCGCGCTGACAAGTGTTGGAGGCGTAGTCGCGATCGATCAGGACGAAAAGCGGGTCTTGCGCTTCGACAGCGCCGGGCGACAGCAAAACGTGGCGGGGCGCAATGGTGATGGTCCCGGTGAGTTTCGATTCCCGACCAAGGTCTTCATGCTGGGGCGCGATTCTGTGGCCGTATGGGACCCGGGCTTACGCCGCATGTCCCTCTTTGCAGACTCGCTCAAGTTCGTTCGGGCAATCACGTTTCCTCGGTGGGATTTCAAGGGCGGCCGCGTCGAGCCGGTTGGTCGACTCAGTGATGGACGATGGGTCGCGCTGCGCATTGGGCGAGCGCCATCGCCCGGCCCCGACGCGTCTTCGCGATTGTCAGTGGACACGCTGACGCTCATTGCCGGCCGCAGCGACGATGTCCCAGGCGAATTCGCAAAGGTGCTGAGGCGAACGGGGGTTGACGTGCTCGCGGGCAGTTCCGGAGGATTCGCCCAAGTTTACATCCTTCGACTGTACGAACTGAACGTGGGTGTTGGCCAGATCTGCGAGCGCGGCGCCGTGCTCGTTGACTCTGGCGGTGTTCGGATAATCGGCCAAAGCGGGCGACTCGCCAGATCGTTTCCGGGTCCGCGCGCGGGAACCCCGATTCAGTCGTCTGCCGAGAGAAAGGCGATTGTGGAGGGGGCGATGTGGGGTCCGATTCGCTCGGCGTCCAACGCGTCAACGACGAGGGGGCTCTTGGCTACGCTTGTGAACGGCTTTTCACAAATCATGCGGCGGCCAACGCTCGACGTGCACGGTCAACTCTGGTATCCACGTGTCAATGATCCGCGCGGCGAGCCTACCGCCGGGTTGCCAAGCTGGAGCGCCGAGAACGTGGATAGCGTTGGACGAACTGTTTCGGCGGTGACCACTAGCCTTTGGGGCACGAGTGCACAAATCGGCCGAACCACAATTGCCATGCTAGATTACGGCTCAGATACGACGGGGTTGTCGCTGCGGATGTATCACTTTGCGGAATCCCTGCTGCCGAGCGTCGAAGGTCCACTCGGTCGGTGTTTTTCGTCCTTCGACTACTAGCGTCGTGTGTTGCACGCCATCCGAGGACGTGCAGAATGCCCATGGGCGACGTTGCGCGCGGAAGAGGCTGCACTGGAGAGTGCGATGAGGCGATTGCGGTTGCTCGCGGTCCTATGGCTTGCAGCCTGCAACGGAGGCGACCCCGGCACTCGCGCCGTTGAGGGGACGCCGACGATTGAAACCACGGCGGAAGCGCCCATTCGCGTGGATATACTGCGCGACAGCGCGGGAGTGCACTTCTCGCCGTCATTCACCACGATCGCACTCACGCGAACAGGCGGCGTGGTCGCGTTGGACAATGACGACAACCGCGTCCGGGTCTTCGACTCCACCGGACTGCAACAATATGCGGTGGGTCGCGCGGGCCAGGGGCCAGGCGAGTTTCGACAGCTGAGTCGCGCGTTTGTCCTGCCCGCAGATTCCGTCGCGGTATGGGATCCCACGCTGCGCCGAATGTCTTTCTTCGATGCGACGCTCAAGCTCGATAGAATGGAGTCCTTCGTGGCATGGGATTTCTCCGGTATATATGCCGACGTGGTCGGTCGATTCGCTGATGGGCGGTGGCTGGCGACGCTGACGCCTTTTCGTGGCTTCGAGGACGGCGCACGGCTGGTGATGGATACCGCAACGCTGGTGGCCGGACGGAGCGGCGAGATACCCCGTCGTCTCTTGAGCCTTCCCCCACGCGCTGTTGTCGAGGTTTGGCAGAAGGGCTACGGCGACCGCATCGACCTGAGTGAGCTCAACCCTCGCGTTGGCGCGGTCTGCGATAGCGGTGTCGTCCTTGTTGATTCTGTCCACGTTCGCCTGATCTCCATGCGCTCGCAGGACGCTCGCACATGGCCATTGCCGCGCGGCGGCGTGCCTATTCGGACCGCGAACGAGCGCGACGCCATCATTGGACGGGCGACAGCGTGGGCTGACGCACTTCCGATGAGGGCGCAAATCCGCGCGTCTGTCGCGACGCTGGCGAAGCGGTACACGTCGCGGATGCCCCAGCCGACGATTGACTCACGTGGCGCGCTCTGGTACGACAGGGCGCTCATCCCGTCACTGGGGAATGGCCTCGTCGAGCGTGTCGAGCATGCCGGACGTCGTTCTGCATTGGTGCAACACAGCGGTCCGATCTGGTCGTCACACGTCGGAAGCAACGCTATAGCAGTGATCGACTACGGATCTGACACCACCTCGCTTACGGTGCGGATCGCCCACTACGCAAGGGGGTGGGATTCCCACACATCGAATGCGCTGGGCCGCTGCTTTCCAGCGTTCAGATACTAAGCGCGAGTTGGCGGCGAGCTTGGATCGTGACTGATTGGTCCCTGGGGAACCAAAGAGCCATATGAGAATCCTTGTTCGCGCTGCCATCCGGGGGCCAGTCCTCGAGCGTGACCTGCACAACCTACCGACACTGCGATTCCACAGACTTGATGCTGCGCCCCTATCGCCGCTGCATGGACACGAGGGTCGGGCACCGCGTATCTCGTTGCAACGACGGCCGTCGCGACATCGTCCATGACGTCGCTCGCGTGCGAGCGAGCGCCGCGCCGCCTACAGCAGCGCGTCGTCGAAAAAACAACCGAGCGGAAGAACAAACGGCGCCTGAGCGCCAACCGGCCACCATTCGACCGTGTCACTATGCACGGTCCCGTGGTCGCTCGTGCCGTACCAACACGACACCGTACGCGCGTCGGCATCAATCACCCAGTACGTCGCCACGCCGGACCGGAGATACAGTTCGCGCTTGATGTGGTAGTCGAGCCGGCGGCTACTCGGCGACGACACCTCCACCGCCAACAGCAAATCGCTCAGGTCGTACGGATAGGGCGGCCGAAGACCATCGGCAAGGCGCACCACAAACACTTCGGGCTGCACCCGATTGCGCGTGCGATCGCCGCGACGTACATCGGATGGCGACACCATCTGCTTGCCGATCCCCATCCCCTTGAGATACTCGCGCAACAGCGCGTGCAACTCGCCGACCACCATCTGGTGGATATCGATCGGCGATGGCGTCACGAACAGCTCGCCATCAATAAGCTCGTAGCGCTGGCCGTCGTCCTCCAGCGCGTCGAGCATGTCGACCGTCCACTCAGTGTGCAGGGCAGGCATACCCATATGGTACTAGCGCAGCTGCGTGGACACAATCGGATGCTGCGCCACCGTCTCCCACGGCAACGCCGGCCACCACCTGGTGGTGCGCAACGGCAGTGTGGGTTCGACACTCTCACCAGGGCGGGGCGTCGTGACTGACACGTTACGCAACGCTGCGGCGGCCGTGACACGTTCGATCGGTTCGGTCCACCCGTGATAGGCCAATCGAAACAACCCCCAATGGACCGGGAGCAATACGCGTCCCCGCACCAACACATGCGCTTCAACCGCTTGTTCCGGTCCAATGTGCCAGTCGGGCCACGCTCGGTGATACTGCCCAATCTCAATGAGGGTGCAGTCGAAAGGACCCAAACGGTCACCGATCTCGCGCATCGCGGGAAAGAGCCCAGTATCGCCAGAGTAGTAGACGCGATGCGTGGGGCCGACGAGGGCGAACCCGCTCCAGAGCGTTGCGTCATTGTCGATGAGCATCCGTCCGGACGCATGGCGTGCCGGCGTGCTGTGCACCGTCAGCGTGCCAACTCGTGTGCTGTCCCACCAATCGAGTTCGGTGATACGATCCACGCGAACACCCCAGTACTCAAGGTGCGCGCCGAGTCCAAGCGGCACGACAAAGCGCGCGTTGGTGCGCGCGAGCGCCACGACGGTTGACATGTCGAGATGATCGTAGTGATCATGGGAAATCACCACGACGTCCACGGGAAGCAGCGAGTCGAGGGCGATCATCGGCGCGTACCACCGCGAAGGGCCCACGCTCGGCAGCGGTGACGGGCGCCTGCTCCAGATGGGATCGATGAGCACGCGTGCACCGTCGATCTCAATCAGCGCGGTTGAGTGCCCCATCCACGTGACACGAAGTCCACTCGGCGGGACGGACGCGAAGTGATCGCGATGAACGCGTTCGACCGGCACGGTCTGCAGTGGAACACTCGCCGCGCTTGCCGCGCTTATGGCGAACAGGCCTCCGACGATGTCGTTGACCAACGGTTGCGGGTTTTCAAATGTGTTTGAATGCCACTGCGGTGAACTGCGCATGCGATCACGTCGCGCGCCCTCCGCGTGATGCCCAAGACCGCGCCACGCTATGGTGGTGGCGATCCCAAGAGCCACCGCCACGAATGACGCGCCCATGGCGGCCCCCCGGCGAATCGCACGCCTCATGTGGCGCGCGTGGTGCGCACGATTGCCTGGTAGGCCAGCCACGTACTCAGTGCGCCGCACAGGTGCCAGAGCGCGTGCCCTTGCCACGGGCTCTCTGGCGCGCACAACACACGGGTGATGTCTAGCACCCAGACCGCGAAGCCAATAGCCAACACCCCGACGGCCGAGGCAAGCGGCGTTGCCATAAGCGGCGTTGTTGCGAGCGGCGTTGTTACGAGCGGCGTTGCCGAGGCGCTCGCACGTGCTAGCTGGGCGTTGCGCCACTCCGACCACAGAATGGCGCCCACCAACGCGGCGAACAGGTAGCGACGAAACTCCGGCACGCCAATCAGCACCGCCAACAGGACCGCGTTGCCACCCCAGAAGATCGCGTCGTGTCGCCGCGCGGACCATCCCGTTCGCTTGGCCACGCTCTCGAGCAACAAGAACGTGGCCACCAGATACATGCCGAGCACATCGGCGGTTTGTCCCCAAAAGGTGAGTGACGCGTGGAAGAACGCCGAGCCGATACCGACCAGCGCCACGGCAACGGCGAATCGCCCAGCCGCTCGGCGATTCGCATCACGACCCGTGCGTGCCTGCCAGAGCGCAATGATCGCCACGATCACGAAGGCGCTGCTACTGACACTATTGGCGGGCTGGCGCACTGGACCCGCCCCCACCGATTCGCAGAAGCAGCGATCGGGCATGCAGCTGGCCTCGCGCCAGTTACGCCACGAGCCCGCGGCGTCCTGTTTGAGCGGCCCGGTCATGGGTGTCGATGCGCTGATGATGAGAGGGGAGATGAAGAGCGAATGAAGGGCGAGATGAAACGCGAGACCACTTGCCGAACGGCGAACACGACCACTGCGTACGAGGTATAACGGTTTCTGCGGTTTTGTCTACCATCGCCTTGCTCGAAGGGAGTACTCGTGAATTACGTCGGCCGGCCCCCACTCCGCCACTTTGGTCGCGCCCTGCTGTTGGTCGGCGCGCTCCCCGTCCTTGGCATCGCACAGCAGATGACGCTGGAAACGCGCGATCCCAACCAGAAGCAAGACGAGACGTTCGCCAAGAGCTATAAGGAGTGGTTGGTGAATCCGACGCATGGCAGCCCCCTCGTCGATCACTTGCCGCTCGTCGCCGGGATTCCCACGCCGCGCGACATTCTTGGCTATCACGTGGGCGCGCCGAAGAAGCTGACCTACTATGCCGACCAGTTGAAGTATTACCGCGCATTGGCGGCCGCGACGCCGCGCGTCAAGATCGAGACCGTCGGACGATCGGATGAAGGACGCGAGCTGGTCGTGGTCTGGGTCTCGTCGGACGACAACATGAAGGCGATGGCGCAGAATCGGCAGAAGCTGGCGAAGATCGCCGACCCGCGCGGACTCTCGCAGGCGCAGATCAAGGAGCTGATCGAAACGGCCAAGCCGCACTATCACCTGATGGGTGGGTTGCACAGCGGTGAAACCGGTCCATCGGAAATGCTGATGGAGTTGGTGTATCGCCTGGCGACCGAGACGTCGCCGCTGATCACGCAGATCCGCAACAGCCTCTACGTCTCGGTCACGCCGGTGGCTGACGCCGATGGACGCGACCGCAATGTCGATTGGTTCTATCGAGGCCTCGACATGAATGAGCCGAACGCCACACCGCCGGCGCCAACGATGTCGGTGACGCCGCCAACCGCGGATTCTGCGCGCGTCGCAACGGGTGCGTCGACCGCTGCCGGGGGACGCGGGGGCGCGGCCGGCGCT
>JANOPS010000497.1:0-3557 GCA_031421995.1 Gemmatimonadaceae bacterium
GACCGCGCGTCGCGAGGATCTCGCCTTCCGGAACGATGGCTTCGCCGCGCGTCACCAGATTCAGTCTGCCGGACAGCTTGACTGTGGACTCTGGCGTCCGCACCCACACTTCGTTGCCCAGCTCGACTTGCAGATTCGCCACGGTGGCAAACTTCCCGAGTGCCGACAACGACGAGCCCGCCCCTTCAACAGCGGGGAGTTCAGCCGCCGACAGCAGCGCCCTCGCACTTTCCGACGAAAGATCCAGTGCGGTGCTCGCGTTCAGCGGATCGAAGACCAACACGGCCGCGGGTATTCTGAGCAACCCCGAAACTGCAGGTCGCCGAAGCGGCCCGCGCGCGTCGAGGTTACCGCTCATCATGAGCGCGCTTCCGTTTCGTTGCTGCGCGAAGATGAAATTGTTGGCGTACACGGTCGACACCATCGTGGCCGGTTCGTTCAACGCGTACCGCAATGCGCCGCGCACGAGGAGTGTGTCGCCCAGGCGACCGCTGCGCAAACGGAAGGACTCAAGGATCAGGGAGTCTTGGGCGGCGCGCACGACAGCGCGGCCTCCGACCGGCTCGATTCCCAAGGCCAGCGAGCGTGCGGAAAAATCCGAGAGGGTGAGCGTCCCGGTGCCGACGGGCCGATCCATCGTACCCGTCACGCTGATATGACCAGTCACTGCTCCATGAATACGGTCGATGCCGGCCACCCGCACCGCCAGCGCCTCGAGGCGCAATGAGTCTGCCGTGACGTCTGCGTCAACCGCGTCGGACAACAGCCGTTTTTCGACGCTCGCAATCGTCAGATCCACTGGTACGCGGGCCTCAGCCAGCAGTCGACCACCGAGACTATCGGTGATCAAGACCCTCGCCAGCACGCGCTTGTCGGCATAGCTGCCCTCACTCGACACCCGTGGGAGGTACACGTCATCAATGCCCAGCGAGTCGCCCACCACGCGCCAACTCGCCAGCGGCGCGGCGCGCGTACCGCTGAGGACCGCGTCGCCGCTCAGCAGCCCGGAGAACGGTCGCACACCCGTTGAAAACGCGGCGGCCTCTCCGATTGGGAACTGCGCCAGTCGAAGCGCACCACTGATGGGGCCATTCGTTGGCACCACCGCGCGCAGCGAGACCATCCCCGAGCGCGACGAGCGCAGTTCCACCGAATCGATGGTGAACCCACGGGCATCGCTCACCACACGTATCGGCAAGGCGCTGCGCCAGCTCAAGCTGTCGTAGAGGAACCGGAGGGAGTCGGCAATCACAGTCGTGACGCCGTCGGCGCGGACGTACCCTCCACGCACCATCAGATGCGCGTCGTCGACCGAACTCGCGTCGAGCACAAGGCGTCCACTGTCGGGCGAGGCACCTTGCACTTTCAACTCGGCCGACGCGATCCGGATCGCGCCGAGACCGGTCAATTCGTCTGCGGTTGCGACGCCTTCAAACGACGCCCGTGAGCGCACGTCCTGTGCGCGCAGCGAACCGAACACACGTCCCACGCGAATCGCGCCGACCTGCACCGCGCGTGCGCCAAGCGCCAGCGTGGCGTCGAAGTCATCGAGCGATCCAACGAGGTATCCGGAAAGCGACGCGTCGCCGCGCAGGGTATCCGCCGCAAAACTCCGCAGCGACGCGGCGCTGGCGCTGTCAAAGGTCGCCACACTGGCGGCCACTCGGGTAAGCTGGCGCTGCACCGCTTCAAGACTATCGGCCGTTGCCGAGACGACCAACGTATCAAGGACGCCAGCGATCACGTCCGCCGAGCGACGGGCCAGCGCGCCACGCGCGTCTAACGTCACGCCGCCGATGTGCATCGTCGCCGAGTCGACCCGCAGCCGTGCGCCGACCACGCCAAGACTGGCGATGAGATCAAAGGCCGGGCGCTCAGCGCCCTCGCGCTGGACGAGTGTCATGTTCCCCTGCGCGGCGTCGATGGCCAGGAGGCCGGCAGAATCGCGCGTGCCGGCAGCCGAGCCGCTCAGAGTTCCGCTGATCGCCGTGCGCGGGATGTCGCTTCGCCCAAGCCACACACTCGCGTCGACGTCACGCGCCGTGCCAACGGCGGCAATGCGCCAACGGTCCGTTCGCCAAGTGGCTGTTCCTTCGGCAGCGACACGACTTTGCGCGTCGGCCGCGACATCGCTTGTCCATCGCAACGAGTCGAGCGAGCCGTTCGCGGTCAGGTGACCCGTGAGCACACTCGCCACGTGGATCGTGGTATCCACGCGAGCGAGCGCCTTGAGCGACAACGGCTCGTACCACAGCGAGACATCCACCGTCGGCACACGGATCCCGTACGCGACGCGAGCATCACCGCGCACGCGCGACACGTTGCCGACCGCGTCCGTCCACGTCAGCGCCCAGTCACGCGCGTCGGCACGAAGAAGGTCGGCACTCACGAGGCGGCCGCGGCCAGTGATCATCCCGTCGAACGGTGGTAGTATTGGAGCCAGTGCGCGTGCGGTACGCAGATCCACCGAGATCGCCTCCACCATCGTGTTCCGCACTGCGGGGGCAGCACCCATGACCGCCACTCCGGAGGCCCGCACCGACGACACGGCGCCCGCAATCGTGGCATCGGTGAATCGCGCGTCCAGCAGGGTGAACGCGAAGTTGGTCAGCGGTCCACCGACCGGCGCCACGAGTCGACCGCGGACGGTGCCATTTACCGCGGAGGGAACCGCACCATAGCTCAGGCGGCGCATTACGTCGCTGCTGATCGGCGAAAACGCGAGATCGACGTCTCGCAACTGCACGGTCGCGGGCTTCACCAAGACACTGATCTGCCCGGTGATGCGGGAAACACCGGACGACACGTCGAGCGCCCGGAGCGTATACTCGGCGTCGTCGGCACTTTCCAACGTACGCATGTGGACCTCGGCTGAGCCGGTGCCAACCGTTGGCAACACATCCCAGATCCACGTCAGATCAGACAATCCAGCCCGCGTCTTGAGCGCCACATCAAAGCGCACCGCGCCCGGCTGGTTCCACCAGACACGACCACTCGCGCTGCCACTCGACGCCGGGAGTCTGACGGTGGGCAAGTCCAGTCGAAGGGAGTCGGGCGTCCACTCGATGCGTCCCGCAGCCGCTGCGATACGCACTGGTGGGTCAGAGACGATCCCTCGCATCGAATCGATGACCAGATGTGACGGTGTGCGCGAAGGCTCCATGATGATGCCATCGTGACTGACCAGCCGCTCGATCGTGATGCGCCGACGCTCGTACAAACCATCCGCTCGACGAATCAGGTCATGCAGGCTATCTCGCACCGCAATCACGCTATCACGGGCCGTGCCAATAAAGATTGGATGCGGTGCCCACGGGGCAATGGTGGTGATCGCAGCGGACGTGAGGCGTAGCGTATCCACTCGAATATCGTCGCCGAATCCGGGGGCGCCGCGCGGCTTCGCCGGCCCGCTGCCTGACAGGAGATAGACGAAGTTCCATGGACCGGTCCGATCGCGATGCAAATCGACGCGCACATCGGTGAGTTGCAGCACGCGAAAGTGCAGCTTTGCGTCGAGCAGCGCCGCATAATCGAGGGTGCCGTTAAGGTGTGCCACC
>JANOPS010000498.1:0-2712 GCA_031421995.1 Gemmatimonadaceae bacterium
GGACAGGCGGCGATCACCGTCGCCCTGCCAACGGTGCAGACGGTCACGGTGTCGCCTACGACGGCAACCCTCGCCTCGCTCGGACAGACCACGTTACTGAATGCCGAGGTGCGCCTGTCGAATGGCGAGGTGGGCAACCAGACGCCCACCTGGACGTCATCGAATCCTGCCGTCGCGACCGTCAGCGCCCGGACGGTGACGGCCGTCGCGAATGGCACCACGACGATCACGGCGACGGTGGGGGCAGTGAGCGGCACGGCGACGATCACGGTGGCGCAGGTGGTCACGTCGGTGCGCATACTGCCGACCGATACCGTGATCAAGAGTGCCGCGCAGCTGCGCGGTGCCGCGCTCGATGCGCGGGGAAACGTGATCGCCAATGCGCCGTTGCAGTGGACGGCCGTGACGCCACTCATCACCGCGGTGAGCACGTCGGGCGCGTTGACCCCGCTCAGCACCGGAGTGGCGCGCGCACGCGTCACGTCCGGAAACTTCACCGCGACGGCGATTGTGCGCACGATCTGGAACGTGAATCAGTTGACGGACCTCGTCCCGCTTTTCGAGTACTCGGCGTCAGCAGGACAGCGTCGTGCACTCTCGGACGTGAGCCAGAGTCACGCCGACGCGCGTGCGTCGCTCATTGGTCCCGTGTGGACCTACCTCTCAACGATTCTCCCCACCTCCGGCTCACCGGTCACGGAGATGTATTTCACGACGTGGAATGAGATCTGGCTCGAGGCGGCGCGTTTCTGCGGTGGCGTGCTCATCCCCAATTCGGACATCTACCAGGCCTGCACGACACCGACATGGACACATTGGATCGTTCCGACCGGCAGCAGCCCGAACGACTACTGGTCCGTCGCACGCTATCTCACACGGCAGTTCCTGCTCAGCTCGATGACGACCGCCTCCCAGTTCCCGTGGTTTCAGGCTGGCTACACACAGTGGATGGGCGGCGGTTCACTTCAGGGGTCCGACATGGTTGGAAGTTCCTTCCGGACGGCGATCGTCGACTTCAGGGTCGGTGACTCCACCGACGTGCTCGCGCCAATGGACACGCTGGTCACGCTTCCCTTCGCGCGTTTCCAGGCGGGGATCGAACTGCGGACTCCCCTGGCGGTCCGGCAGGCGCAATGTGTGTTGTTCGTCGAGTACCTCAATCGCGAGTACCCCACGTTGTTGCCGGCGATTCTTGCCCGCATCCGCGCGACGCCCGGCGCGACATTCACCAACACGCTGCTGCTGCAGGAGATCACCACGCGCACTGGCAAGACCATCGCGCAGCTCGACGCGGGCTACCTCGTCTACGCCCGAACACTGCGACCTTGACGGGTGACCAAGCCAGACCGCTACCCCTATGCCCCCGCAAATGGCTCTTTCATCAATGGGAAGAGCCAGCGCGAGACCACACACAAACAACCCTCAAACAGCCTTCAAACAGACCGCGCATTGACAAACCGGACGTTTCCGCCTAACTACGGGTAAATCCGTAGTTGGCGAGTCTTTTGTCCCGAACACCGAGCTTGAACACCATGCCACGTCACTCGCGCAGGTTCGCCACCGCTCCCCGCTCTCTGTGTGTCGCCGTCGTCCTGGCAACGGGGATATCGACACGCAGCGCGGCCCAACCCGCGCCGCCGCGCCGAACGTTGCCCAAGGCGTCCGTCGAGCTGTCCCAACCGTTTACGCAGATCACCAATGTTCGCGAGCTCAGTGATGGCCGCGTGCTGATCAGCGATCCGCGTGAGCGCGTTGTGCAGCTCGTCGCCGCAAACCTTGCGTCCGCTCAGCAGGTGGGCCGCACAGGGGCTGGGCCGGGCGAGTACGCCCTACCCGGGCGGCTGATCGCCGTTGGCGCTGATTCAACGTGGTTGCTGGACGGCGGGAACCGTCGCGTGCTCACCTTCTCGCCTGATGGGAAGCCGGGTGCCCAACTCGCCGCCGCAGGCGGTAGCGGCGGATGGGATCCGGGGTCGAACTTCCCTCGATACGTCGATGCGCGCGGCTTCGCCTACTTTGCCGGCAGTGCGCTGACCGAGCGCAACGGCGCGATCGTGAGCTCGGACTCCGCCCCAATCGTCCGCGCCAATCGCCGCACTGGCGTCAAAGACACGGTGGCTTTTGTGCAGCTCGCCAAATCCGCGATCAGCACCACGTCGTCGAAGGGCGCGATCACCAGTATGAACATCACCATCAACCCGTGGGGCGCTGAGGACGATTGGGTCGTCACGCCGGACGGGCGGGTGGGGATTGTGCGCAACGACGGCTACCGCATCGACTGGATTGCACCCAATGGTTCGCGACGCGTTGGCGCACGCGTTGCGTACAGCCCCGTTCCCATTTCTCAGGGGGATCGCGACGCGGCGTCGCAACGCGCGTCGGGCGGCTCGTCCGCACCGTCCGGCGGCGGAGGAGGCGGCGGCGTCTCGTTCAGTGTCGGCGCATCTCGGACCCCGCCAAATTTCGACAACTGGCCGAAGCTCAAGCCACCGTTTCTCGCGCGGGCTGCGGTCCTTGCGCCGAACGGGAGAGTGTGGGTGCTTCGTACACGCAGCGCCGCCGACTCCGTCCCCGTGTACGATGTGTTCGACGACACGGGAGCGCGCGCGGAGCAGATTGCGTTGGCGCCAAACACGCGGGTGGTAGGTTTCAGCGCTCGCAGTGTGTACGTCGCGCGACGCGACAGCGATGACCTCGAGTACTTGCAGCGCA
>JANOPS010000499.1:0-1890 GCA_031421995.1 Gemmatimonadaceae bacterium
GTTAGCACGCGCGGTAGATCTGGAACACGCCAGCTCAGGGAAGTACGACTACGTTCAGCGGGAGCGCTGGCCGAATCCCATCAAAGCTCCCGTAAAACTGAGCCATGCCCGGGTAGAGCTCCGACGCCTTGATGTCGGCTACCCAGCGCTTTGTCTCACCGACCGCAAACCGGACCGAGCCGGGATTGGCAACCCGTTCGTTGTAGAACAGGGAGACGCTGGGCGTGTAGATCTCAAAGCCGAAGGTCGCAGGTGGCCCGGCATCACCGCTGGGCGGAAGTGTAGCGATCAACGGACGGCCGGTTTCGTTAGTCGCCATCACCGTGGCGCTAAGGACGGAAGTTGGATCACTACGAACGACGGTGTCGTGCGGACTCGTCGCCCGGATCGTCAACAGACTAGCAGGTCCACTCCGTGCGGTCGCATCAGCTGCAGGCCACGGGCCTCCCTCTCGTGTACACTCCTCGAGACAGATGACCGTGCCCGCGCATTTCTCAAGGTACGCCTCGCGCGGATGCCCATTGCTGTTCCCCAGAATCGCGTGCAGCATTTCATGTCGCACAAGTGTGCCGCTATAGCGAAGATCGCCGCGCAAAACGATGCGATTGCGGCTGGCGGTGTAATAGCCTCCGACATCGGTGCCGTCTGGTGAGCGCAGCTGCTGGCCATCTGAGGCGAACCACTGAATTTCGCGGATGTCGCGTTGTCGCTCCGAACACGCTTCAGTCATTGCCCACCACTGGCGGTACAAGAGCGGCGGCGAGAACTCCCGCACATCGCTCGGAAGCGTGGTACTCTCGCACCCGAGAAGCACCCAAGGTACAGCGACGGCGAATAGACGAAGGTTCATCAATGCCTGCTTGCGTGCTAACGAAAATGGGTTCTGCTGCGCGGCGACCGCACTAAGGGCCGTCCTGACTACAATAGCCCGGTCGCCGCGTCAGCAGCAAACCGGGTTAGGCTGAGCCCACACGAATGGTGGTGTAGCCTTCGGGTTCTGGCCCCAGAAACTCGCCACTTGCGCAGCCGCGAAGCCGCCCGTTGTGAGTGCCAACCCACACGGGCGCAGCACCTGGTGACCAGCAGAACAGATCCCCCTTGGCGTCGTAAGGGGAATGCAATACGAACTCCGCTCCTTTTGCTGAGATAGCCGTGCATCCGTGCAATTCTTCAGGGAGTGCATGGACACGCTGGCGACCGGTATGAACATTGAGCATCACAATTTCAAAGTCCATATACGCCGAGAAACAGATTTCGTCTGGCGCGCTCTGCGCAACGCAATAGCAATCAACGATCTGGATCGCCCCAGAGACATCCGCGTGATAGCCCAGCACCTGACGCCCGGTGACGTCAAAGACGCTCACGCCATCGCCCGAATACTCCCCACCATGAAGTACTCCCTCGTCGAAGTAACTGCATACGATTCGACCTCCGACAACGATGGCGTCCTCGACGCCATCGCCGACCGAGAACCGCGTCTTAAGCCGGCCGGTCGGCGAACAGATGCAAGCGTTCTCGACTCCTCGGAGTGTGCGTGGCGCGATCACGAGGACATCCCCGTTCTCGAGTAGCCGTACAAGTGGCTCCGCGCCCTGCACTGGACTATCAAACCGCGCTTGAGAGGTCACGACAATCGGACCCAGTGGCAGTTCACACGCTGCAACCCACGCACCGTGTGTGTCCACATCGATGTTCGTCACCGCGCCTGGCAAGTCCGGAAGTGTGGTCCGCGCGACGTGTAGCGACATTGGCTGCTCAGCCTAACGACACTGGGTTCTGCTGCAACGCGACCGCACTAAAAGTGCTCTTGCTCCATAATGGCCGGTCGCGGTGACTGCAGCAACCCGTGTTAGCACGCGACCGCCGCCGCGCGCACGCGGCAGACCGGCC
>JANOPS010000500.1:0-2473 GCA_031421995.1 Gemmatimonadaceae bacterium
CAAGCACGCGGCTAGGCCGGCGCTTGTGAGCACCCAATCCCCGCTCTAGCTTCGCTGCATGACTCTGTCGAACGCCATTTTCGCCGTCATCCTCGCCGTCGCCCTCGGCTTTTTTGCCCGCAGCGCGCAACGGCTCGCCCGCTGGCTGAAGATCGGGAAGGCGGAGGTCCGGACCGACCATCCCGATGTGCGGACCAAGAATTTCCTGTTGATCGGGCTCGCGCAGACAAAAATTCTGCGAGACCCCATCGGCGGCATGATGCACGCCCTCGTGTTCTGGGGCTTCTGTGTACTGGGGCTCGGCACCATCGAGATCATGATCCAGGGGCTCTACACGCCATTCACCTGGGACGTGATCCTGCCGCGCTTCCTCTACCTGCCATACGTGGTGTCGCAGGAAGTATTCGCCGTCTTCGTGCTCATCCCTGTGGCGTTCCTGCTCTACCGGCGCCTCGTGATCAAGCCGGCCCGTTTCCGCGGCGACCCGGTACACGGCGGTGACGCGGTCTTCATCCTCAGCATGATCGCTGCGCTGATGGTGTCGCTCCTCATGCTGTTTGCGGCGGACTTGCGCACCGGCGCTTCGTCTGACGGTCGCGTGATCTCGTCGTTGTTGCTGCCACTCTTCAATGGCATCTCGGTCGACACGGCGCACGTCATCGCCCGCGTGGCTTGGTGGTTCCACGCGCTCCTCATTCTGTATTTCCTGAATCACCTGCCGGGCTCCAAGCACCTGCACGTGCTCACGTCGCTGATCAACGTGTGGTTCTCTAACACCAGCGGCCCTGGCACGGTGGGTGCAATGCGCCCCATGAATCTCGAAGCCGAGGACGCCGAGCAGTTCGGCGCCGCAGACGTCGAGCATCTATCGTGGAAGAATCTGCTGGACGGCTATTCATGCACCGAGTGTGGGCGCTGCACCGCATCATGCCCCGCCAACATCACCGGCAAGACGCTCTCGCCGCGCATGATCGTCGTGAAGACGCGCGCGCGCCTGACCGAGAAGGCCAAGGTGCTCGACGCCATGGGACTCGGCGCCACCGCCACAGCTGAGCAGCAAACAGTGCTGGACAACAAGCTGCTCGATAACTGGATCACCGAAGAAGAACTCTGGGCCTGCACCTCCTGCCGCGCCTGCGTGCAAGAGTGCCCGGTGTCGATCGATCAGCTGGACGTTATCAACGAACTGCGCCGCGATCTCGTGCTGATGGAGTCGCGCTTCCCGGAAGAGCTGCAGCCCGTTATGACATCGCTGGAGCGCAACGGCAGCCCATGGGCCTTTAGCGCCTCCGATCGGGCGCAATGGGCCGAAGGGTTGGACATCCCAACGGTAGCCGAGATGGCCGAGGCAGGGGAGAAGCCGGATATCCTGTTCTGGGTGGGCTGCATGGGCTCGTTTGATGATCGCGCGAAGAAGATCACCGTCGCCTTCGCGCGCATTCTGCAGGCCGCCAACGTGAAGTTCGCCATCCTTGGCCAGGAAGAAAGCTGCCACGGCGATCCCGCCCGACGCATGGGCAACGAGTATCTGTATCAGATGCTCGCCAAAGGCGTGATCGAAACGCTCGACGGCTACAAGATCAAAACCATCGTCACCTTCTGCCCGCACTGCTTCCATCAGATGGGCAGCGAGTTCCCGGACCTCGGCGGCCACTACGACGTCATTCATCACACCGAATACATCGAACGGTTGTTGAACGAAGGGCGGGTGCCATTGGAGACCGAGCATGGCCAACGGCTCAAGGTTGCCTATCATGATTCGTGTTACTTGGGCCGCTACAACGAGATCTACGACGCACCCCGCAACACGCTGCGAAAGGCGCTCCCCATCGTAGACTTGGTCGAACCCGCGCGCACAAAGAGCCGCGGCCTCTGCTGCGGCGCCGGCGGCGGCCGCATGTGGATGGAAGAGACACAAGGCAAGCGGGTGAACGTGGAGCGCAGCGAAGAGCTACTGGCCACCGGCGCCGATCAGATTGCGGTGGCCTGTCCGTTCTGCATGACCATGATCACCGACGGCGTTACCGGTGCGGGGAGCAGCGTGCCGGTGTTGGACATCTCCGAGGTGGTGGCCAGTCGCCTTGCAGGTGTGCCCGCCACCACCTAGCTGGTCCAGTGCGGCGACCGCACAGCCTTGGCTCACCTAGCCCTCCGTGTGCCCCGTGTCCTCCGTGATTCAAAAAGATCAGTGTTCAGTTATTGAATCACGGAGGCCACGGTGGGCACGGAGGCCAAGCGAATCAGGATTGCGCATTTTCGGCCAATACGTTTCGCGTGAAGAACGTCGACCTCAGACGTGCACTCAGCAATTCATGAGCATGAGTGCGTGCGCCACTACTCAAACCAGCGCTCCGCCCGCAGCTGCGCCCACATCGTCTGCACCACGCGTCCGCCTCGCTGTCGCACCGCGCCCTCGTCGTCCACAACGAGCCGACCGTCAAACAGCTGAAACCGCCCTTGCGTCATCACGTGG
>JANOPS010000501.1:0-6161 GCA_031421995.1 Gemmatimonadaceae bacterium
GACTGGATCCATGTTGACGTCATGGACGGCCGGTTTGTGCCAAGCCTGTCGTTCGGCAGCAAAGTGATTGCGGCTGCTCGTCGGTCTACGTCCAAGGTGGTGGACGTGCATCTCATGGTGGTCGAGCCGGAAAAGTACTTCGACGATTTTGTGAAGGCGGGTGCGGATGTCCTCACGATTCACGCGGAGGCCGCACCGCATCTGGATCGACAGCTGTCCAGGATCAAGGAGCTTGGGTGTAAGGCCGGCGTCGCGTTAAATCCGGCCACGCCGCTCTCCGCCATTGAGGAGATCGTGCATATGCTTGATCTGCTCCTGATCATGAGCGTCAACCCGGGCTATGGCGGACAGCAGTTCATCGAGTATTCGGTGGACAAGATCGAGCGCGCGCGATTCCTCCTGGATCAGTCAGGCAGCACGGCAGTTCTCGAGGTTGACGGCGGGATCTCGCGCGACACGATCGCGCGGTGTTGGCAGGCGGGTGCTGATACCTTCGTCGCTGGGAACGCCGTGTTTTCGGCTGCCGATCCGCGGGCGGAGATCGGCGTGCTTCGCAGCCTGTGCACCGACAGCGCGTGAGGGTGATCTCATGACAGCAAAGCAGCAGTGGCTGGTGGTCCTGGGGGTAGTCGCGGTGCTGGCGAGTGGCGCGTGGGCCGGCTCGCACTTTCTGAAGGACGAACTGACATCCGTCACGGTGGGCTCCGATGCGCCCGGCTTCAGCGCACTCACGCTCGACGCCGTGCCGCGCGTGAAAACGCTGACGGATTATCGTGGTGAAGTCATGCTCCTCAACATCTGGGCGACATGGTGCGTGCCCTGTCGAACGGAAATGCCGAGTATCGACTCCCTGTATCGCGACATGGGGCCCAAGGGACTGAAGGTCGTTGCCATCAGTATCGACCAGCCGGGTTTCGAACCCCAGATTCGTGACTTCGTCACCGAGCACAAACTGTCGTTCGAAGTGCTCCACGATTCGAGCGGTGTGCTGAGCGCGATCTATCGGACCAGCGGTGTTCCCGAGACGTTTATTATCGGCCGGAACGGCAAGATCTATCGCAAGTGGAGCGGCGCCGATGACTGGAACTCAAGTGGGAACCGGACGCTGCTCACGCAACTGCTCGCCGAACCGAAGCCCTGATGCCGTGCATCCTGGGGATCGAAACGTCGTGCGATGAAACGTCGGCAGCGATCGTCACGGGCAGCGTCTCGCATCCCATGATGCAGTCGCTGGTCATTCTCTCGCAAGACGTTCATCAGCTCTTTGGCGGTGTGGTTCCTGAAATCGCGAGTCGCCAACACCTCACCGGCATCGTGCCCACGGTACAAGCAGCACTCGATCAGGCGGGCGTGACACTCGGTGACCTGGATGCGATTGCCGTGACCCATGCGCCCGGACTCGTTGGCGCGTTGCTGGTTGGCACGAGTTACGCGAAGGCACTGGGCTTTGCCAGCGGCGTTCCCGTCGTTCCGGTGCATCATCTCGAGGGGCATTTGTTCGCCACGCTGCTCGAACACCCGGACGCGGCACCGCCCTTCACGGCGCTGTTGGTGAGCGGCGGCCATACCATGCTGCTCGACGTGCCCGCGTGGGGCACCTATCAACTGCTCGGGCAGACGCGCGACGATGCGGCCGGCGAAGCCTTCGACAAAGTGGCGAAACTGCTTGGGCTGCCGTACCCTGGTGGTCGTCCGTTGGAGCTCCTCGCACAGAAAGTGGTATCGACGACCCGACGATTTGCGAAACCGATGGTGCGTGCGAGCGCGGTGCCGGGGGATGACGATTATTATGACCTCTCCTTCAGCGGACTGAAGACCGCGGTGTTGTTGGCTGTCCGTGCTGCTGAAAAGGATGGGAGCATCGAGTCATCACGAGCAGACATTGCGCGTGCCTTTCAGGACGCGCTGGTCGGCACGTTGACCGAAAAAGTTGAACGCGCGGTCCGGCAGTTTCGGCGCGCGCGGATCGTGCTTGGTGGCGGCGTGGCCTGTAACACGGCGCTGCAAGAGGCGATTCGCGCGCGGGTCGAGCGACGTGGGGCGACCGTGTTCGCGCCGTCGCCGCGACTGGCCACAGATAACGCGGCCATGATCGCCGCGGCGGGGCTCTATCGATTTGCGGCTGGTGAGCGGATTGCTCCCTCGCTGACCGCGCAGGCATCGTTGTCTATTCCGGGGCTGACGCCCGCACGCACACTACCGAGTCCCTCATGAATCCAGACGGCATCATTCATCATCCGACGGTCTTTCACCTCGGGCCGATCGAGCTCACCGGCTTTGGCTTGGCGGTGCTGGCCGCCTTTGCGATCGCGCAGATCGTGTGCCAACGAGAATTCTGGCGTCGAGGGCAGAACGCCGAAGCCGACGCCATGCCGGACATCGTCATGGCCGCACTGCTGGGCACCCTGATCGGTGCGAAGACCTACTATGTCGTGCTGACCGGCGATCCATCGGCGTTTTTCAGTCGCGGTGGTTTTGTGTTCTGGGGCGGGTTCATGGGTTCCGTGGCGCTGTGCTGGGCCACCATCAAGTACAAGAAACTGATCTTCCTTCGCATCGCCGATGTGGCGGGTATTGCCATCGCCGCTGGGTACTCGGTAGGACGTTCGGGCTGTTGGGCCGTCGGTGATGACTACGGCCGCCCGTGGAGCGGACCGTTCGCCGCTCGCTTCCCCGAGGGCGCACCGCCGTCAACCGTGTCCGTCATGACGTCGCAGTTCGGCGCCACCTTTCCGCCGGGCACGCCGGGCACCACCGTGGTCGCAGTCCATCCCACACAGCTGTATGAAGTGGTGCTTGGCTTCGTGATGTTCGCCATCCTGTGGCGCCTCAGGAAACACCGCTTTCAGGAGGGATGGCTGTTTGGCGTATGGTGCGTGCTGGCAGGGGTCGAGCGCTTCGTGATCGAGTTCTTCCGTGCCAAGGACGACCAGACGAATGCGGGGCTCACGACAGCGCAAATCATCGCCATGACCGTCTTCACCATCGGCATCGGGCTGATCGTCGCGCGCCGCGGCCGTAATGCGATGGCGATCGGCTGAGTCCCGTGCAGTCGCAAAGACGGACCCTCTGGCGAGTGCGATGCGGCCCGACCAGAACCACATCGCGCGAACTCATTACCCGAGTACAGTACTCCCTATTGCACATCCCCACGCTTCCTGTGTATACTCAGTCATACGCTTTGAGAACCATTCTCATCTAACATCGTGGCCAAACAGCTTCCTACCTTCGACCAGCAGCAGTTGCCAGCGCCTGCACAGCGAACCTGTGCGTTGGCGGCTTGCAGCGCAGGAAGCCGGGCAACTGTGGTCGACATCGGCTGCGCTGCGGACGAGGCGTGCCGTCTGCGCGCGCTTGGCTTGTGCGAAGGAACCGACGTCAGCGTGATCAACACGCGGCATGCGATGCTGATTGACGTCCGCGGGACGCGCCTGGCACTTGGCTCTGCGTTAACGGCTGGCATCACGGTTCAGCCGCTCGCCCCGCGCGCCTGACGCGCGAGGCGCGGGGTGTTGTGACGTCCTCGCCAAGGATCGCCGTGAGGATCCCCGTCACGCTCCCCGTCACGCTCGCCTTCACGCTCGCAGCAACGAAGGAATCATGACTTCGCTGCACGCACACCCCGCCGCGCCCCCCGAGAACTCGGGGGGGCAGAACGCTACGGTCCCCGTCGCGAAAGACGCCCTGCGCGTTGCCATTATCGGCAACCCCAATACGGGCAAGACTACCCTCTTCAACGCACTCACCGGCTTGCGTCAGCGGGTTGGCAACTTCGCTGGGGTAACCGTCGAACGGGTCGAAGGGACCTTCAAGGGGCACGACGGAAAACGCGTCGTCCTACTGGATCTCCCCGGTAGCTACTCCCTCTCGGCCGGATCGCCTGACGAGCGCATTGCCTTGGAAGTGCTACTCGGCCGAGATCAGGATCGCTGGCGACCGGATGTTGTGCTGGTCGTGGTCGATGCGGTGCACCTTGAACGCAACCTGTTCTTGGCGAGTCAGGTCCTTGAGCTTGGGATACCGGTCGTCATCGCGTTGAATCAGTATGACATGGCGGAAAGCGAGGGGATACGCATCGATATCCCGGCGCTCATCCACGAAGTTGGCGTGCCCATTGTCCCGACGGTTGCGATGCGCGGCGAGGGAATCGATCCGCTCAAGCGCGCCATTGCCATTGCCGCCACGCTTCCCGCTCCCGCTCGGCAATTTGCGCTGCCCGAGATCGCCGACGTCGCGCTGGGTCCGCTCGCGGAGTGCCTGATTGGCGATGGCTTTGCGCCCGTGGCTGCGCACATGGAAGCACTGCGTCTGCTTGGCGTGGAACACCCCGAAGCACACGTCGCCCGTGTTCCGTGCATAGAAGGTTCGATTCACCGCGCCGCGGAATCGCTGCGGACTGCGGGGTTCGTGCCGGGACGGTTCGAAGCCGAAGTCCGCTACGGATGGATCGCGCAGGTGATGTCTCGCACCGTCACGCGCCGTGTGAACGCGCTGCTGACACTCAGTGATAGGATCGACGCGGTCGCGCTGCATCGTGTATGGGGCCCGCTCGTATTCCTCTTGCTCATGGTCGTGGTGTTTCAGGCGGTCTTCTCTTGGGCGACGCCGCTCATGGACAGCATTGAAACGTTCATTGGAGTCGCGGGGCGGACCATCGGTGGGTTGCTGCCGCCGGGCGACTTGCAGAGCCTCGTCGTGGATGGGATGTTCGCGGGCGTCGGCTCGGTGCTGGTGTTCTTGCCACAGATTGCCATTCTGTTCGCGTTCATCGGCATCCTTGAACACTCGGGCTACATGGCCCGTGCCGCGTTCTTGATGGATCGCGTGATGCGCCGTGTGGGCTTGCACGGCAAGAGCTTTATCCCGATGCTGTCCGGGTATGCGTGTGCCGTTCCGGGCATCATGGCGACCCGCACCATAGAGGATCCCAAGGATCGCCTTGCCACGATCATGGTGGTGCCGCTGATGAGTTGTTCGGCGCGCTTGCCGGTCTACACGCTACTGATCGGCGCCTTCGTTCCGTCGACGTCAGTGTTGCCTGGCGTCACGCTGCAAGGGGTGACGATGCTCATCATGTACCTGCTCGGCACCCTGGTGGCACTTGCCGTGGCGGCGATCTTTCGGAAGACGCTGCTCAAGGGTCCCGTTCGGCCCATGATCCTTGAGCTCCCACCGTATCGGTGGCCCAGTCTCAAGTCGCTCGCGGTGTCGGTCATGCAGCGCTGCCAGCTGTTTTTGCGTCGCGCCGGCACGGTGATTCTATCGCTGTCTATTCTGCTTTGGGCCTTGGCTACGTATCCAAAATCCACAACGGATCCGTCGTTGAGCGTTGCCGCACAACAGGAGCAGCAGCTCGCGAACTCAGTGCTCGGTCGCATCGGACACGCGATTGAGCCGGTGGTGCGACCCTTGGGGTACGACTGGAAGATTGGTGTGTCGATCGTGTCCAGTTTCGCTGCCCGCGAGGTGTTTGTGTCCACCATGAGCACGATCTACGGTGTCGGCGATACATCAGAGAACGCGCAAGCGCTCCAAACCCGACTGGTCGAAGAGATGAATCCGGTGACCGGTCAGCCGGTGTACACACCGCTGGTTGCGGTTGGGCTGATGGTATTCTATGTGTTCGCGCTGATGTGCATCAGCACGGTAGCGGTCACCGTGCGCGAAGCCGGTGGCGGGCGTATCGGCTGGGGGTGGGCCGCGTTGCAGTTTGGCTACATGTTGGTGCTGGCGTACGGTGCTGCGTGGATGGTGTATGCTGGCGGACGCGCCCTTGGCTACGGAGGTTAGCGCCATGCTGCAAACGCTCGTTGTCGCGTCAATCGTGTTCCTCGCCGCCGTATTCGTCGCGCGGCGTGTGGTGCAATCGCTGCGAAAGGCGAAGGCGAAGGCGCCGGGGGGGTGTGATTGTGGAGGCCAGTAGGGGCGCCGGCGCTAGTACCCCCTACTCCCTATTCCCGACGCTCCTCCACCCTCCGTCCGCCGCGACGAACACCTCGCGGAACGCGTCGACCCAACGTCGCCAGTCGGAAAGTCGCGTATCCAGCGCGCTGCCACGCAGCGCGTCTGCGGCCAGCTCCAGGCGGGCGATGGCCACGAAGAGGGGTTCTGCGGCTTCTTCCAGGACCGCCTCGATCGCGCGCTGCGCTGCAGCCTCCGTG
>JANOPS010000502.1:0-8696 GCA_031421995.1 Gemmatimonadaceae bacterium
CCGCTGTTGTACGCCTGTTGGCTTTCGCTGAACCGCTGAAGCACGCTCGGGGGTGGCGTCGGGGGTGGCGTTCCGGTTGGCCGGGAGCTCCGGTACCCTTGTGGTCGCTGAAAGAGAAAGCCTGCATCGAGTTTGTCGGCGCCAACGTGGCCTTCGATCGCGAGGCCGCCACGCGCATACCGTGCGTTGAGCCCGCCGATGAACCGGGTACCCTCGTTGGTTTGACGATCCACCTCAAAGTCGTACAGCGGATTGCCGTACGTGGAGCCATAGCTGAGCGGATTGGAACGTACGAACAGACGGCCCAGCGAGTCGCGTTGCGTGAGGTCGATACCGGCGGGGACCCGCAGCAGGTCTGAAAAACCTCGCGCCGATGCGGCCTCGAGGTTCGCCCCACCGCTCCGGTTCCGACTGAACTGCGTCGAGAACCCGATGTGGAGTCGGTCGTTCGCGGCATGGTCGACATTCAGTCGCACGGACTGGCGACTGAACCCGTCAACCGATACGAACGGGGCGTCCTGCACCGCATGCGAGGCGCTGGCGAAGTAGCTGATCGCCCCCGACCGGCCGGTCAGGTCGACGTTCTGCGACACGTACTGGCTGTTGGTCTTCGCGGCGTCCATAGCGTCGAATTCACGCGGCCATGGATTGACTTGGAACAGGCCTCGCGATTGCGCCTTGGAGGGCGCCGACAAGCTCGAAAAATCCTGAACGAACAGCTGTGGCGGCAGCGTGAGTTGGCCGGTCGCCTGTTCGTTGATGCGCCGGGCCTCCTCCGCGATATCGAGCGTGCGCGCACAGTCGAGATATCCGCTCACCCGCGCGCAGAAGCGTCCGTTGTCACTACTCAGCAGGAAGTGTCGCGTAGCGAGCGGAAAATCACGCGGGATGCCGCTCTCGCCATATTCGGTTCGCGTCGCGAGGTGAGTGCCTTCGGTGGTTGCGGTGCCGCGTTTGGTGGTGATCTGGATAACGCCGTTCCCGGCGCGTGACCCGTACAACGTGGATGCGGCCGCGCCCTTCACGATCTCGATGCTTTCGATGTCCTGCGGATTGAGATCGGGGAGCGCGCCGTTGATGACCACCCCGTCGAGAATGTATAGCGGCCCTTGTCCGCGTCCCGACGCGTTGATCGATCGCGGTCCGCGCAGCAGCACATCGGGTTGCTGGCCCGGGCGTCCGCTGAAGGACGTGATCTGCACGCCTGGCACTTTTCCTGCTAGCTGCGAGAGCGGGTCCGTGGCCGGCACGCGCAGGTCCGGAGCGCTGACGCGATCAACCGTGAATGGCAGGTTGCGTTTTGCCGTCGCGCCAATCGTGCCGGTGACGACCATTTCTTCAAGCCGATTGATATCCGTTGGTAATACGAAGTCGATGGTCAGTGCGCTGTCGCCAACGACGATGACTCGCGACTGCCACCGAAAACCGATGGCGCGTGCACGAACGTCCAAGCGCTGGCCGCGTGCAACGGTCGAGGGAAGCGACAGGGTGAAGCGCCCCATCTCGTTCGTCAACACCGAGAGGCCAGGCGGGGTGATGTCCACGATTGCAGCGGCCACCGGCCGTTGCTGATCTGACGTGACGCGCCCCGTGATGATCAATGGGGGCCGGGCTTGTGCGGGCAGCGCCCCAGTTCCTGTCACGAAGAGCAACGCTGCGACGCGTATGGGGTGCCAGCGTCGACGCCACCGCATCAGGGTGTCCTCCTTGCTGCGGCGATACGCTCCTTCAACTCGACGAACCAGTTGGTCACATGCACGGGTGCTGGATTCTCCTCCCCGAGGAACCTGGCCATCACGAAACTCCGGCGAGCCGGCGAAGCCGGTGCTCCCGATCTACCCGGTAGGCATCACCGGAGCGTTACGTGAGCGTCACCGCGCACAAAAGCGCCGTCGTTTGGTGGCGCATCTGCTTCGCCATCGGGGAACGGGCTCCGCGCCGGTACCGCGCCGTAGGCTGGCGGGCAGACCCGTGCCGCATAGATTCACCCCTCTGCGAGATTTCACCGTCGTCACCTTCGCGTGACGAGACGACGGCGATCAATCCGGATCAAGAGGACCTATGCTGCGACTGCGCACCCTGGGCGGACTGTCGCTGTGCACGGACGACGGGGCGGATCATCCCCTCTTGTCGCAACCCAAGCGCCTCGGCCTGCTGATCTATCTGGCGGCTGCCAATGGTGCCGGCTTTCGCCGTCGCGACCAGGTCATGTCGCTGTTCTGGCCGGAACTGGATGGCGACCACGCCCGCGGTGCGCTTCGCCAGGCCACGTACGTGCTGCGACGCGACCTGGGAGAGAGCGTGGTACGCAGCCGTGGCGAGGAAGAGATCGGGGTCGATCCCGATGCGCTCTGGTTTGATGTCACCGCCTTTTTGACGGCCCTGGCTGCCGGAGACGCGCGCGCCGCCTTCGATCTGTATCAAGGCGATTTCCTTGAGGCGTTTTTTGTGACCGGGGCGGCTCCCGAGTTTGAACAGTGGCTCGAGAGTGAGCGCCAGCGCCTTCGCGCCATGGGCAGCCGAGCGATGTGGTTGGTTGCGGATCAGACGGCGGCAGGGGATCCCGCCGCCGCCATCGAGGCGATTCGTCGTGCGGTCGCACTGGCGCCGGACGACGAAATCGCGCTCCGGCGGGCGCTTGGGCAGCTGGCGACCCTCGGTGATCGCGCGCGGGCGCTGCAACTGTATCAGGCCTTCTGCGAGCGGCTCCTGCGTGAATACGGTGCGCAACCCTCCACCGAGACCAAAGCGATCGGGCAGGCCCTTCAACGCTCTGGTGATCCCACGCCGTCTGAAGGCCGTGTCGACGCACCATCGTTGGCAGGTAGGTCAGACGCTGTCGACATCGCGGCGACGAGAAACAACTCGACGACCAGCAATCGGGGAAGCGCGGTTGCGGCGGCGTCCGTTCCGCGTCGCTCGTGGCCGGCACGATTCGCCCTGGCAACTGCAGCCATGGCAAGTATCGCCTTGGTCGTCTCGGCGGCGCGGAACTTTGATGTTCGCTCGTTGACCGAGTCCGGACAGGTGGCAGCCAGCGACGAGTTGCTGGTCGCTGATGTCCAAGCGCCGGAGGGCGACAGTCTGAATGCGCGCGCAATCACCGAGCTGCTTCGATCGTCGCTTGCGGCAACGCGATCCATCCGCGTGGTCACACGCGAAGCACAGGACCAGACGCTTCGCCGCATGCTGCTGCCGATCAATACGCGCCTCAGCGATACGGTCGCGCGCGAAATCGCCGTGCGCAGTGGCTACGAAGCGGTGTTGCTGACTGATCTGCGGCCGATCGGTCGCGGGTTTGTCTTGACGTCCCGCGTCACGACCGTTCCGGGTGGCGAGTTGGCGTCGATCACCGAAACCGCGCCGTCGGGTGATGCGCTGATCGCGGCGGTCGATCGGCTGGCGCGGGCGCTGCGCCGTCGTCTTGGTGAATCGCGTGACTCTCTGGCGGATATCCTGCCGCTGCAACAGGTCACCACACGATCGCTCAAGGCGCTCGCACTCTTCACGCACGCGCAGGAGGAATCGCGCATACACGGACAGCAGCCACCGCACGTGCTCGCGCTGCTCAGGGAAACGATCGCGGCGGACTCGACCTTCGCCATGGCCCACCGACGCCTTGGCGCGGCGTACTTCAATCTGGGCTTGACGCGGGAATCGCTGGCGGCGTTTCGCGCCGCCGAACGTTTCAGCGACCGGTCGACTGACGAGGAAAGTCGCTTGGTGATCCGCATGATGCTGCATGGGAACCAGCGTGACTACGAGCGGGCGATCGCCGAGGCTCACGAGGTCCTGCGCCTGAATCCCCGCAATCCGATGGCGCTGAACCAGCTGCCCGCGTACAGATTCTCGCTTGGCCAGTTCGACAGAGTTGACGAAGAAATGGGACGCCTCGGCGTGGTCAAACCGAACCCCGTCAATTCGTGGACGTATCAGGGGCACGGCGCCAAGGCGCTCGATTTCGCTCGCCAGCGTTTGCGCGAGGCGCACGACTCGACGTGGGTCAACTCCACGCGCTCGGCGCGTAACCTGATGGCTCGCCTTCACGCCGCGACGTTTGCCTACGATTCGGCAATGCACTACGCTATTCCGCTCTCAGGGTCGGACCCTGGCACACCGCTGATTCTGGCGGCGAGTCGAATGGCCAAGGGTCAGCTGGCCTTGGCCATGACCGTCCAGGCATCGCGCGTGCGCAGCGGCGATTGGGAGATCTACATGACCGACGTGCGCACAGGGGTGGAGTCATTTTCGGCCATGGCAGAAATGCTACTCGTCGCCGACACCTCGTCCGCGCGACAGCGCTTGCAGCGCGTTATCACGAACGCGAGGTACCGCGATGTCGATCCAGCGAATCGACCCATTCGACCGGTACTGGCGCTGGCGTTGGCGGGACGCTCGTCCGATGCGCGACGCGTGTTGGTGGACATGGAGCGTGCTGTCGAGCATGACGATAGCGGTGATATTCGTCGCGCGCGCGCGCTCGACTTCGAATATGCGCGCGGCGCCGTGGCGATCTCGGAAGGCCGCGCGGCCGACGCCATCGCCGCGTTCACAGCGGCCAGCACGTCCATGATGTACGTGGCGCTCGACACCTGCCGCGTCTGTGCGTTGCCATGGCTGGGACGCGCCTATGAGCTGGCGCATCAACCCGACTCCGTGGTCGCGGTCTACGAGCGCTATCTGACCACCGGTGATCCGTTCCGGCTGTCGTCCGACGCGTTGTGGCGTGCACGCATCCTTCAGCGGCTTGGCCAGCTGCACGCGCAGCGGGGTGACACCGCGATGGCGATCAAACGTCTCGCCGAGTTCATCGAACTGTGGAAGGACGCTGATCCGTCTCTGCAGCGCGAGGTGGAGCGGGCTGCACGTCAGCTCGCAGCGCTGCGTGCGTCTGCGCCCATCGCGGTGACCCCGAGGGTGGCGGCGCGATGATGGCGCGTCGTTGTGGAACCGGCCGTGGCGACGGGTCTGCCGACGTACCACGGTTGAAATCGTCGCTATCGCTCGCCGACCAGCGCCAGCATCCGCTCGCGCGTCGAGCGCACGGCGGGCTGCAACGCGGGATCGGCCTTCTCCCAAAGGTCCAGGAACGATGCATAGCGATCGCGCGCCAATTGCTTCTTGCCTTGCTGTGCGTACAGCTCGCCAAGACGGAACATCGCGCGTGGTATGACCGCAGGCCGCCAATTCTGAAACCCTGATCCGTACACGGGTGGCAGCAGTGCGCGTTCGTACGCGACGATTGCCGAGTCGACTTGGCCGAGTTTCTCGAACGCCTGTCCGATCAAGTCGCTCGTGCAGCCCATGCAGCTTTCCGCGCCGGTGCGCGCGAGGGGAAGCGCGTCGCGAGGGCGTCCCTCCGCCAGCGCCAGTTGTGCCATGGCGCGCTCCATCGACGCATCATCTTTGCGCCACAGCTCGGGCATGGACTTCTCGTATTGGTCGATCACGCGACGGGCCTCGGCCAGTTGTCCCAACCCAGCGCGCAACCGCACGACATCTCCCCACGGACGGCTCGCGAGCGGCAGGCTATCGAACTTGGTTGCCGCCAGGGCTGCGTCAACTTGCGCGCGCGCGGATGCAGAATCGGCGCGCAACTGCAGGTTGATCCATACCTCCCAGAGCTGTTCGCGAAGCGCCGTGCCCGGATTGCGCTGGTCCAGCTGCGCCTGACGCGCGGCGCGCGTGCTGGCTTGACCCGCGGCCACCTGCCCGCGCAGCCAAAACACTTCGGCCTGATACAAGTGTCCCCAGTAGCGATAGCCAGCGTTGCCCGTTCGAGTGAGTGAGTCTCCCATCGCGAGCGCCACCTCGAACTTGTTGGTCGCAGCGGCCAGAAAATACCCTGCCTGCCAACGCTGCGGTGACTTCGGATATCGCTCGCGCAACAGCGTCAACGTGCGTTCGGCAGCGGCAAACTTCTCCTGCGGTATGAGCGTGGTGACCAAGTTGTAGTACGAACTCGCCGACGCCGTGCCCGCGTCGACCACCGCCGTCAGCGCTTGCTCCGATTCGGCAAATCGTCCGAGCGAGCGCAGGTACAGTCCCACACCGTTGTGGGCCGCCATGTCATCGGGCCACGACGCCACGATACGCCGGTACGACTCCACCGCGCGCTCCAGATCACCGGATGTACTTGCATAGAGGGCCTCGGCGAGCAGGGCTTCGTGCGCAGGCAACCGATCCTTGAACCGAAAAATCCGTTCCACGGCGTCGAGCCGCTGCGCCGGATCGCCTCGCAGATTGTTCAGGTCCGCATACATGCCGCGCCAGGCCATGGCAAACGTCGAGTCCAGCGCCACCGCTTGACGGAACAGTGGCAGGCGATCTTGCTCTTCTCCCGCGCGCTGGCTGCGAATCGCCTTGGAATACAGCTGGAGCGCCTCAAGCGAGGACGTGGACACCTGCTCCAGCGCCGGTGTGGCACGGATGCTCTGCAGCGATTCACCGATCGCTTCCCGCAGCGTGCGCGAGAGTTTGGCGATGGCCGGGATGATCTCACTGGCGGCATTCGCGGTGGTGCGCGTGGCGTACAACGTGGTGCCCTGTGCATCGAGCACGCGCGCCGACAGCGCGAAGCCGCCGGCGAACGGTGCCACATCGCCGGCCACCACCACCTTCACGCCCTCGCGCGCGGCGAGTTCGGTCGCCACTTCTGGAACGAGGCGTGTCTTGGTGTCACGCTGCATGCGCGCCAATCCGTCGCGTACTTCGGTGGGCGACATGAACCGCACAACCTTCGACTGCGAGAGATCGATGCTCAGTGCTTCGGTGAGCGCCACGCCGAGCAAGGTGTCCGGTGTGGAATTGCCGAACTCCGCGATCAGGATGCGATCGCGCGCGTTCAACTTTCCGGCGGTGAGCAGTGTCGCGAACGGTCCGATACCCGCCGCACGGAGACTTGTGAACGCACCGGCCGCCGCACCGAGTCCCAGAATCGACACGAGTCCGGCGGCCATCAGACCGCGCGACGACGACGCGTGCGCAACAAGCGAGCCTGGTGCACTCGCGCGCTTGCGCGTGATGCGAAGGGTCAACGGCACGCAGAGCAACACCAACGCGACTCCGGCGACGACCACCCAGTCGGGAAGGCCTAGCGAGTTCCGTATTCCCCACGCCGTCGCCAGCATGAGCAGCATACCGCCTAGGGGCGCCGCCAGCGACGCCACATCGCGTGACGGCTTGGGTGGCGCACTTGATGCCGACGTCACGTAGGGCGTCGCCGCCGACAACACGCCAGTCGAGATCGACAGCCGATCGAGTACGGGCAGCAGATCGGCGGCGTGCTGCACGCGGTCTTCGGGACGCTTGGCGAGCAGTCGCTGCACCAATTCGTCGAAGGCCTCCGGTACGGTCGATCGCGCAACGCGCAGTGATTCCGGTGTGCGGGTCATGTGGGCCGCAATCAGTGCTTGCGGTGTCGCTGCCACGAAGGGCGGCTGACCGGCCAGCATCTCATACGCCATCACACCGAGCGCATACAAATCCGCGCGATGATCCACGTGCGGGTCCGCCATCGCCTGCTCGGGGGCCATGTACATCGGCGTCCCCAACGCCATTCCCACCGAAGTGAGGCCGCCGTCCCGGCCGGTATCACCGACACCGAGGGCCTTGGCGACACCGAAGTCGGTCACCAACGCATGTCCGCTCGACAACATCACGTTGTCCGGCTTGATGTCGCGATGCACGACGCCCTGCGCATGTGCAAAGCTCAGCGCATCGGCCACTTCGCGCAGGAGGCGCGCCGATTCCTCCACGGGCATCGCGACATCGCGCTGCAATCGCGCCCGCAGCGATTCGCCCTTGATGTACGGCATGATGTAGTACAACAGGTCGCCCGCCGTCCCGGAACTCAGCACCGGCACGATGTGCGGATGTTGCAGTCTGGCCACGAGCTGCATTTCCCGGCGGAACCGATCGATGCTGACTCCGACCGCCAGATGTGACGGCAGCACCTTGATGACCACCTCGCGGTCGAGGGCAACTTCGACGGCGAGGAATACCTGCGACATTCCGCCGCCACCCAGTTCGCGGACAATACGGTAGTGCGGACCGAGAGTGCGTTCCAGGTCGTTCGCGAGATCGGACACGAGAGTAGCGAGGGTTGAGGACAGCGTATTATGGCGCATGCTCTCACTGGGCGCCATGCGAGCGTCCACGTGCGGCTCGATGTTGTGCACGCGCGGCGCCCACGCCACGTTTCTTGCTCTCACCGCGGCCGCCGTCGTCGTACGGACCATCAGCCTCATCACGCGTGGCGGTCCCCAGCACGAGGTCTGACCGAGCGGCTGTCGGGGACGACGTGTGTGCCGGAGTGAGTCAGAATTCCCACCTTCCCTCGGAGATCTCGCTCGTGAAGCTCAACCCTATACAATCGCCTCCCTGTCCGTAAAATTCGTGTGGGAAGGTGAACACGGCAATCCTTCGTTTCGTGTGGAGCAAGTCCGCGGCTTCGGCAAGGTCGGCCGTACGCGGCCGCCGGCTGGACGCCCTCATCGGCGTAGCTTCAACACTCGGTGAGCAACATCCTCCAACAGCAAGCGAGCATTCAATGGCCAAGCGCATTCAGGTGCAGGGCGTACATCATATCACTTTGGTCGGCTCGACGCGCCAATCGGCCATTGACTTTTGGCAAGGCGTGCTCGGCATGCCGTTCATCCTCGAGCAACCCAACCTCGGAAAGGCCGACGAGAATC
>JANOPS010000503.1:0-2265 GCA_031421995.1 Gemmatimonadaceae bacterium
GGCGTAACTGCGACAGATGTCCGTGAGGAGCGCTTCGAACGTGGCGGCCTCGAGGCTGATCGTGCCGGCGAATTGCATATGTCCGCTGGGCGTCGGATCGATGCGCCCTTCAGGCACGAACTTGACGATCGGTGCCAGCAGCGCGTTCCCGATGGTCCGCGCGATGTACGGCATTACCGTCTGCAGGACGAAGTTGTGCTTTCCCCCGGCCACATACGGGCCGTTCTGCTCCACGCCACCGGTGCCGATGATAATGGTGGTGGTGCCGGCCTTGACCAGGTCGCGGATCTCCATGAATGTCAGTTCCTCGGCCCACAGACTTGCGCCCGCGTCGATAGGACGCGGCGTGTCCGGGGTTACGCGACCTTGCGTAGTTTGCGAACTGGCCGGCGGGACGGCGGTGACAAGCGCGAGGGTGACTACGCTGAGCAGGAGCGAGCGGCGGCCGGGCATCGACGTCTCCGTGTGAGTGGACCTGCGTGAGTGCTGCGTGTTGCGACGCTATCGGTCAAACGAGGGTTCGGGAAACATGGCATACGGCGCGCACAGCGGGTCGCCCACCACCAGGTCCTTCCACAACACCATAAACGACGCGGCGTAAAACGATTCGGCCAGATTTGCACCACGTGTATACCGGTCGAACAGAATATCCGGATTGGCGAGCGCGATGGTGTACGGCTCGCTGACGTACCCCTTCACCCCCGTCACGCCCTGGGCAATGAGATCAACAATGCGGCTCTGTCCGCCGACGGTCGGGCCGAAGGTGCGTGCGCTCGTGGACACAAACGTCTCGGCGAGCGCGCCGGGAAGAAACCGGACGGAGTGGTAGGCAAGACTGTCAAAGTTGCTGTCGTTGCTCCCCCAACTGACGTAGCCCATGACTGGACCACCGGGCGCAACGAACGCGGGGGTTGTGTCGATCTGGATGTCGAATGTCTTCGTTTGCAGGCGGAACGCAGCGGCATAGAGCAGGCGATTGGTTGCCGCGTATCCGTCGATCGCGGGGCGCAGCGGCGTTGCATCGAAGAAAAAAGGCCCACGGGCGGCGCGCGCACTGGCTGCGCGGTCGACGAGCGCCAGACAGTCGGCGGTGACGGCACAGGCAAGTCGCGTCACCAGGAAGATCCCGTACCTATCACTGGAGAAGGGCACATCGGCGTTGTAGTACGGATTGTGGTACCGGGACAGCCACACAGAATCCATGCCGACCATGGGGGCGATCGCCAGGTTCATCCCCGACAGCAGTGCGTCGACGCTGTACCCGTTCTTGCGCGCCACCCGAATTGGCACGTCGCCGGCAAGCACGATGAAATCGATGCGTACCGGCAGTGAGGCGATTGCGGCGCGAACAGGCGAGACCAGATCGGTCTGGAAGGCCACCTCGTTGATCTCATCCTCGACTGGCAGCGGCAGGCGAAGCATATGCGTCGGTGCAATCCCGCGACGCTTCGCATAGTAGCGGCCAATCGAATCGCTTGCCGCGCTGCGTGAATTGATGACGATCAGGACCCGTTCGGCGCCGGTTGCAGGCGCTCGCTTTTGGGCCGGCCGTGGGGTCGGTGCGCATCCGGCGCAGACCAGCACCAGCCCGAGCAGTAGCCTGATCGTTGAGAGACCGGGCACGTGCAGCGGAATCGGCGCGAGGCGTCTGACCTGAAATGACATGTCCATGGTGGAAGGACGATGTGGTGGTGGGGTACGTCGCAATAGCCCCCCGAGCAAGAAATTCCCCGATGCGTGACGTTCAGGGGCAGCCCGGTCCGACGCGGGCTAGCGTCCAGCTGTCGGGAGCGCGAACATATCCCCTTCTCCCGGCACTCATCCCTCCAGTGGAGTCACTCCTGTGCGCCCGCTCATCCCCAAAGCCCCGGTACCATTCCGCCCCAGTGCATTGTTCATGCTCCTTAGCCTGTGTGGCGGTCTGGCGTCGGCCCAACCGGCGCCGAAGACGGCGACGTTTGTGCGCTATAGCAGCAATGGGCAAACCTCGTACGGACGCGTGGACGGCGACATGATCGCCCAGCTGCGTGATGCTCCGTGGGTCGATAGTACGCGCACCGGGAAACGTTTGGCCATGCGCTCGGTCACGTTGCTGGCACCCGCAACGCCTTCCAAAGTGATTGCCGTGGGCCTCAACTATCAGACACACCTCGGCGAGCGGTCAGCGGCGAAGTACCCTGGACTGTTCGCCAAGTACCCCACGTCGATCATCGCGCACGAGGAGAATATTGTGCTGCCACCCGACGCGACGAACGCGCACTACGA
>JANOPS010000504.1:0-5218 GCA_031421995.1 Gemmatimonadaceae bacterium
GCGGCAAAGGCCGACGCGTCGCCGATACAGACGAATTCGTGCTCAGGGGCGAGCGCGATCAGTTCGTGCATCAACTCCCGCGCAAATCGGCCATAGCCCCGTCCGTTCGCCCAACATGTGGCATCCACTCCGATGCGCAAGGTGGTGTTCCAGATTGCAGATGCGTGGCCCCTCTGCGCGGCTCGCGAGGGATCTCATTTCCAACTACAGAGAAAATAGCGCGGCGCCACACGGGTGGCGAGGTTATTTTCTCTGTGCGGAGGACGTGAGCCGTGTCCCTTTTACCACCGGACTTCAACTATGCACATCGGCTTCAATGGCCAACGCTTGGCGGGGCAACGGCTCGGAGTCGGACGTTATGTTGAGTATCTACTACGGCACTGGTCCGCGAAGCTTCGGCCCGATGACCACGTGTCGTTGTTCCTTCGCACAGAACTGGCAGCGGACTTGCGCGACCTGCACCCCAGAATTCGTCCGGTACTCCTCGCCTCATCGCTACAAGGAATTCCGTGGGAGACACTGCAACTATCCCGAAGACTTTCGAAGGTGGACGTCCTGTTCGGCCCTGCCTACACCTCGCCCGTCGGCTTCAGTGGCCGAACGGTAGTCGCAACCCATAGCGTCGATGAGGCCCATCCAGGTACGCACTCCTGGACGTATCGCAACACCTATTCTCGGCTGTACGCTCACTGCGCGCGTCGTGCGCAGCGTGTGATCGTGCCATCGCACTGGGTCCGGGACGCCGTGATCGAGTTGTACGGGGCACAGGAGCAGCGCGTCGTCGTCATCCCGCAGGGAGCAGACGACTCCTTCGGCCCGGTCGCGGATCGCAACCAGCTCAAAGAGGTTCGTCACCGCTACTTCGGACGCGATCGGCCGTACATCCTGTTTGTGGGTAAGTGCTCGCCACGCCGGAACGTTCCCATGCTGCTCCGGGCCTTTGCGGCGCTCAGGCGTGAAAGGAAAATCCCTCACGGACTACTCCTGTTCGGACCAAACCAGTACAACCTTCTATTGGAGCCACTCTGCCGCGAACTCGGGATCCTGGATGATGTCGTGCAGACTGACGGGCGGATCGCACAGCACTCGGAACTAGTCCCTATCTATTCGGCGGCGGAAGTGTTTGTCCATCCCTCCTCCATCGAGGGTTGGTCCATGACCACCGCCGAAGCCATGGCCTGTGGGACAGCCGTTGTCGCGGCGAACCGAGGAGGATTGGGCGAACTCACTCGCGGTTTTGCAAAGATGGTGGACGACCCCAGCATCGACTCGCTAGCGGACGCGATCGGCACGGTTATCGAGAACGAAACGTTGAGGCGGGAACTACAGATGCTGTCGCTCGAACGCGCACGATCCTTGCGGTGGGAGACCCTCGCCGCGCGCGCACTCGACGTAGTTCGCGAGGCGGCTGTTGATTGAGGTATAACTCGGCGCGCGGCGGCGCCACGTCGGCACCGAGCGGGCTAGACTCGCTAAGGGCGCTCGTCAGTCGATTCCGCTGGACGCTCCTGAGACTCCCCCGCCGAGAGTCCCCCCGTGAGCGCTGCGAACCACAGCTTCGGGTGTCGCTCTTGCGGATCCATGAGCAACCAAAGGACCGACAGCCATAAGGTCGCCGTGACGACTCGTGCTAGAATCGGGGACAAGCCCGTTTCGATGTGCCCGGCAAAGCCGTATCCGGAAAGTGCCACCATGAGTACGACACTGGCGATGCGTACGAGCACCCGCCGCGACGCGCCAATCCGATGCCGAAGGCGCAGCCGCGCGGTCACCGCCGCGCCCCAGAGGGCCATGCCAACGGTGAGCGCGAGTGGCACTCCTCCAAGGCCTATCCGGCTGGTCAGCACCTCCGCGAGACCCATAACCACGATGCACCCGCTCACGAGTGCCGTCGCCGCGAATAGCATATCGTCTAAGCCAATCAAGAGCAGATGATACACGTAGGCGAGTTGAAAAACGCATTGCCAAAGTACGAACAGCCAGAGCACTGCGGCCACGGGTACAAACGCGCCTGAATAAAGAAATCCCACGAGCGTCGCCGGAAACATGAGAGGTGGCAGTGCTCCGACGAGCAGTAGCAGTAACATCTTGCCCACATAAGCGTCGGTGACTCGCGCCTTCTCACTTGCCGCGCCGCTGCTGTTCACGAGTGGGCCGAGGTAGAGCGTGCTGAGCGGATACAGCACCGCTCCAACTGTGAGTGCAATACTGAACGCTGCGTGCATGTGACCGACAGACGCGGCACCGAGCCGTGACAGCACGGTAGTCCTCGCGAGGAGCATCATGATGCTCATCGCCGCAAACGTCACGTAGAAGGATAGCGAGGAGCCGACGATGGCTGGTTGCCGCCGAAGCGACGCCACGATGCCGGTATGCGGCGCGTTTAGTTTTATGCCCAGGACGCGAGCAAGGTAGACCAATCCGCCCGCCGTGGTGAGAACTGCAGCGACGACACTGAGTTCGTAGAGCCCTCCAACGCCGCGCCACCACGCGCCGCCCACGGCGGAACCGGCGAGGATTGCGGTGGCGAGTAACGTCATGGTCGCCGCGTCGACTGCGCGACGTGCGGCAGCGAGTGCGTTGACGAACAGCATGAGGAGTAGAGCTGATGGCACGCCAAGTATGGCCAGCCGAAGCGCGGACTGGTAAGGCGCCAGATCTGAGCTAAACAACTGCGGGCGCCAACCAGCCACCGCCGAAGCACTCAGCGTTGTCAGAACGCCCAGCGCAAGCATGAGCCGCAAAAACCCGGATCCCGTACGCCTAAACGCCTCGTCACCTTCGCTGCGCGCGTGAGCGATGAACTTGAGCGCCGAAAACGGCGTGCCGAGTGCGCCGAGCGTGAGCACCATCACCATGATTTGGTCGATCGTACTCACAATGCCAAACTCCGCCGGACCGAGCAGGAGGGCAAGGGTCTTGGCCCTCACCAAGCCGACGAGGATCGTGAGCACCTGAAGCATCGCGATCGACAACAGACTTCGCGCAACCCCCGAGACGCCTTGTCGGTGGCTCCGCACCTGTTCGCTAGTGATGGACTACGCCCGACATGAGAGCGTCGAACCCTCTGGGCTGAACGTCGACGTGCTTGAGGCATTGACGGAACCGTCGTACGGAGAGGCACAACGCCAGCTCCGATCGAAGTTCGACATGGCGTCGATGGCGAGTGAAAATGCTTCAGCCATGGTCGCTCGCGCGGTTGTTCCACTCGATCGTGCGCGCGATCCCTTCAGCCATCGACGTGGTGGCAGTCCATCCGAGCACCGTTTGCGCCCGCAATGGATTCCCTGACGTGCGCCACATTTCTCCAGGGATCGCCTCCACCACGTCCATTTCGATGATGGAGCGATCGCCAGTTTGTCGCGCGACCATCGTCACCGCGTCCCGTACACTCATCGTCCTCCCGCTGCAAAGGTTGATAGCCTCGCCGGACACTGTCTCGCAAATGCATGCCCGCGCAATGCCGTCCGCGACGTCGTCGACGAAGACGTAGTCGCGCACTTGGTGCCCGGACGAAATACGAATTGGAGCGCCGGCGAGTCCCTGCGTGACGGCGTACGGAATCAGGCGATAGGATGCCTCGAACGGTCCGTACACGGAAAACGGTCGCACAATAACGACGTCGAGTCCTCGACGAGCACTGAACGCGCGCGCGAGCAGCGACGCTGATGCGCGAGTGGCTCCGTACTCCGAGGTGGGGCACAGCGCGTGGTCCTCCCGCAGCAACTCTCCCGCGCCGTACTCGGCGCTCGTACCGATCAGCACAAATTTTGTCGCCTTCAAGCGATGCGCGAGCGCAAGCGCCTTCAGGGTCCCGACGACGTTCGTGTTGACGAGCTCCGCCACGTCATCGAAGCGCTGGTTCACTCCCGCGGCCGCGAAATGAACAAACGCATCCACCTGCGGCAGCGTGAGGTCGATCGTCCCTAGATCAGTCAGCGCTCCTATGGTCGTGGCATACCGATCCTTCACTTCGCGCAGGCGGCGATGGTCCGTGCCCTGTCGAGCGATGATATGTACGCCAGCACCGCGACCCAGCGCAAACCGGACGAATGCGCTACCGAGGAATCCTGTCGCTCCTGTGACGACGAAGGTCTGGTGTTCGAGGAGGCGCATGAGCGACTAATTCAGGTGAGAAAGCATGCTGTTCGTGAACGGAATGAGTGGTCGACGATCCCGCAAGCGCTCGACAAGATCCGCGTTTGCGATCAAGAGTTGTCCGTAGGTGACCGCATCCAGCAGCCCAGCGTCGATCTCCCCTTGGGCCACCTCGGGATCGAGCGACGCACCAGCAATCAAGAGATGGGGCCACTTTGGCCGGACCATGCGCACGATCCGGCCGGACGTCTGTTGGTAGTCTGCACGAGCGCAACTTACATCGAGCATGCGAAGGCCGAGCGCGTCAAACGCCGGAAGCAGGTAGTCGAGCATGGCCTCGACGTCTGGCCACTCGTACAATCCGTCCATCCATCGCGAAGGTGAAATACGCACCATCACGTGTGCCGCTCCACAAGCGGACAGCACGGATTCCGTGAGCTGCAAGGCGAAACGGCAGCGGTTCGCGATGCTCCCCCCGTAGTCATCCGATCGATCATTGACTCGCGCATCAAAGAACTGGTCGGCGAGGTACCCGTGCCCCAGATGCAGCTCAACACCGTCGAATCCGACCGCCGACGCTCGGGCCGCGGCGTCAACGAACTGCTCGTAGATCGACGGCATCTCCCACGCTTCGAGCCGCCGAGGCAGCGCATACGGCTTACCATTCCGACGGCAGATCCCCTCCGCTGCGCGACCGGTCGCGCTCACGGGTTGTGCTCCATCCGTGAAATCCTCGTGCGAGATCCTGCCGCAGTGCAACAACTGCGAAAACACGGGACTGCCCGCATCGTGCACCGCGTCAACAACGCGACGCCAGCTTTCGGCCTGGTGACGCGTGTGCAGCCGCGGTGCGTTCGGAAATCCGTCGCCCACGGGATGCACCGCGGTCGACTCCGTCAACACGAGGCCGACTTGGTGTCGAGCCCGGCGCGCGTAGTACTCAGCCATCGCTGCCGTCGCTACGTTCCCCGCGCCGGCGAAGCTCCGTGTCATCGGCGCCATGACCACGCGGCTTGAGAGTCGGCCAAGGCGGGCGTCGACCCACGGTTCACACAACGCGCGAGATTCGGTCGTTGTCATCGTCTATGCGGGCTTGGTCACACGACGCAGATCGTCGAAA
>JANOPS010000505.1:0-10444 GCA_031421995.1 Gemmatimonadaceae bacterium
GAGTCTCGGCAGGTCGTTGAGAAACTTTAGCGTTCAGCAAAAAACCACGCGCGACTGTTCGCCACACATGGCGCGACACCGCACCCCCCAAGGAGATCCCCTCATATGACTCGTCGGACTCTAACGTTGGCCGCAGCAATCGCCCTTACCGCTGCCTCCACCACCGCGTCAGCGCAGACCTGTTCGGTGCAACCGCCGACCTCGCCGACCACGCTGACCTGCGCGGTGAACCACCACCTGACGGCCACCGTCGCCAAGACGGCGAAGTTGGCGCTGTCCTCGGCGTCAACGCAAATCAGCTCTGCGACCGGACCGACGGTCGCAGACTTCGAAGCCAGCGAAGGGGCAGGCGTGGGTACGCAAGTCACAGGTCCGGTCCTCACGGCCAAGGCCAATACGCCTTACTCCGTCAGCTTCACCTATACGTCGACCTTTACGTCGTCCACCAAGTCGGCGGCTGACATCGCTTACTCCACCAACACGGTGGTGGGCACCTGTGGTGCGACCTACGCGTCGCTGCCGTCGACGCCGGCTGCACAGAGTATGATCGCGAGCGGCGCTGCGACGGCAAGCAACCAACGGCAACTGTGCTTCCGCGTGAAATGGACGTGGACGACCGATGCGCCGGGGTCGTACACCCTGCCGTTGACGTTCAACATCACCGCACTCTAAGCCACGCATTCGCAGCACCATGGCGCTCGGTACCACACCCGTTCCCCGTAGTGTTTCGCCACCGGCATCACCATCACATACACATCATCAGGAGTTTGCTATCATGTCTTACCGGAAGCTCGTCGTTACCTCGGCAATCGTCCTTGCCGTGCTCGCGCAGCCGGCGTCGGCTCAGAGTTGCAATGTTGAACCGCCGTCGTCGCCGACCACGCTGACCTGCTCGGTCGTTCATAACCTGACGGCCACCGTCGCGAAGACCGCGAAGTTGGCGTTGTCATCGGCGTCGACGCAGATCAGCTCTGCCACGGGTCCGACGGTCGCGGACTTTGAAGCCAGCGAAGGGGCCGGCGTAGGTACGTCGGTCACGGGCCCGGTGCTTACGGCGAAGTCGAATACGCTGTACTCCGTGACGTTCACGTATACGTCGACGTTCACGTCATCAACCAAGTCGGCGGCCGATATTGCCTATTCCACCAACACGGTCGTGGGCACCTGCGGCGCCACCTACGCGTCGCTGCCGTCGACGCCGGCCGCACAGAGCATGATCGCCAGCGGCGCCGCCACGGCAAGCGCCCAACGGCAGCTGTGCTTCCGCGTGAAGTGGAACTGGACGACCGACGGGCCGGGGTCGTACACCCTGCCGTTGACGTTCAATATCACCGCGCTCTAGCTCTGTTCTCGCTCTGCGCTCGCTCGCTCCACGCTCGATCAGTGCATGCATTCGAACTGTTGTGGATGGCTTCTGTCTGAGTGAATGACGCGGTACCCCACGCGCGCATGCAGGACAGTCGAATGACTGATTGGCACACAGTGAGGCAGGCTTTCGCGGGGAGCCCGACAGGTCGGGCTCCCCGCGGTGGCATGCAGAGCCCGTACACCGCCGGGCCAATCGTTACGCGGGTGGCCGGCGTGCGTCTTTCGTGTGCGAGGGGCCGCTCACAGGAGCTCCTTGGGGAGTATCGACCGGTACTCGACCGAACTTGAGCGACCCACCAAAAATTCATCTCAGAACCCACATGTCCCGTCGCCTGTTGCTTTCTACGTTGTTCGCGGCAACCGCCTGTTGTGCGTCCGCTACCGCACTTCAGGCACAACTGACCATTGAAGAGCTTGAACTGTACATCGCCCCATCGACGGGAAGCGACAACGGACGCACGTTTCGTGTTCGCAACGACGCCGATCGCGTGGTGCAAGCCTCGGTGGCCATCGAAGACTGGGATCGCGCGGAAGATGGCGTGAATCGTTTCTACGAGGCCGGTACGCAGGCGAATAGCTGCGCTGCCCAGCTCACGGTCTTCCCGCGGTCCCTTCGGCTGGAGCCCGGCGCATCGGCGAACGTTCGGGTCTCCATCGCCGACGCCGGTGCGCGGACGTCGAGCTGCTGGAGCATTGTGTTCGTGGAAAGCAAGCAGGCGCCAGACTCCATTGGGCGTCAGCTGACGTACACCGTTCGTACCGGCGTCAAGATCTACGTTGAGCCCAATGGCCTTGCCCGCGATGGTGAGATTGAGGAGCTGACGCTCGTCAAGCATGCGAAGACCGCAGCGACGGATTCGGCGACGCGCGACATACGCGTTGCGTTTCGCAACTCCGGCGGGGTCCAGTTGCGCGTGAAGTCGGCCATCGAGGTGCGCCGGCTGGACAATTCGTTGGTGCAGCGCATCGATGTGCCGATGTTTCCCGTGTTGCCGGCCGTTCGCCGCGTCGTGCGCAGCCCGCTGCCCGTGTTGCCCAAGGGACGGTACGTGATTCTGGCGCTGCTGGATTTTGGAGGCGACGAAATCGCCGCAGGCCAGATCCAGTACGAGGTGCGCTGACCTCATGGGGTGTGGGGAGCGGATATGCGCAGCGTTCCTGCGTTGTGGAAGGCGCTCAGCCGCGCAGGCCGTGACGGCAGCGCTGTGTGTCGCGCCGTTCAGTGCACCACTTGCTGCTCAGGGGACCCAGGTTGTCCTGTCGTCGGGGGCGCTGCTGTTTCCGTCGCCGCGACTCTCGAACTACCAGGACATCCCCACAGGGGCGTCGACGCCTGTCTCAGACTCGGTCTCGGTGGATTTCACGGTGGCCCGAATAGCGGATTTCTATTGGCGCAATGCGACAGTCAAACTGCGCTGCGTCTTGGTGACCGGTAGCAAGCCGTGCACCGATGTGCAATGGCGCTCGCAAGGCAGCGCCACATGGCAGGACATTTCGACTCTGAACACAACGATTAATACGCGCTGGATCATCCCACTGTTTTTCAACGATCCGTGGTCTGGACGGGTCTGGTTGCGCATGAAGCTCTCGTGGACGACGGACCTTCCCGCCACGTATGGCGCGACGATCGCGGTGACGCTCGACGTATACCGGCCATGACATCCGGTCGCCGAGTCCTCAGGCTGTGCGCCGTGCTCGTGTGTCCGCTTGCGCCTCTCACCGCGCAGACCGCGAAGCGCGCTCAGCCTGCGCCGCCCGACACGATGGTGATGACGGTGGCCACTCCGGTACGGCTGTCGGGCGAGGCACGCAGTCTCTTTGTGGTGAGCGTTCCGCGACCTCTGGCAATCGCCACTACCGCCTCGGTACGTTTTCGTGTGGTTGCAACCGGTGCCATGCCTCTCCTGGGTGCGCTCGAAGGTGTCTTGCGACCCGACGATGACCGCGTGCTCTTCACCATCTCCGTTCCCGGTTTTGCGCGTGCCGGCCCCACAGCGGTGGCCACCGTACAATTCGCGAGTGCAGGGGCACGCATTGATGTGCCCGTCGAGTTCGACGTGCGCGCGCGCCGCCAGATTTTGCTCGCGCCGTTGACGGATTTGATCTCGTTGACGCAAGGCGGTCGGACCACCTTGCGCGTTCGCATCGACAACGGTGGAAACGCTACCGATTCCGTGCGCGTGGCGGCCATTTTGCCCGCGCGCTGGACAGCACGTGTACTCGAAGGCGATCGCGTGGTGCTTGGGCCGCGAAAGTCCATCGAACGCACGGTCGAGATTCAAGCGCCGGCGGGTGGGAGCACTGGAGCGATCCCGCTGACGTGGATGGTACGCGGCATGACTGGCGACAGTGCCGCACCGTCACGTGAGCGGACGCGTGTTGAAAGCATGCTGGAGGTCATCGGCACTGCGGATCCACGCAGCGCCGGTCCGGCGGTCGGGCTCAGTGTTGCCACGGTGTCTGCGCCGGGGCAGTCCGTCGCGACCGTCCTCGGCGCGCAGATCATCGGACCCATTTCGGACAACGTCCACATCGAGGCGCGTTGGATGCAACAGGCCTCCGCGGGCACGCCGGGCCTTGCGCGCGTTGGAGGGCTCTCGGCGCCGGCGTTCATGGCGTTCTCCGCCCCGCAATGGCGCGTCGACCTTGGAAACGCGGGGATGTCGCTGAGTGAAATCAGTGGACTCAACGCGCAGGGGCGTGGCGCATCGGCACATGCGCAGCGGGGCGGTTGGATGGTTGACGCGATTGGTGCCCAGACGTCCTTCGTTGAGGAACTCACCACGCCACGCGGCACGTTGGCCGCCGCCCGCGCGACGCGCATTCGCAACGACCTCTCGTTCACCGCCACTGCCGCACATTTGCGCAGTGGCCGAGCGCAAACGGGGTACCTGGATGCACTCTCCCTCGGAGTGGGTCGCATCGTCAATCCCACGCTGAGCGCGCGCGCCGAGGTCGCCGCACGACGCTTTGCACGTGGTCGTGGGCTCGGCGCAACGGCCGAAGTGATCCGGCGTGACACCAAGAGCGAGTGGCGCATGCGCGCGACGCGCGCTCCCGGCGGTGCCGATGCGTTTGCGCTTGCGCAAACGGATCTGACGGCGACAGGCTCGCAGACGTTCGGCGCGACGCGACTTGGCACGCTGGCATGGTATGCCGATGATGCCGGCGCCTTCGACCGATTTCAACGGTCGCGAGGCATGAGCCTGCTCCCGCAGTGGCGCTTGGGCCGACAGGGCAGTCTCGGGGGTGAGCTCCGCGTCACCGAGGCCTCAGGCGGCGACACGTTATCGCGGTACGGTAGCGCCACCAGCTCCGTGAGCGCATTCGCCGCTGGTGTGGTTGGTCAGTTGAACGTATCGACATCAGCAACCGTGAATCGTGCGCTCCGCGAGGCCACCCTGAAGACGGGTCTCCCGTTTCGTTCGTGGGAAACGCAATTGCTGTGGACAACGCAGCTGGCCCTTCCTACTCGCATCGGCGTGCTGGACATGTACTCGGGCCTGCAGCGGGCGTTCGGCGAGCGCGCGTTGTTTAATGGCCAGCACGAGTGGCAACTTCGCATGGACAATGTGTCGTTGCCTCGCACAAGCCAGCGGCTGCGCGGCGGCGCGTCGATCGGCAGTGTCTCGGCACTCGACGGCAGCAGTCGGTACGTCACCACGCGCGTGAATCTGTCAGCGATCCTGCCCTTCGATGTGGTCGTCCGGCTGGACCGTGAGCGCAATCCACTCTTCAGTCGGATTGCCGGACGCAGCGGGTGGACAACGGTGTTGCGGGTGGAGCGCAGCTTCGGTGCGCCAGCGTTCTTGTCGGCGGTGAACACTGGCGGTGTGGTGTTCGAAGACACCAACGACGACGGCCGCCGTGACGCGGGCGAGCGAGGCATTCCCGGTGTCGTGGTGCGGAGTGCGGGGGAAGTTGCCGTGACCAACGGCTCGGGCGTGTATCGCTTGGCGCGCCGGCAGGTAGCGCTCGTGCAGATAGACGAACGTTCGCTGCCGTTCGGTCTGATGGTCGCACCGCGCCAGGATCGCATCGGCACGAGTGATCGCGCGTCCACGCTGCGCGACATCGCGGTCCAACCGGTGAGCGCGATCGAAATTCAGTTGACGCTCAGTGACGATCCCTACGTGGCCGGCGTGCCGCCGTCGTTGCAGCCGGTCAGCGTGACGGCGATCGATCGCGACGGTCGGCGATTCCTGGCCCGAAGCGAATCGCGCGAGTTGCGCGTGTTCGACGCGCTGCCGCCTGGCGAGTATCGGCTTGACGTTGACGCGTCAGAGACGACCGAGCCGCTCACGGCCCGTGCGACGCTGCCAACCTTCGTAGCCCAAGCCACGCGGGTCCCACGTCGGTTTACCGTACAACTTGGTCCGCGCCGATTGCGCATGTTCCGCGGCTCGGCTGTGACGGATACGGTGCGTACTCCGCCGAAGAAGAAGGTTCCGTGAGCCGATTGCGCAGTCGGGCCGTGAGCGCCGTGATCGTCATGATGATGGCGATCACCGGAAACGCGTGCACAAACGACGTTCTGGCAAGCGGTGGACCGTCCGAGCGGTATCGATACACGGCCGAGCAGCGCGCGCCGTTCGTCGCGACCCAATCGGGAATTCTGACGGTCACGCCGCAGGCGGGGGATCGATTTGATGGGACGTTGGATGTCGTGCAGACGAACCCGAACGGTCAGCTTGAACGCCGCGCGGGCCTCGTGCGTGGTCGATGGAACGCCGGTACGATGGACTTTGACGTGATGCTCGACGGAGACGTCTACCGACACGTGGGACGTTCGCGGTCTGACACCGTCGCGGGGAGTTGGCTCGACGTGAGCGCCGTCGGTAACGCCGCGTCCGGGACGTTTCGTCTGGAGCGGGCGCCGTGATGTTTCGATCGTTGGCCGCAGCGACAGGTGCTGAGCGGTCGCGCATGCTGCGACAGGTGGGTGGTGGCATTGCGGTCGTGACGGCCGCCCTGCTTGCTCCGGGACGCTTTCTCGCAGCGCAGAGTAGCTGCAGCGTGCCGGCGATGAGCTCGGGGCAGACGCTCAGCTGCACGGCGACGCTATCGGCCACGATGACCATCGTTCCGGTCGCACAATTGAGTTTGACGAGTGTTTCGACGAGCATCTCCGGCAGCTCAAGCGGTGTCTTGGCCGCCGGCTACGAGGCGGGTGCGGTTACGGGCATTGTTGTCACTGGTCCGGCGTTCACGGTCCGCAGCAACAAGGGTGTGAACGTCACGCTCGTCAATGCCCCGACGTTTACCAGTCCGACCAGTAAGACGGCCGCCGATGTTGATGTGTCGATCGCGAGCGGATCCGGCAGCTGCGGCACGTCGTGGAGCACGCTCAGCACATTGTCACTGGCTGCGCAACAGGCGAGTCCACGATCGTTGCTCAACCTGACGACGGGCTCCCCCGGCATAACCGGCCAACTCTGTTTTCGTGTTCGCTGGAAGTGGGCGGCTGATGGACCAGGGAGCTATTCGCTCCCGTTGACCATTTCAGTCACGGCACCATAAGCACATCGTAGGTGGCGTTTCCCGGGAGCGTCTCAAGGTTCGGCATGGGCATTGCCGACACTCGGACGCATGAACGCGATACGGGGGAGCGCAACACGGCAGGGTCGATGGGCCGATACGGTCACGAGGTCGCTGGCGGCGCACGGTCTGGCGATTGCGTTGGTCGCGGTCGCCGTTACACCACTGCGCGCGCAGCCCACGGGCACGCCGCTGGCCGCATCGGTCGTGCACGAGCTGCGCGCCACGGTGCCTGCCCTCTCACGCGCGACGCTGAACGCGCCGAGCCTTGCGGGAGACGGCTCCTGGATGAGCTCGATTGACGCTGTCACGAACGTGGCAATAGACGTGCTGCTGCTGGCCCCGGCTGAAGACAGCCCGATGGCCCGCGCGGTACAGATTCGCGATGCCGACGGGGTGCTGCGGCGGTGGTCGGACGGGCCGATCGTTGTGGCGCGCGCGCTGAGGCCTGGACGCCACAGAGTCGCTGTTCGCGGGGAAGGCTCCGCCCTGCGTGACGGTGATTTGGCGCGCGTCGCCGCCGTGATGAGGACCGCGACCCGGACTGCCGAGTCCGTTCCACCCCAGTAATCACGCGCGTGGGGTGACCGCACCTTTCGCGCCAAATGTTGCGCCGTGACCGGGGTGCTCTCCCGCGACTACTTGCGATCGAGCGCTTCACGCACCTTCTCGGCAAGCGAACCGATGGAGAAGGGCTTCTGCAGAAAGGACACGCCGTCTTCGAGCACGCCGTGTTTGGCAATGACGTCGGAGGTGTACCCGGACATGAAGAGGGAACGCATGCGCGGATGGTCCACCGCGAGCTTCGTCGCGAGATCGCTGCCGTTCATCTCCGGCATGATGACGTCGGTCAGCAGCAGATGGATCGGGTGCGGATGCGCGCGCGCAACGGACTCTGCTTCGCCGGGTGTTCCGGCCGGCAGCACCGTATATCCCCGACTTCCAAGAATTTGTGCGATCAATCGTAAAATCGCCGGTTCATCTTCCACCACCAGCACCGTCTCGCGTCCGGAACGCGACACCACGTTCACCGCTTCAGCGCGCGGTTCGTTGAGCACCGCCAACGCGCGCGGCAGAAACACCTCGAACGTCGTACCTATTCCCGGAGTGCTGTCGACGGTGATGAAGCCGTCGTTTTGTCTGACCGTTCCGTATACTGTGGCAAGCCCGAGCCCGGTCCCCATGCCCATACGTTTCGTCGTGAAGAACGGCTCGAAGATCTGATCGAACATCGCGGCATCCATGCCGCATCCGGTATCACGCACCGTCAGGCGCACAAACTCACCGGGTCGTGCATCGGGGCTTCGCCCAAGGATGTCGTGGTCCAGCGGACAGTTCGCCGTGGCAATGGTGATCGTGCCGACATTGGTGATCGCGTCACGTGCGTTGACACACAGATTCGTCAGAATCTGGTCAAGCTGTGACGGGTCCATGCGCACCGGCCACACGCTTGATGCCGGATGCCACTCCAACCGGACGTCTTCGCTGATCAATCGCTGAAGCAGGGGCAGCGAGCCGGACACCGTCGCATTGAGATCAAGCTGCTGTGGCGCAGCGGTTTGTTTGCTGGCAAAGGCCAGCAGTTGCCGCGTCAGGGCTGCGGAGCGTTGCGCGGCCTCATGAATGGCCGCCAGATCCGCGTACACCGGATCGATCGCTTGGACGGCCCGCATGGCGAGCTCCGCGTGGCCAATGATGACACCCAGCATATTGTTGAAATCGTGCGCGACGCCACCTGCCAAACGCCCCACGGATTGCATCTTCATCGCCTGATGCAATTGGGTCTCAAGTCGTACCCGTTCAGCCTCTTCGACTTGTCGAGCGGTGATGTCTTCGAACAGGTAGAATCGACCGACGTACCGATCTTTCTCGTCGCGGATCTGCGTTGCAAGGCGGCGTACGGTTCGGTCGCCTGAACACCGAAGCTCACCTTCCAGGACGCGACGGTCATCGACGTCGTCGTGTTCCCCTCTGGCGGCTTCGAACGCGGCGCCATCCAACACGAGCCGCGCGCACAACGTCATCACGTCGCGTCCTGTGATCCGACCATCGCGAATCGGTTCAAGGAGTTCAACGCAATCAAATATCTCGCAGAAGCGTCGGTTGACATGGAGCACGGCGTTGGTGCGCTCGTCGATGACCAGGAATCCGAGTGGCAACTCATTGGAAATGTGGCGAACAATCGTCTGATTGCGAAACAGCGCTTTCGCGGCCTGCTTCTGTTTGGTGATGTCGCGTGAAATGCTGAGGACGACGGTCGCCGCCGTCACCGGGTCGCGCATCGTGGTCGCGCTCGTTTGAAGCCACCGTCGTGTGCCCCGGAGCCCTTCCATCTCGAATTCCAGTACGCCAGGTTGTCCCGCCAACACGCGCGCGTTCATCGCGCGGAAGGCGGCACGATGTTCGGGGAGAACGCGATCGGACAGATGGTGCGCCTTGAGGGCGTCGAAGCTCTCCGCCTCGAAGATCGCAATGCCTGCCGGATTGATCTCCAGCAGCTCACCTTCCGGCGTCATGATTTTGACGCAATCTGGCTCGGTCTCGAAGATCGCGCGCAACTGCTGCTGGCTGCGCTGCAGCGCCATGTGGTGATCCTGGTGGAACGCGGCTCGTTCAGCCTCGAAGGCTTGCCGCTCCCGGGCCAGCGCGCGTCGCTCCATCTCCACATCGTCCACTACTTCTGCTCCGTCATTTCGTCAAACGCGATGCCCAGGACAAAGCCGAGCGACAGCCGTGCGTTCAGCAGGGCATAGTCCTCAAACCCCGGGAGCGCCGCGAGGCTTTGGACCTGCTCCTTGCTTTGCCCGCCCTGCACACCGCGCTGCGCATGATTGAGGACGGCGCTCAGGTAGTCCCGGAAATGCAAGACGTCGGCACGCGACGTGGTGACGACGTTGTCCTTGGCGTGCCCGGCGATGTACATGGTGTCAGTGGAGCCCGCCTTCGTGACCCGTTCCAACACGGAAATCCAGTTGCCGATCCGTGCCCCCGCCGCACGGTCGATATTGGGATGGGCACGATTGAAGTACAAATCTCCGAGGTGGACGACGTTGGCCTTTTGGAACGTGACAACGGCGTCGCCACCGGTATGTCCGGCGCCGTAGTAGCGGGCGTCCACGCGCTCGTCGCCGAAGGACTCGCGCCAGGAGTCGGCGAACGTGACGTCGGCGAACGCCTGTGCGGCCACCGTGCTGTTTTGCTCAGCAACCTTGCGATGCCAGATGTTGCAGTTGTCGTGCTGCACGATGCGTTGGACCGACGCGCGAAAGGCGGCATTGCCCCCCGTATGATCACCGTGATGATGCGTATTGATCAGCAGGGAGATGCCTTTGGGTGATCGTTGCTTGAGTCCTTCCACACACAGCGCGGCCGTGTTCATGTATTGGCTGTCAACCGCCATCGCGCCGTCGGCGTTCACGAGGTAGCCAATCGACCCACCGCTGCCGGTAAAGACGCCGATACCGCGGCGCAGCGCGGTGAACGTCGTTACGGGCTGCTGGTTGAACAGACCAGCGGCGTGCGCCCACGATGGGCGGCG
>JANOPS010000506.1:0-5342 GCA_031421995.1 Gemmatimonadaceae bacterium
GAGCATCATTGGGTTTAGCGCGCTGAGTGTGTCGTCGTCGTTGGTGCTGTTTGTGGCGTTCAGTGCGATTCGCCGCGCTGGCAACTACGCGTTCGCCAACCCCGGCCGCGAAGTGTTGTTCTCGGTGATTCCCGCAGAGGACAAGTACAAAGCCAAGAATTTCATTGATACGTTTGTCTATCGCGCCGGCGATCAAACGGGCGCGTGGATCTACCCAGGCTTGTCAGCGCTTGGGCTGGCGATGTCTTCGATCTCGCTGCTGGCGGTCCCGATGAGTGCGGTATGGTTGCTGGTCGCGCTGTGGCTGGGGCGGCGACATACCAAACTGCAGGCGGCCGAGGGGCAGTGGGCGGCGTGAGGAGTAGGCAGTTTCAGGCATGGCGTTCCTGGCCCGAAAGGAATCGGGATTTTGTGGCATTCGCAGTGTGCTCTGCGGTGCTTGTTTAGGAATCTTTCACGCGCGCCGCGGTGTGGTGGTTGGCGAGCTCAAGACTCTTGCCGTTGCCGAGCATAGCACGTCGGTGACGCAACTCACCGAATTCGACGTGGGGACGTGCGAGATTGGACAACCGCTTGGCAGAGTCTGCGAACAAACTAGCCGTGGGTTTGATTACGGGTGGATTGATCTCGCAGGCATTCCGACTACCTTGCGCCCGGGGGAAAGGAGATGTGCTCATCGGCAGCGCGCGTTTTGTTACAGTGACGGATCGATGCTAGTGGCGGATGTACGACATTCGATAGGAGCAGCGCAGCCGAGCGTACTCTGACCGTTGGTGGCAAGAGCTCGACGACGCCGTCGAGCGAGAGCGCTCGGAGTGTTGCGGGCTACGAGGTGAATCCCGTATGGCAAAAGATGAGCGACTGGCAAGCGTAGTGGTGCGTGGCGAGGTCCCGGCCTCGGTGCTGTTTGAGTTACAGCGGATGGGGCGGGGGTGGTTTGCCGTGGAGCGCTTGACGGTTTTGGGCTCGGTGCCTTCATCGACACTGGCAGTATTGCACTATTCGCCGGACGACGCAGAGCCCGACGGTGACGAAGCAAATTCAGCGGTGCTGATATTGAATGTGGTGTGCAGTCGCAGCTCACCGCTGGAAGTGACGCGCCGTCGACGCGTGGAGCGGTTTGATGTAGCGGAGCCGATAGAGCGACTTGCGCTCCTAGCGCGACTGGCGACGCAGCGGACAGCGGACAGCGGACAGCGGACGGCGCTGGTCGCGCGAGCCGTCAGGGCCATTCAGCTTGGGTTTTCCTTGCATCTGACGGTTCGGGATTTGGCCGTGCGCTTGGATATCAACCCGGGGACCCTGAGACGGTGGTGTCAGCGTGAAGGCAGCGGAACCCTTCGTTCGATTCTGATATGGGGGCATGTGCAAGCTGTGTGCGAACACGTTGCGAGAACCGGCGGGTCACTGGCGGGTGCGGCTGCGTACTTAGGGTTCGCGGCGCCTTCCAATCTCGCGCGAAAGCTGCGCAAGGCGACCCGACTCTCGTTTCGTGATCTTGTGGCGAAAGGCGAAGACTCTCGAACGATGGACGATATGGACGATCTCAACGATGCTCCGCACTGATTTGGTCCGCTTAGAGCGGGGCCCGCTGTCACGTCATCAGTAGTCGGTCGGTGTCAGTTTCGCGCACTGATGCAGGATTCTGATCTCGCGTGTATTGATTGGCTCGCGCATCGTACACGTGCGCTCCATTGAGTACGTCAGTGTGCTACCTACACTGCGTAAGGCGTAACTGTGCGCAGGAGCGAACCCAAGCTAGGAGTCCCCTATGCGACCGCACTTTCTGAGATTCTCCCTCGCCGTTCTAGCCTTGTCGCTAGTGTCGCTTCCCGCATCGGCGGCCGTTGATGCAGGCTGTCCCTCGAACATCGTTATCTCTGGGACTATCGCGTGCCACACCAACGACACGGACTGTCGGGCGTGCGACTATAGTTGCGACAATGGTACCAATCCCACTTGGAATATGTGCGGAGAAACTTGACGCACGAAGTTGAGCGGAGCAGGTTGTCGTAGAGCGTATCCAAACGATACGCGAGGGCACGCATGGGATGATTCTACACGGCAGCGAAGTTGGCGGAGCCCAACAAGCGCCTGAGGTGGCCTCCCATGGGATTGGCTCTCGGCAACCTGCTCGACTCAGTGGTGCGCTTACGGTCAGAACTCTTCGCTACCGAGCCCGCCTCTACTCGCGAGGAAACCTATGGTCCCAGAATGGCGAACGTCTCGCTGAACAGAACGAGGTACTTCAACACAACCGAAATATGCGTTCGAAAGCCATCGATATCTGCACTGTTCTGGTACTCGCTCTCGCTCTGGCGCTCGCGACCATGCCGGGAAGCATCGTGAGGACGGCATGGGACGTGTGGAGGCGAGATCGGGCAACCAGTCGGGCCGCTACGCAAAACTGGCTAGAACTTACGACGCTTGGATCGGCGTTCAAGCCTGTAGAAAGCGATAGCGTGGCCATCATCGAAGTTCTGGACTATGAATGTCCCTTTTGTCGTGCCGTTCACTTCGCAGTTGATTCACTCGTTTCACTTAGCAAAAACGTGGTGTACGTACACTACCCGATAAAGTCGCATAAGGCCGCGAGGGGAGCATCGAGAGCGGCGCTATGCGCGGAGAGAGTCGGGAAGTTTCGTGAAATGCACAATCGTTTGATGACGTCAGAACGGTGGCGGGCGGACACTAACTGGTTGCTCGAGGCCTCAGAGGCAGGTGTATCGGACGTAGCGGGATTTCAAAGCTGTTTGACGGACCCTGACATCGAGCGGAGGATCGATCGTCAAATTGAGATCGTTGAGAAGCTGTCGATCACGGGGACCCCGACGTTTGTAGGTCGTGATAAAATTCATCGAGGCAAGGGGACTCTGGCCGACCTGAAGCTGGTCGCCGGAGAGCTGAGAGATCGATGAATCCCAAGCGCACCACAACGCCAGGACGCACGCAGCGCTTACGTCTATGCACGGCACCAGCAAGGGCCTATCTGTACGCCAAGGAGGCCCACGCGAGGAGTACTTCTATAAACGCACTACGGTATCTGCTGCGGCTCGCACTCGTGAGCGGGTCCTTTCCGCTGGCCGCAGACGCGATGCAGAGGGACTGGGCTATCGGACCGGTTCCTCAAACAGTTATCGACGGTGATCAACCCGGTCGCGCCCCTCTAGGTGTCATCGTCGGCGCGCGTCGCTTACTCACGGGCGAGATTGTTGTTGCTGATGCGAGTGCCGTGGATCTCCGACTCTTCGATGCAAGCGGGCGCTTTGTCCGAACAATCACGCGCCGAGGGCGCGGACCCGGCGAAATGACGAACGTCGCGTCGCTGTCCCGGTCCAATCGCGCGATAACAGCGATTGGGGGGATGGATGTTGTCGCGATCGGACCTGATGCCACGACACCAGTACGTTATGCGCTTCCAAGCTCTGGTGGACCACCCTCAGGAAGCATCCTCGGAGTGTTTGGCTCAGGCCAAGTCTTGCTGGGTGAATCACGGTTTCGTATCCTCTCGCCGCCAAGCCGGGTGGTGCGTGATACCACGCGACTGGTTATTGCATCGCTCGCGGATGTCAAAGCGCGACGTGAGCTGGGGCGTTTTCCGAATCAGAGCTCACTGATCCTTGTTACCCCCTTGGCACCCGGAGGCCTGAAGTTTGGACGGCTTGACACGGCACCTCAACTCGAGATCGCGATCACTGATCAGCTCTGTTGGATCGGAGACTCCGGCGGCTCGGAACTCATCCGCGTTGATCTGAGAGACGACAGAATACAGCGCTTTCGCATTCCGCTCGCACCTCGTAAGTGGATGGACGATGCGCTGGCGCAGTATGTTCGCTCGCGCGTGCAAGGTGCGTCGTCGCCGGTCGAAGCCGCTTTTCTTTCAGCATGGGGGAACGCGGAGTATCGATCAGACGCGATACCGGCGTTCCGTGCCTTGCATGCGGATGTGGGCAACGGCGTTTGGATCGAGCACTTTCTTCCGTCACTAGCCGCACGTCCGCGTTACACGGTACTTTCGTCCAGCGGGCAAGTGATTGCTACCACCACTGCACCGCGCGCGATGCGACTGCTGGACATCGGAGAGGACTATGTCATTGGCGCAGAGAAGGATGAGAACGACGTCGAGAGGATTGCGCTATATCCTCTCCGACGTCGATAAAGCCATCGCTCACATCACGACGAAACGGACAGTCATCTGCGCGCTTCATGCGCTGACCATTTCCGCGACTCTTGTTCTTTCGCGTGCTTCGTGGGCGCAAGACGTGGACCGGCTACCCAATGCCGCTATCAGGGCCGCTATTGCCCAATCTGCGCGCTCTGGCGGCTCCGGCGTGGCCTTCAGCACCAGCAATGACAACGCAGCGCAGTTTCTGTTGAATCGACGGACAACCCCAAGTGCGATCGAAATGCACTGCGCCTGGGATGATCTGGTGATCGTCAAGGAGGGAAGCGGCACGCTTCGGTCAAGCCGGAAGTTTCGGGGGCTGTTCAGATATGCGACATGGGAATGGCGCGCGAAGGAGCTGGCCGTCGCCCGTGAGGTTCCTATGGAGGCCGGCGATGTTTTGCGAGTCGCGTCTGGAGTCGGGCACCAGGTCGTTCCAACATCTACCGTGCCATTGGTGTATCTCGTGATCAAAGTTCGATCAGCCGAGGCGACCCCGTGTGGAAGTTTGCCTCGACGAGGTCAATGACCGCGACGTGTCCATGGAACGTCAGCGTCAAAAATTCCGTTGCCCTCACTGAGCCGATGGCACCGCTACGCCCGCGCCGAGGGCACGCGCGACGGTAGCCATTGGCTTCGACCGGCGACGACGGGCCTGAGACCCGGTATTCGCACCAGGGATCACGGCCGCCCGTGAAGCCAGTCGGGTGGAGGGGAAATTCAAGCGCATGCGGGAGTGTCTGAGGGCGCAACACGCGCCACCTTGCATCATCTTTCACCTCTGAGGCTGATCTCCGAGGATTGCACATCCGTACCTTCTCGCCCGCATCGCGAACTCGATGAACTCCGAGACGACACCGCGCTCGGTACCCCTATCCGATACGGAAGCCGACGTCGAGCGACTTCTCGCCGTTCGCGGTCAGGATGCGTCCTACGACGGCCTGTTCTACTACGGCGTTCGCACAACCGGTGTATACTGTCCGCCTTCGTGCGGCGCGCGACCGGCAAAACGCGAGAACATCTTGTTCTTCGAGATCGGGCACGCTCACGGCAACCCTGCTGGTCAATCCGATCTTTGCACGGGTGGTGTCGCGCCTGCCGGTGCGTCGGTTCATTCCTATCGTCTATCGCGTGTTTGCCGGGCTGCTGTTGCTTTTCGCGGTCGCGGTGAAAGTGG
>JANOPS010000507.1:0-5672 GCA_031421995.1 Gemmatimonadaceae bacterium
TTGTTCCCCCGCTACCTGGAGATGCAGGCGCGAACGCGGCGCGCGGCAACGGCGTCTTTCAACTCATCGTGAACTTCAATGGCCCCCTCACCGGTACGACGCCAGGGGAAGCCGCAGAGGTGTTTCTCCAACAAGCAGGGCCAGCGCTCAACGCGTACCTCGCGCGATCCGCCGGCATAGAGGCGAAGGCGTCCGGTCGACAACTCGTCTGACGTCCTGCCGCTGTACGGATACGCAACCTCTCTCCCCCCCCTTTCTACCTTCCCTACCTTCCCTACCGCATACCCAGTGAATCATGCTGAGTAGTCTGCTCAGTCAACAGACTCATGCATTGAAAAGGCATCATTAGAACCCTCTAGGAACCCTCCGCCACTTTTGTTACCACCAAAAACAACGCCCACCAGCGCCGTAAAGCGTTGGTGGGCTTTAACATTGCCCCTCTAGGAATCGAACCTAGAACCTTCTGAGTCAGAGTCAGACGCTCTGCCAATTGAGCTAAGGGGCATCACATCGCCGATTGGCACCTGCCGACGATGAATCGTCAAATATAGGCAACGGCTTGATGGATGGTAGTGCCTAGTCGCACCTCCAAACCAGCCTCGCACAAGAAGCGTCCCTCAACCCTGGCCGCCCCCGACCGACGTAGCAGCATACTGCCCCGGGGTCATCCCCACCGTCGCGCGAAAGGCCGCGACGAACGCGCTGGTTGACGAATACCCAATCGCCAACCCCGTGGCGCTCACCGTCGCACCGTCCGCAAGCAGCGTCATCGCGTGCACCAACCGTGCACGCTGCCGCCACGCGCCAAAGGGAAGGCCCGTCTCGGCGCGGAACAGGCGCTCCAATGTGCGGACACTCGCATGCGCATCGCGCGCGATCATCGCGGCATCCAGAGACCACCATGGTTCGGCACGGACGCGCTCCGCTGCACGCAACGCGCGCGTATCCGTTGGCATGCGCAACTCGATGGGCTCCGCACGAATCTCGACCATTTCGCTTATCAGCAGATCGAAAAGACCGCGCTGCACATCGATCGCGAGGTCAAGTGTGCCGAGGGTGCACGCGCGGCGCAGCAGTTCGCGAAGCAGTGGCCCGACCTGCACCACCCGAGGGGCGATGGGGAGGGTCCGGCAACAGTCCGGCGCGATGTACACTTGCCGCAGCGTTCCTCGACCAGCCATCCGTACGGCGTGTGCCACCTGTGGCGGCACCCACACCGCTTGGTGCGGCGGCACGACCCAGAGCGACGCGTCGACGCTGACCGAAATCACGCCGCGCGACGCCCACACCAACACGCCCCACTCGCTGCCACTCAGACGCCAGTGGTAGCCCGAGCTGAAGCCGAGCGACACGGCGCGAACAGCCAGCGCCTCCCGAGTGCTTGATTGGCGGGAATTCAACATATTCTGACAATCTGGCGCAAAGCCCCCGCCGACGCGAGAAGCTATCTTCGGCCGTGCCACTCATGCAGGTCGGCCCCAACCGCGCTCGCCGGCGCACCACTTCCGATGCGCTCACACCGCCGGCCCGCACTCCCACCCAGGAGCATCCCCGTGTCCGATCCAACGCGCGCTGCCACTCCCGTCCGCCACTTCGCGATCAACGCCGACGACACCACCCGCGCCAAAGACTTCTACGCCGGAGTCTTCGGTTGGCGCTTCAACGCATGGGGACCGCCGGGCTTCTGGATGATCGACAACGGCGCGACCGAAGCCGGCACGCCGTTGTGCTCACTGCAACAACGTCGCGCCCTGATCGAAGGCGAGCATACCACTGGCTACGAATGCTCGATCAGCGTGCCCGACGTGCGCGCCGTGGAGCGTGCCGTGGTTGCGCACGGCGGCACCATTCTGATGCCGCGCACCACGATCCCGACCGTGGGGCATCTGATCTGGTTTCGCGATACCGAAGGCAACGTGGCCGGCGCAATGCAATACGACACCCACGCCGCCGTCGAGGACTAGGACCACGCGCTGCAGCGGCCGAGCACGCACAAGACCGCGTGCTACTTCTTGCCCGCCACCTTCACCCAGCTGTCGCGCAACCCCACGATCCGGTTGAATACCAACGCGCCCGGCGCGGAGTCTTCCGGATCACGCCAGAAGTACCCCACACGCTCAAACTGATAGCGCGTCTCAACGGCGTCATGCGCCACACTCGGCTCGATCTTGGCCGATGTCATGCGCACCAACGACGCGGGGTTGAGCGCCGACAGGAAATCCTGATCGTCGGGCACATCATCGGGATCGGGCTGCGCAAACAGGCGATCGTACAACCGCACCTCGCAATCCAACGCATGCGACGCAGACACCCAGTGAATCGTGCCCTGCACTTTGCGGCCATCGGGCGCATCGCCACCGCGCGTGGCCGGATCGTAGGTGCAGCGCAGCTCCACCACGTTGCCGTCGGCGTCCTTGATCACCTCTTGGCAGGTGATCAAATACCCGTAGCGCAGTCGCACTTCACGACCGGGCGAGAGTCGATAAAACTTCTTCGGCGGATCTTCCATGAAGTCGTCGCGATCGACGTACAGCTCGCGCGTGAACGGCACCTTCCGCGAGCCGGTGTGCGGGATGTCGTTCGGGTAGTACGACGTGTCCAGCTCATCGACCTCGCCTTCCGGATAATTCGTGAGCACGACTTTGATCGGGTTCACCACGCACATCACGCGTGGCACCAACATGTTGAGATCATCGCGCACCGCGTGCTCGAACATCCCGATCTCAACACGCTGCCGGTTGCGCGTTACGCCCGCCGCGTGCGCGAACGCCCGAATGGCGTCAGGCCGAACGCCGCGCCGGCGCAGGCCGGCCATCGTGGGCATGCGGGGATCGTCCCAGCCGCTCACATGCCCGTCGTTCACCAGTCGCAGCAGCTTCCGCTTGCTGAGCACCGTGTAATCCAGTTCCAACCGCGCGAACTCGATCTGGGTGGGCGGGCTGACAAACCCCGCCTGCGCTACCAGCCAGTCGTAGATATCACGGCTGTCCTTGAACTCCAACGTGCACAGCGACCGCGTGATGCCCTCGATCGCGTCACTCAGGCCGTGCGCGAAATCGTACAACGGGTAAATGCACCAGGCGTTGCCACGCCGATAGTGATGCGCATGCCGAATTCGGAGCAAGAGCGGATCGCGCATAATCATGTTGGAATGCGCGAGATCGATTTTTGCCCGCAAGACGTGCGCGCCATCGGGGAACTCACCGGCCCGCATGCGACGCAGTAGATCCAGGTTCTCCGCCACGCTGCGATCGCGATACAAACCGGGCGCCCCCGGCGTCATCACCGTACCGCGACCGGCCCGAATCTCCTCTTCTGACTGCGAATCCACGTACGCCTTGCCGCGCTCGACCAACGATTCGGCGATCTCGTACAGCTGCTCGAAATAATCGCTGGCGTAATACTCCGCATCCCACTGAAAACCCAACCACTGGATATCGCGCTTGATCGCCTCCACGTACTTCACGTCTTCCGTGGCGGGATTGGTGTCGTCGAACCGCAGGTTGCACGTACCGCCGAACTCCAGGGCGATGCCAAAGTTCAGACAAATAGACTTGGCGTGCCCCATATGCAGAAACCCATTGGGCTCTGGCGGGAAGCGCGTGGCTGGTGCCCGGCCAAAGCGGCCAGTCACCAGGTCGTCGGCGACCAGGTCGCGGATGAAATCACGCCGCGAAGTCGCGGCATCGGAATCGGAGGGAAGGATATCAGACACGTGGGGGTACTTGAGAAGGTGCACAGAAAGCTAACCGCCTGCCATCCTTCTTTCATGACCCGCGTCCAACACTCGTTCCTCACGTCCATCGCCGTCGCGACGCTGACCCTCACGGGGGGCTGCCAAGCGGCGACCTTGGCCTACGGGCCAGATGTGGTGTCGGCGCGCGCCAATGCCGACGCATTGATTGGCGCGTTGGAACAGCGCTTTACGAGTGTCGTTCGCGACAGCAAGTTCGCCCACGCCCGCATGCGGATCGCGCGCTACGCACTGGCCCCGTCCAAGTTGGTCGGCGACACCGCCCTCTGGACCGACATGCGCAGCACGCGACGTGGCGCCGAACGCGACCTGACCGTGCTGAGCACCATGCGCGCCCCGAACTACACGTTCAGCGCGACCCGCGATGGCGGTGTGCCCTCGCGCACCGGCGATTCGCGTCACGTCATTGGCCTCGTGCAGCTCAACACGGAGAGCGATTGGCAATGGACAACATCGGTCGATAATGCGGTCGGCAGCATGCCGCCGGGTCGTGCGGACGATATCACGCGGGCGCTGTTCGCGTCGGCGGAACGACCGCCAGCACTCGTGCGCACCGACTATCGAACCGCCATGCCTCGAACCAGCGCCGCACTCGGCCGACTGTTCTCGCTCGATTCCGTCGAGACGACGGCGCAACCCGATGGTTCGACGCTGGTGGCCCTCCACGTCCTCATCACCGACACGGCATTGCGCAGCGCGTTCCCCGAATTGGCCAAATTCGTTCGAAAGTATGTCGCGCCAGCACGCTATCACTTTCGGTTGCACGACCGCGCGGGCGGCGACTGGTTCGACGCGCAGGCCTCGCGGTCCCGTTTAGTGGTCCGGTTTCGGTCGCATCGCGGGACGCTCCAACCGCTTGCCGGAGCCGCGCGCATGATGCCGGATACGCTCGCACTGCACGTCGACGGGTCTGCCAAGCTCGGGCTCTTCACAGTCGGCGTCACGAACATGGTGGGCGAATTTGTCCACCTCAAGACGGCCACCGCACGCGGATGGGCCATGCGCTTCACCACGGAACCCGAGTGGCATCTGCCGCTGATCGGTGAACGGCTGCTGCGCTCGCCGCTGCGTCGCCCGTTTGAGGGCACGGGCGTGGTATTTCGCATCGGCTTCACGCGAGCGAGAGAGCCCCAGACGCTGCTGAGTCGGACCTTGGTCTTCGCCGTCCGGGAGAGCGCCATCATGCGATTTCTCGGCAATCTCGGATTCACGGCGATGAGCGACTTCGCCGGGAAGGCTGAGGAGGAAGAGAATCGTTTCCTCGCCGAGGCGTTTAGGGCGATGCGGGCCGACGTAGCGGCGCTGGGCGCGCGCTGACCCCAAGGCCCCACAAAGAAAACCCCCGAGAGGCTTTCGCCTTCGGGGGTCTTCACACAAGTGCCACGCGCGCTGACATTGGAACTCTCCGTCCTACCGAACAGCGGCGGGCCTACATCTTCTACAACGTAACACGCGCCAAGTTCCGTTGCGTCACAGATCCGTCTCCGCCGTTACACGAAGCGGTCACTTGTGGCGCCACGGATTGGCGTTATGGAGCTGAGGGGGCTCGAACCCCTGACCTCTGCAATGCGAATGCAGCGCTCTCCCAGCTGAGCTACAGCCCCAAGGTCCCGGCCAGACCAACAAACTCTGACGAAAAAACCCCACACCCGGAGGCGCGGAGCTTTCTGGACACAGGCGGAAGGTAGCCGTCGGGACCCGACTGTCAAGGTGAACCGGACTGTCTGACCGAACTTTTCACGATGCCCCCGGAACAGGGCCTCCACCGAAGCCGTTGACCGCAAACCATGACCATCCCGAAGCAGGTCCTCCACTCCCTCGACAGCGACTATGTGCGCGACCAGCTCGTGGCGCGAACGGTCGACCAGAATGGGAAGCGGTATCGCTCAGACGGCCACTACGTGCTGTACTGGATGCA
>JANOPS010000508.1:0-17090 GCA_031421995.1 Gemmatimonadaceae bacterium
ATCATCGGCTGCAACAACCGCAATGCGCCGTCGAACGCGTGGGCCAGCACAGCGCGCGCCACCGCGGTATCCGGGTTCTCCGCGGCATAGAGCCGCGGCTTGAGCGACTCCAGATACCAATCGGCGAGTTCGTTCCACACAAAGCGCCGCGCGGAATCGGCATACTCCGACAACCGCAGCCCGCGCCCCCGCTCGGCGTCGGTCCACGCCATGCCGTTGGCCGGTCGCGCCGGACCAAGTGCCGCGTCGCACTCGGCAATCGCCACATCCAGTCGTGCGAGAATCCACGCGTCGGCCGCCGTGAGCGAATGCGCGGGCAACGCCGACACGGCAAGCACGGGCTCCGTGCCCACGCGCGACAGCAAAAAACGGCCGATGTTCCACAGCTTGGTGCAGAAGTTCCGACCCGGCGCGAACGACTTGTCGAGGTCAGTCGGGTCGAGCATCACGTCCACTCCAAGGCCAAGCCCGGCCACCATCGTCCACCGTAACGCGTCAGCGCCGTACAGCCGCACGACATCCAGTGGGTCGATGCCGTTGCCCAACGACTTGGACATCTTGCGATGCTCCATGTCGCGCACGGTGCCATGCAGGTACACCGTGTGAAACGGTGCCTTGCCCATGAACCAGCACCCCGACATCACCATGCGCGACACCCAGAAGAACAAGATCTCAGGGGCCGTCACCAATACGTCGCCAGGATAAAACGCCTTCAGGTCGGCGGCGTTTTCGTTGGGCCAGCCAATCGTGGACATGGGCCACAACCACGACGAAAACCACGTATCCAGCACGTCGTCGTCCTGACGTGTTGCGCCACCGCATGACGGGCACGCCGCAACGTCCGTGCGCGACACGATTGGTGCGGTGCCACACGCGTCACAGTACCACACCGGCACGCGATGGCCCCACCAGATTTGGCGCGAGATGTTCCAGTCCCGGATGCCCTCCAGCCAGTTCACGTACACCGCTTCCCAGCGGTCAGGCAGAATGCGCAACTCGCCGCTGCGCAACACCGCCAGCGCTTTTTCCGCCAGCGGCTTCATACGCACAAACCACTGATCTGACAACCGTGGTTCGACCACCGTGTCGCAACGATAGCAGTGACGCACGCTATGCTGATGTGGCTCGATTGTCACCAGCGCACCAGCCGCATCAAGCATCTTCACGATCGCCGTGCGCGCCGCAAACCGATCCAAACCCGTCAACTCGGCGGGCACGCGACCGCCTGCGTCTTCCACCTCACGCACGATGCCCGTGGCATCGATGATGACCGGCGACGACAACTGATGTCGCTTGCCCACCTCGAAGTCGTTCGGATCGTGCGCGGGCGTGATTTTCACCGCGCCTGAGCCAAAGGCGGGATCGGTGTAGCTGTCCGCAATCACCGGAATGCGCTTGCCGTTGAGGGGCAGCACGAGGTCGCGTCCCACCAGCGCGGTGTAGCGTTCGTCGTCGGGATTCACGGCCACGGCCACGTCGCCCAGCATGGTTTCCGGTCGCGTGGTGGCCACAACGATGCTCAACGAGGGATCGTCGGCCACCACATACCGGAGGTGGTACAACTTGCCCGTCGTGTCGGCAAACTCCGCTTCTTCATCGGACAGTGAGGTCCCGCACCGCGGGCACCAGTGAATGACGCGATGTCCCTTGTACACCAGCCCGTCTTCATGCAGGCGCACGAAGGCTTCGCGCACGGCCACCGACAGCTCGGGCGAAAAGGTGTAAGCCGTACGCGTCCAGTCTGCGCTTGAGCCGATCGCCTTGAGCTGCGTGAGAATCTCGCCGCCAGTATGCTCCACAAACTCTGCGACGCGCTGCACGAACGCGTCGCGACCAAGGTCAAAGCGCGTCTGGCCTTGAGCCGCGAGCTGTTTCTCGACCACGTTTTGCGTGGCAATGCCCGCGTGATCGGTGCCCGGCAGCCACAGGGCTTCGTCGCCTGCCATCCGGCGCCAGCGGACGAGCACGTCTTGCACTGTGTTGTTGAGGCCATGCCCGACGTGCAACACCGCCGTCACATTGGGCGGCGGCATCACGATCACGAACGGTTCGCGCGTGGTGGCCCGGTCGGCGTCGGCCACAAACACGCCGTGCTCCGTCCACTTCGGATACCACTCGGCTTCGGTCGACGCGGCGTCGTACTGCGGAGGAAGCGGCTGTTGGTCTGACGAGTTCATTCGCGGAAGCTAGCGATCGGTGCGTGCCGCACCAACGCGCGCCGGGTTGCTGCCGCGGACCGCCAAGCTATCCATCACTTCACGGACGTCCAGCACGCCACCGGCCAGCGTCGACGCGTACCGCACCTCAGCGGCACTCTTTACCCAGCCAGTCAGTTCGATCGTCCCGTTGCCGATCGCCCCGATGTCGATGGCCTGTCCCCGGAGAAGCGGGTCGTTGCGGAAGACCTCCAAGACCCGCGCCTCGAGTTCGGCCTCCGAAGGTGCAGGGCGAGGCGAGGTTGTCCGTTCACTGGCCGAGCGGGGCGCATGATGGACCTCGGGATCCATCGCGGTCATGCCGTCGCCATGGTCATTGTCGAACTCGTCCGTCAGTTCGTCGCCGAACTCATCCTCAAGCTCATCGTCGAACTCATCGTCGAACTCAGCGTCGAACTCGTCGTGGTAGTCGGCCCCTTCGGCCCCGTGGGCCAGGCGCATCGATTCCAACCGATCGTCGTCGCTCGATCCGGGACGACGACCCAGACTGCGGCCCACGCTCGCACGGAGCCCGCGGACGCCACCGACGCGCTCAGCAAGCACCATACCAAGTGCCACCCCCGCGACCGCCCCGAGTGCCAGCAGGAGGAGAGCGTTGTTTTGCCGCTGATCGCCACCGCGGAACCGTAACCTTGCCATGAACTTCCCTCAAAATGGACGGAGTGATGCTGGTAGCGTCTACCTACCCTAAACGATAACTTGCCATGCTACGCGCGGCGAGACATCTGGCTGCCCTTGGCGATCGCGAGATCGCCATCCCGTCATCCCGACCGCGTCGCTCACGCCCCCTCACTGACACCGCTTCACGATGATCGACGGACCGCAGGCCCCCGCTGAGATGATTGTCCTCACGCTCCCAGATGGTTCCACGCGCGAGGTTGCGGCTGGGACGCTTGGGCGAGACGTCGTGGCGACGATCGGCGCGCGGCTGTTGCAGGCGTCGATCGCGGTTGCCGTGGACGGTGAAGTGGTCGACCTTATGACCCCGCTGCGGGCGTCGGGCGCGTTCGTCGTCATCACGGACAAAGATCCGCGCGCGCTGGCGGTGCTGCGGCACTCGGGCGCGCACGTGCTTGCGACTGCGGTCCGGCGGTTGCGCCCCGACGCCAAGATCGGGTTCGGGCCCGCGATCGACGATGGCTTTTACTACGATTTCGAAGTGGAGAAGCCCTTCACGCCCGACGACCTCGCGGCGTTCGAGGCGGAAATGCGAAAGGTCATCGCCGAGAAATATCCGTTCGTGCGCGAGGAAGTGTCACTAGCCGAGGCGCGCGTGCGCTTCGTCGACGATCCGCTCAAGCTGGAGCGGCTCGATGACTTTGAGGGATCGGACGAGATCATTTCGACGTATACAGACGGCCCGTTCATCGACTTGTGTCGCGGCCCGCACATTCAGGACACGTCGTACCTGAAGCATTTCAAGCTGCTCAGCATTGCCGGCGCCTACTGGCGAGGCGACGTGAAGCGGCAGATGCTACAGCGCATTTACGCGACGGCATTCTTCAAGAAGGAAGAGCTTGAGGCGCACCTCCACAACATGGAGGAAGCCAAGAAGCGCGATCATCGGGTGTTGGGCAAGGCCCTCGATCTGTTCCAGCTCTTCCCGGTCGCGCCCGGTGGCGTGTTTTGGACACCGAAAGGCACCACGCTATACAACACACTGGAATCGTTCGTGCGTGAGCGTCAGCAGGACGCGTTCAAGGAAATCAAAACGCCGCTCTTGTACAACAAGGCGCTCTGGGAGCAGTCGGGCCATTGGGGCAAGTATCGCGAGAACATGTTCCTCGTGCTTGACAACGAAACGGGCGAGCACGACATGTCGCTCAAGCCCATGAACTGCCCGTCGCACCATCTGTACTTCGCCGCGCACAAGCATTCGTATCGCGACCTCCCCATGCGCTACGTCACGTTCGACGTGCTGCATCGCAACGAACTCTCCGGCGCGCTGTCGGGGCTCACGCGCGTGCGCCAGTTTGCGCAAGACGACTGCCACGTGTACCTGCGTGAAGATCAAATCGCCGACGAAGTGCAGTTCCTCATGACCTTCATCCTCGGCTACTACGAAACGTTCGGTCTCACGGCGCGGCTCAAGTTTGCGACACGACCCGAGCAGCGCATTGGTAGTGACGAGTTGTGGGATCGCGCCGAGGCCGCGCTGCGTGCCGCGCTCGAATCGACGGGCCGCGAGTACGAGATGAAGGAAGGCGACGGGGCGTTCTATGGTCCCAAGATCGACTTCGACGTGACCGACTCCATCGGGCGCGCGTGGCAGCTGGGCACGATTCAGCTGGACTACAACGCGCCGGAGCGCTTCGATCTGTCCTATACCGGCGAAGACAACACGGCTCATCGACCGGTGGTGATTCACCGCGCGGTGTCCGGGTCGTTCGAGCGCTTCATCGCGATTCTCATCGAGCATTTTGCCGGCGCGTTTCCCGTGTGGCTGGCGCCAGAACAGGTACGCATTATTCCGGTGGCCAGCGACTACAATGCGCACGCGGAGCAACTGTTGGCCGAGCTCAAGGCGGCGGGAGTTCGTGCCACGCTGGATGTGCGTAACGAGACGCTCAACTATCGCATTCGCGAAGGCGAAGTGCAGAAGGTGCCATACATGTGTGTCATCGGGCGGCGCGAGGCGGAGGAGCGTACCGTGGCCTTGCGCACGCGCGGTGCCGGCTCCAAGCAGGACGTCATGCCGCAAAGCGCGTTTCTGGCGCGTCTGCTCAACGAAATTCGGACACGCGCCTTGGTGCCCGCCTCGCCGTCCGCCGCGCCAGAGCAGGGCGCGGCAGGAGCACCGGCCGCGTGACCCCGGAAGCGCTGCTTGATCTGTTCGTCTTATCGCCCGTTGGCCTGGTCGAGGTCGACGAGGACGGGCGCGTGGAGGTGGCCAATCTCGCGGCGCGCACGTTGCTCACGCCGTTCACGCGCTCCGGTACGCTCGACGATCTGTTCGTCGCGCTGGGCTCGGTGGCACCAGATCTTGCGGCGCGCGTGCGCAGCTACGGAGCTGGCCGCGGCGTGATCGTGGAATCGATGGAGCTGCTCGCGCCCGGAGAAGGGCGGGGCGTCCACCTGTCGCTGGTGAAGGTGGCACCCACGCGCATCGTGGCGGTGGTCACCGATGCCAACGGATTGGCGCAGGCGCGAGGGGTGGTATCGCAGCGTGAGCAGCGCCAGCGCGCGGTCGAAGGCGCGGTGCGCGACTACGCGATCTTCACGGTCACCGTCGATGGGGTGATTGACAGCTGGAGCGAGGCCGCCGAGCGGGTGCATCAGTGGTCGGCGTCTGACACGATGGGGAAGCCGGCCGCCATGCTGTTGCCCCCCGAAACCAACGGCGTAACGCACATGGCAGCGACGTTGGCTGCGGCCAGCCGCGATGGATGGTCGGAAGAGGAGGGGCTTCGACTGCGCGCTGATGGGTCGCAGTTCTTCTCCACGACGGTGGTCACTGCCTTGCGCGGCGCCGACGGGGCGGCGATTGGCTACTCCGTGATCACGCGCGACCTGTCGGAACGCCGGAAGTGGGAAGATGCGGTGCGCGACGATGCGTCCAGCAAGACCGACTATCTCACGGGTGCGTCCACCCGGCGCGCGTTCTTCGACGTGGCATCAAGCGAAGTGGCACGTGCGCGGCGATACAGTCAGCCGCTGTCGTTGTTGCTGGTCGCGCCAGACCGCTTTCGCGAGCTGGCCGAGCAATACGGCGAGGACTTCGCCAACGAGTGGCTGCGCGCGATTGCCAGCGTGTGTCGACAAGAGTCGCGTACCACCGACGTGTTGGGTCGCGTTGGTGGCGACGAGTTTGCGGTGCTTCTCCCGAGTACCGAACTGTCTGGCGGGCTGGTCCTGGCCGAGCGTATACGCGAGCGCATGCAGCGCCATGTGTTTCCCGGTGACGCGCAGAGCGTGCGCTGTACGCTGTGTGTGGGTGTGTCCGATGTGTCTGATGACACGACAAGTGTGGAGGCGCTGCTGGCGGCCTCGGCGACGGCGGTAGAGCGGGCGCGGCAGTCGGGGATGAACTTGGTAGTGGGGTTCGACGCGTAAGGGTTTGCCGCATCGGAGCGGCCGCTACCTGGGCGTGCCGCGATAGCATCCGATCGTGTACGGATACTCCATGGTGGCGTGGTAGTGATACCCGATCGTGCCGTGTGCATGTCCATGACACACGTCCAGGTCTGCGTTCGTGATTTCTGCCCCACCCACACCACGATACCCGTAGATCGCGAATCCGTCGCGAATGTAGCCCACAATTCCGGAGTGACCGTCGGGGCCGAGCGTCACGTCGAAGCGCTCCGGCACCGAGTGGTAGTGATAGTCCGTGTTTGCGGGATGTCCGCCGTAGATGTCGAGAATTTCGTTGGCGGCCGCATCGTTGCCGCGTCCGTCGACCGAGTTGTATAGCACCACGCCATTCAAGGTCACGCCGATCGCGCCGAGCGAGACACAGGTCGGCGTGGCGTTGACCGTTGGTGTTGAGGAGAGGGCGTAACTCACCGCGCGAGCCGCCGGGATACCGGGGTTGCCGTCGATGGCCGTCAGGAGCGCGTACTTCGTCATGGGCCAGTCTCCGATCTTCGCGTCGACCGGTACGTTGGTCGATTGAATCGTTCTGGTGCCGTTGGCGTCCGTGACGGTAATCGTGCCCGCAGCGCCGGCCGCCGTGCTCGCCGGCAGAAAGGGTTTCGCCATCAGGTTCCAAGTGCTCGCAGACGTGTTAATCCAGGTGATCCTTGCCTTGTTGCTGCCGCCAGCATTCGGATTGCCCGCTGCACACGAAAACAACTTGCCGATACCGGCTGTTGTGGTGGACAGGTCGGCGTCGCCGAGGCGAAGTCGAGTGCAATCGGGTCCGCTGTTGTCGGAACAACGCACAGGGGAGATGAAATATTGCGCCAAGGATGTCGTCGACGAGGTCGTGTCGGTGACCGCGGTGCTGGAATCACTGCACCCTATTGCCAAGGCCGCGAGTAGGGCGGTGGCGGCAAGTGCCGGACGGCGAGAGGAGACTTCGGGTACGGTGCATCTACGCATTCGTTGCTCCTGCGTGAGGTTGCGAAAGAGGTTAACTGTTGGACAAACGGTCCCCCGGTCCCATTCCATCCCGGTGAGGTGAACCACCGGCATCTGTCGCAGCATTGACACACGCCGGGGCTGGGGACCTTCGACGAGTGCATTTGATTTTCGTTTGATCGGCATTGTGCAAGTTCAGTGAAGCAGATCTGCCACGGCAGATTGTCTTCCGAAGGCGAGCCGCAGAACGCTGCCAGCCACCGGGCTGCTGCATTTTCTTGAGACCGAGCGGACTTGAGAACGTTCACGTCTCGCGCTGAACGGCTAACGATCTTTTGATGGAGCGAACATGGGATTCTGGGATTGGGAGTGGGAAGACGTGTATTCCCCCTTTGCCGCGTCTGTTCGACGGGCGTTGCAGGCTCAGAAGGCATCCGCCGACTTCGTCGCAACGCTGCAGCGAGCTGCACAGATCGCTCGTCTCGCTACAAACGCAACTGATCCAGGGCTTTCGGAGAAGCTCATCCAGTTCGCCGATGGAGTCGATGCTCTTACCGGCCAGTGGCAACGGGCAAGGGATGTAATGATCGACGTCGCTGCCGTCGGAAAGATGGTGAAGGCGTGGAAGGCGACTGACAAGGACGCGATCATACGTGACCCCAAGGCGGCTGCGTACGCGTTCGGGGAGCTGTTCGGAAGTGCCGGTCGCATAGCGAGGCACCTCCCTCCGCCCCTCAACGCCTTCGGATCGTTTTTGGAAAGCCTCGCGGGCGGCTGGTTTTGGGAGACAGCGCGCAACGTAAACTCGTACCTGGATCCAACGTCTCAACACGGTGCTCAAATGGAGGCGGTGCGGCGAGAAATAGACGGTTACTAGCCATTAGTCCTACTCCCCATACACCGTGATGCGATAGCGCAGTTCGAAGATCGCGCGCAGCGGTGCAGCAGGCACTACGCCATACGGCGGCTCCACAGTGCTCGCTGTGTACCACGGGCTCCAGTCAGCGTTGCGATCGGGCAGGCGCTTCATCGGCGGAATGAAGATCTCATCACGCTGATCCTTCACGCGCACCACGATGACTCGGCTTCCCGAACGCACCAGCGGTCCTTGCGTCACTGGGATGATGCGCATGACGCCTTCAGTCCGTGCGCGCGACCAACTGACGTCGCCCTCGGGGCGCGTCTTGGCTGTTTGCACTTCGAGTTGCAGCCAGTCGTTGCTGGTCGTAACGGGAAGGTCGTCAACACGAGCGCGCAGCTCCAATTCCAGCGTGGCCATCGCGCCGTCATACATGGCCGGCGTTTCGCGAAGGGTCGTGAAGGCCCACAGGCCCAGTGCCAGCACAGCCACCAGGGCCACAACGCCAAGCACTGACGAACCAGCGAACGCGGCGCCCTGTCCGTCAGGCGCCGAGCGGCCGAAGAGCACGACGCCCGCGACGAGCCCAACCACAGCACCGACCAGGGCAACCAATACAACAAAGTAGCCCGACGCGCCTTCGCGGCTTGACATGTCGGTCATCTTGGCGATCGCCATACCGATCAGTCCGCCGGCCACGAGCCCAGCCACGCCACCGCCGAGCGCCCACAGCAATCCTGAGAGAGTCTTCATAAACAATGCTATCACGCGGCGGTCGGCTGCGTAGGATCTCATGGCGTCGACCGCGGTCCAGCAGTTCAGATGGCGATACATCCAGCACCACGGGCGTGGCGTACTAGCCGTGCAGTACTGCACGCGACTCCGCGTGCGCAGACTCACTCCTCCTCGTGGAGCAGACATGCAAAAGTGGATTGCCACGCGTGCCCGGCCCTTGGCGGCCGTGGCCCTCGTCGTCTTGGCCGCGGCAGCGATCAAGGCGCGTACGTTGACCGCGTCCGACCATCAGGACACGCCGTTGGTCGAGATGTCCCCGCGCTTCGACGTGAACGACGTGTACGCGTTCCCGTCGCCGACGAATCCGGCCCGCACCGTCCTCGTGCTTGGCACGGCGTCGCCCGTCACACCCGCACAAACGCCGAGCTTCACGTTCGGCACCAAGGATCAGGAACTCTACCAGATCAAGATTGACAATACCGGCGACGCCCGGGAGGACTTGGTTTTTCAGATCACCTTCACCGGGAAGGCCGGCAAGCAGAAAGTCACGCTGCGCGGACCAGTCAAACCGAACGCTGTTGGCACGATGAACACCCTGGTCGGGGGGAAGAAGATCAAGGGCAATACCAACACGATCATCACCGCCGAGAACGGCATCAAGCTCTTCGCTGGTCCGCGCGATGATCCGTTCTTCATCGATCTTGAGCAGTTCTTTCGCATCCTGCCCGATCGGCGACCAGAGGCTGGTCCGCTCTCCACGATCACGCAAGGGCCGTTGACGTTCCGCCCAGCGACCGGACCCAATCCCGCCGTCGACTTCCTCCGCGGGATCAATGACATGGCCATCGTCATCGAATTGCCCACGTCGATGCTCGCGAATGCCGCAACCAACGGACGCTTCGGCGTGTGGGGCACAACCAGTCGGGCCCGCTAGCGCCAAACGTTCTGCTCACATCGACAATTCCCCGCTTCAGGAGCTAGACACATGATGGAGATCAATCGCATCCGCATTATGCTCACGGCGTGTGCGTTCGCAATCACGGCGACGGCGTGCACCGACACCAAGCAGCCACAGGACATCGCAGGGCCCGCTTTCGCGCAAAGCGGAAATGACGCGAAGGGCAAAGACGCAGACGACGGTGATAAAGGTGACGAGGACGATGACAACACGGTGTACGAGCAAGTCGAATTCCTCGGCAATCCCCTCGTCAGTGAAGTCACGATCGTGAAGGCCAATCACGACCGGTATAACCGGACGCAGCCGTACAACACCGCCGAGTTCGGCGCGCAGAGTCTGGCGTTCATTAACGCCTTCCGGGGCACCCAGCCGGAGGTTGCCAGCACGCTCGGCGCCGTGCTGTATCCCGACATGCTCATCGTCGAGTCAGGGCGCAATCCCGCGACCGCCGGGTGGCTGTCGTGGGCGCTCGCCAACGGGTGGGGTGGTCGCAAGCTGGCCGATGATGTGGTGGATGCGGGGCTCAGCGCCATCTTCGGTACCGTTCTCACTGCAACTTCGCCGTATTGCGTCAGCGGACAACTGCCGCTCTGCACGGACAACGTGCCGGCCAACGACAAGGCATTCTCGAATGTCTTCCCGTACCTCGCGTCGCCGACACTGTAACCGAAGCGCAGTTGGGGTAGTCGACGCGGTGGTTCGCGGGAATCTTCCCGCGAATCACCGCGTCACTGCCTGGTCACTTTCTTCATCCTCTCCACCGCCATACGACCAATGCGACCATTTCGAGCCGGTGCGATCGTCATCACGGGAGCGGCGCTGCTGCTTACCGCCGTGCTGGTCTACCGCAATGAGCACCGAGCGGGAGACACGATACCGTCGTTCACGTCAGCCCCGCTCACGGTGTTTCCCGTGGCGTACGATGCACGTGCCATTCGCGATCGTGACATTGAGTTCTATGGACGGAGATCAGAGCAGGACAACATCGGTGCTGCCGACCGCTCAAGTTTGGCGGCACTCGTGTTTGCGCGCGCGCGGCAGACTGGATCTGCGGCCGACCTGAACCGCGCTGAGCAGTTGGCGCGGACCTCCATCGTCCTACGTCCCGAGCGGAACGGGCAGGCCTTTGAATTGCTGGCTAGCATTCTCATGTCGCGACACGCATTCCGCGATGCACGCGGCGTGATGCAGCGCGCGGATTCATTGGCACCACAAACGCCCTCGCATCTCGCGCTGCTGGGCGAAATCGAACTGGAACTTGGGGAGTACGCGGCGGCGGAATCGCACTTCAAGGCGATCCGATTCGACGGGGAGCAGTTTACGATCGGCGCGCGCCTGGCGCGGTGGTACGAACTCACCGGGCGCGTGGCAATTGCTCGACAATTCCTGACACGCGCGATCAGCCGAGTGGATCGACGCGATGACTTGCCGCGTGAACAGGTGGCGTGGTTTCACTATCGATTGGGCGAACTGGAACTGCGCGTGGGGCAGTACGCCGCGGCGGACACGGCGTTTCGTCGCAGTCTCGCCGTCAACCCGCAGGACGTGCGGGCGTTGGGCGGTCTGACGCGCCTCGCGCTCGCGCGTCGCCAGTGGAACGACGCCATCACCTATGGCAGTGAAGCCACCGCCGTGCAGCTGGACCCGTCTACCATTGGTGCTATGAGCCTCGCCTATGCGGCATTGGGTGATTCGGCGCAGGCGTCAAGCTTCGCGCGCGCGATGTCGGCGAGTGCACTGAGACAACCCGGCGCGATGCACCGGGGGTGGGGCCTCTTCCTGCTTGATCATGGCACCGCGGCTGATCGTCGGGATGTCCTGCGGCGGGCGCGTCGCGAGTTGGCCGATCGGCACGACGTCTATGGGCATGATCTGCTCGCGTGGGCGTTGTTCAAGAACGGGCAACTGCCAGAGGCCCGCGCGCAGATGACGATGGCGCTCACCCAACACACCGAAGACGCGCTCCTTGAAGATCACGCTCGAGCGATCGGAAGTCGCCTGCCATGAGGCCGACTTCGGCGTTTTGAGATTCAGGGCGCTGCCACGAACGTCGTGATACTGCCTGCTTTGAGTGTCGTGGTAAAACCAGGACCAGTGAGGTTTACGGGCAGGAGCCCGAGGGCCGTCTCGGCACTGCTGGTTCGCTCGGATGTCATCGATCGGACACATGGCGAGCCGGCTGCGAGCGCTACTTGCACGGACTTATCCGCGCCACCGGTGTTGAGGGCGACGAGCACGAGCTGATCGGCCACGACGTAGGCCGTGATCAAGACAGAGCCATCGCTACTCGTGGCTTGAACGCGAGCGGCCCCCGGCAAGATGAATCGAGAGAATTGGCCCATCGTCCAGTATTGCTTATTTCTCACAAAGCCGGTGTAGGTCGTTCCGGAGTGCGTGATGGTGATCAGCTGTGCACCAATATTCTCCCACTGGCCGAAAAATCCCCACATATAGTCAATCGCAGCAACATCATAATCGGCGAGCAGCGCGTGCATCGTCTTCGCCCAGGTAAACCAATCAGGGTTGAACCATTCCGACATCCACAGCGGCAATCCGTATTGCTTGGCGAGCGTGGAAAGTTCGCTGAGTTTGTTGAAATTCGGCTGCTGCGGTGTGCCCGATCCCGTGTAGAGGTGCGTAGCGATCGCCGCGACGTATTGTCGCGCCACGGGATCGGCGAGCACAACCTGCGCCCGGTCGAGCGCCACGACCGGATCGGCATCATCCGGAATCACCATGCGCGTCGCGATTCCCTCGGCGGCGAGTTTGGCACCGATCTGCTTGACGGCGTCGCGGATGAAGGCCGGTGAGAGATCGGCAGCATAGCCCGGCTCGTTGATAATCGACCAATACGGCAGCGTGGCACCTTGACTGCGCCAACGTCGGATGATGGCCATCGCCCATTCGACGTATTCGGCAGGGTCACTGTGGCTCATCCACGGCTCGATCAGGATGGGAGAACCGTACCATGTCGTGAGGCCGAAAGGCCTGGCCGCCAGAACGTACTCGACGTGGCCGTCGAGACGCTTCCAACGAAAATCGAAATTTGAGAGCTCCGTCACTGCGGGATCGGCGTTGTCGTTTACCACCTCGACGCCGGGGTCAGTGGCATACCGTGCGCGGTTGAGGCGCAGGTCGGTATAGAGCGCGGTAAGAATGCGAGCTTGCTCCGCCGCAGGAATGACGACGGCGCCTCGACCCGTCGACGGGTTGAACGTCTCAGTGACGTGTGGATCGTCGAACAACCGTGTGGTGGTACCGAAGCCCGAGATGGTCTGGAATCGCACGGCTGGATTGACCGACACAGTGACCTCAGCCGGCGGAAGCACGCCGGTCGGCATCACGCAGGACGACGGCGGCGGTGGAGGTGGAGGTACGACGGCGTTCTGCGCGGTACACGCCGCCGCGAGGAACAGCACGACTAACGCGGGCCCAGTCGGACGAACATGGGCTCGGACGCGGGAAGGCATCAACGCCAAACCTCCTGCCGAGTACCGGATCGGCGAATGGGTGAGATCTTAAACGTGCGACGAAGCCGGTCCGCCAAGTCACATAGACACACCAGCTTGCTTGGTCCGTGTGATGCACAGCACGTTCTCCAACGGGAGCGGCGGATCGGCGCTGTCGGCGTCAACGTACCCGGCGCTAGCTTGCGGGGTCCAGTTTTTCCCCAGTTTCTCTCTTGCAATCATAGCCATCGATGCGGAAAATCACGCTCTGCGCCACGGCCACGCTGTTCCTCACTGGTTGCCTCTCCGACGCTTCGGCTCCGCCGACCGGCGTGGCTGCCGTCAAACAGTCCGTGAGTGCGGCGGCCGATTCGGTTCACAGTTACATCGTGGTTTTTCGCAATTCGGCGCCAGATATCGCGGAGCTCGCGCGGACGTTGGTCGCAACACACCGTGGTACGCTCGCGCACACCTACGTGAGTGCGATTCATGGGTTCGCGGCGGAAATGTCGGACTCCGAAGTCGACGTGTTGCGTACTCATCCTGACGTCGTGCGCATTGAGCGCGACGAGATGATGCGGATCAACGACACGCAGACGTCTGCCCCCTGGGGGCTTGACCGGATTGATCAGCAAACACTTCCGCTTAGCGGTACCTACAGCTTTGGCCCCACGGGAGCCGGCGTGCGCGTCTACATCATCGACACCGGCATCAGAACAACCCATGTCGACTTTGGCGGCCGAGCGATGGGCGCATTCACTGCGATCGCAGACGGCAATGGGACGAACGACTGTAACGGACACGGCACCCACGTTGCGGGTACTGCGGGCGGTGCCACGTGGGGTGTCGCCAAGCAAGTGTCGCTCTACGCCGTGAGAGTGCTCGGCTGCGACGGTAGTGGCGCGACATCGGGGGTAATCGCCGGAGTAGACTGGGTGACCGCCAACGCCGTCAAACCAGCCGTGGCCAACATGAGCCTGGGCGGAGGAACGTCGGCGACGCTCGACCAAGCCGTCCAGAACTCGATCGCCTCGGGAATCATCTACGCCGTTTCCGCGGGCAACAGCAATGTTGACGCGTGCGGGGGATCGCCCGCGCGGGTAGCCGCAGCAATTACCGTAGGGGCAACCACGACCTCCGATAATCGCGCATCCTATTCAAACGTCGGGAGCTGTGTTGACATCTTCGCACCCGGCTCAGGAATAACCTCGAGTTACAACTCGAGTGACGTCGCCACCGCCGTGTTGAGCGGTACGTCGATGTCGTCTCCTCACACTGCCGGGGCGGCAGCGCTATACCTGCAGACTGCACCGACGGCGTCTCCGGCAACTGTCGTCGCGGCGCTCACGAACAACGCCGTGAGCGGGGCTGTGATCGGTGCCGGAACCGGGTCGCCCAACAAGCTGCTCAATATTTCGTTCATCACACCGCCGCCGACGAACACCCCCCCGGTTCCGAATTTTGTCTGGAGCTGCCCTGGTTTGACATGTTCTCTTGACGCCTCAAGTTCGACCGACGACGGAAGCATCGTGAGCTATGCCTGGGACCTCGGCCGGTTTCCGAATCCCACCGCCACCGGCGTGCTGGTATCGGCCACGTATCCGCATAACGGACCGCGCACCGTCACGCTCACTGTCACCGACAATTTGGGCGTCAGCCGCAGCATCACCAAAGTCATCACCGTGGGTGCCCCGGTGAACAACCCCCCGGTCGCGAACTTCACTTGGAACTGCACCAATCTGACCTGCGCGCTCAATGGGACAACGTCGACTGATGACGGCTCGATTCAGCAATACACATGGAGCATGCCAGACGGAACACCAGCTTCCGCCACCGGTGCTACGCCGACCGTCAGCTACAGCACAGCGGGGACGAAGACCGTCACACTGACCGTTACCGACAACGGTGGCCTGACGAATACCATCAGCCAGACCTTCTCGGTGACGGCGGCCCCTCCCGTCGATAACCCGCCAGTCGCAAACTTTACGTGGAGCTGTCCTTCACTGACCTGCAGCCTCGACGCGTCAAGCTCCACAGACGACGGTACTATCGTGAGCTACGCGTGGGATCTTGGCCGGTTCCCGAACCCCACAGGAAGCGGCATGCTAGTGTCGGCGACGTACCCCCACACGGGGCCGCGGACGGTGACCCTGACCGTGACCGACAACGCCGGCAAGACCAGCAGCATCACGAAGGTGATCACCGTGGGTGGACCGCCAGCGGACAACCCTCCCGTGGCAGCGTTCAGCTGGAATTGCACCAACCTGAGTTGCACGCTGAATGGCAACGGCTCAACGGACGATGGACAGATTCAGCTGTTCAGTTGGTCCATGCCGAGCGGCACGCCCGCAACCGCGACCGGTGCAACCACGGTTGTTGCCTACGCAACGGCAGGAACGAAGAGCGTGACCCTTACGGTGACTGACAACGCCGGCCAGACCAACACGATCACTCAGAGCTTCGCCGTCACGGCGGCCCCACCGGTCGACAATCCGCCAGTCGCCAACTTCACGTGGAGCTGCCCCGGATTGACGTGCACCCTCGATGCATCCAGCTCAACGGACGACGGCACGATCGTGAGCTACGCATGGGACCTCGGCCGGTTCCCGAACCCCACCGGGAGCGGAGTGGGACTGTCGGTGACTTACCCGCACAATGGACAACGCGTGGTGACGCTGACCGTCACCGATAACACGGGCAAGACCAGCAGTATCACCAAGACCCTCACGGTACCCTAAGCCCGCATGCCGCGAGCCGTCGCCTTCCCGCCATCTCAATACCGCAACGTGGCCGGATGAAACGTTCTCCAGCTGTGCCAGAACTCCTGCGACGCCTGGATCGGCGTGAGCGATCCGCGCGCCCCGCGGCCACTCAGCCCGAACGTCACGTTCGGCGCAACCAGTGAATCGCCTCGCATTGCAAAACGCGTGGTGGCATCCGGTCGCATGTAGGTGAAGAAGCTGGCGTTGTCCGAGGCGATCACAATCACCACGGGCGTGCCTCCAACGATATCGTTGATCGCGCGCTCGCGCTTGAGTTGCTGCCAGTCGTAGGCTTTACTTTGCCCGCCCAGCTCCAGACCCACGACCCACGCTTTGTCATTCCACGACACCGTGTCCGTGCCGGTCAGGGTCTTCCGACTTGCCCCCGTCTCGTAGTCGAAATTCTGCGAGTATTTGTCACGGAGTGCTGAATCCGCCTGCATGATCCGCGAGTCGGGATACTCTTCCAGCCAGCGGGCAAGCGTCACCTGTTGGCTGGGGATCTCCTGCAGCGTGGTGCCTTTGCGGGCCCCCGTGATCGCTTCGCCGTTCGCCTGTCGCCACCAACTGCCGGTGCTGCCGTCTTCCAACATCGCGTTGAAGTGATCCATGCCCACGAGGCGGAAGTCTTCGGCAACGCCATCGATCACTGGGGAGAACACGCGTCCGGTACGACACACGGTGCAGAACGTGACCAGAATCGGTTCTCCGCCAATGCTGTCGCGCACCTGATGGTGATAGCCAATGAACTGCACGGGATAGGCGCGGGCTTCGCCATGTCGCACGACCCCAACGACGAGGCGGTTCTTCTCCACACGGTTGACCGCGGTGGACACCATGGTCACGCGCTGCGGCATCAGAAACATCGTGTCGGCCGCCATCTGGAAGTTCGTCATGTAGGCGACGAGCGCCGTCAGGCCCACGCCCAACGGGACCAGCCATCGTTGCCGGCCTTGTGCGCGCCACATGGGGAGCAGGCCCGTCAGCATCAGTGCGCCACAGACGACCCGCACCGGCCAGCGCCACGAGTAGAGGGCATACGCCAGATCGATGCTGCGCACGCGCTGGCTGTACGGCAGCGGCATGATGAAA
>JANOPS010000509.1:0-1728 GCA_031421995.1 Gemmatimonadaceae bacterium
CGACACACCTGCGGTTCGCTTTGTCAACGCATCGCCTCCATCTCCTGTTGTCCTCTGAGGTTGTCATGAACCGTCTGCCCGCTCTCGTTGCTCTCGCCGCCGTCATTTACGCCGCGCCAGCCACATCACAAGACGCCGCCACCCTCGCCCGCATCCGCGACGAAGGGATGAATCGCTCGCAGGTGCAGTCGATGTTCAATCATCTCACCAACGTGATCGGACCGCGACTCACCGGCACGCCGGCATTTAAGCAGTCGGTGGATTGGTCAGCGCAGAAGCTCAAGGAGTTCGGTCTTGCCAATGTCCATCTGGAGTCGTTCCCGTTTGGTCGTGGGTGGACACTGGAGGCGCAGACGTTGGAGATGACGGCACCGCGGTATATGCCCCTCATTGCCTATGCCGAAGCATGGACACCGTCAACGACGCGAGAGATCGTGGGGCGACCCGTCTACATTGGCGACTACGCCAACCTCGACTCGGTCAAGGCGCACGCGGCCGAGCTGCGCGGAGCCATCGTGTTGGCCACTAGACCGCAAGAGTTTTTCATCACCAAAGATCGACTGCAGCCTGCCGACTACGATCAGCCGGTACCCATCGGCGCACCGCGCGCGAACAACGCCAGTGGCCCACTGGCACGCAATGTCCTCCCGCAGTTTCTGCGTGACGCGGGTGCCGCCGCGGTGCTCCGTCCGACAGAGGGTGCCAAGGGCACCATGTTTGTGCTGGGCGCCCGCACGGCGACCGCAGAAAACTCCGTGCCGTCGCTGATTGTGTCGTCAGAGCACTACAACATGCTGGTCAACGGCCTGCGCGGCGGCGCGCCGATCGCCCTGCGCGTGAACGTCAAGACGACCTATCATGCCGTTGACACCAATGGCTACAACGTTATTGCGGAGATTCCCGGTACCGATCCCGTGGTTGGCGATGAAGTGGTGTTGCTTGGAGCGCACATCGACTCGTGGCATTCCGCCACCGGCGCGGCCGATAACGCCGATGCCGTGGCTGGGCTGCTCGAAGCGATGCGTATTTTGAAAGCCACCGGCGTGCGCCCCAAGCGGACCATCCGTGCGGCGATCTGGGGCGGCGAAGAACAGGGGCTTCTGGGGTCGCGCGCCTATGCCCAGGCCCATTACGCCGGCGAGACCAACGCCAAAGCACGCGACAAATTCAGCGTGTATCTCAACAACGATCCTGGTGCGGGTGCCGTGTACGGATGGTATGCCGAGGGCAGCGCCGCCGCTAAGCAGCTGTTCGATGCATGGCTGGCGCCATTTACGAACATCGGCGCCCGTCGCAACGTGATGGAGAAGATCGGTAATACAGATCATCTCGCGTTTACCGCGCTGGGGTTGCCGGCCTTCAACACCATTCAGGATTACGTGGACTACGACACCAAGATCCACCACACCAACATGGACTTCGCCGATCACGTGGATGTGACAGGGCTCAAGCAGGCGTCGGTGGTGCTGGCGTCGTTTGCGTACCAAGCCGCGATGCGCGAGGGGCGGTTTCCGAGAGCGGTGATCACGCCGTAGCCGCTCCGATGCTTATTGGAACCGCATTGGCTGCGCAGCAAGCGCAGGAACTCATGCAGCGGGTCGCCGCTGGCGAGCCAAAGGCTCTCGAGACCGTGCGGTGGAATCATCCCCGCTTTCGGTCGCTCTCGGGCGATGCCCTGCGCCACGAACCCTTCGCGCTTGCCGACGCTGAGCGCGTAGTCGCGCGGCT
>JANOPS010000510.1:0-2273 GCA_031421995.1 Gemmatimonadaceae bacterium
GCCTTCGCAAGCGCTAGGGTCGTCTTCGCAAGAGAGAATTGATGCAATGTCGGCTGGTCTCCCTGCGACTTCGCGCAGTCCGAAAGGAGTCTGAACCAAGCGAGCAATGCCAATCTGCGACTCGCCGCGGGCCTGAATGGCGTCCCCTTCCGGTGTTTGAGAGGATACTCGCCTCGCCATCGGTTCAGCCGGGGCGACCAGCAAAAGTGCTATGTGATCTAACGACGCAGTAGATACCGTTTGCGCTGGTCCATTTCCACTGCGAAGCGTCACAGTTCGCGAGTCCGACCCATCATGTACGACGACCGGGAGGGGTGCGTTCGGCGTCCACGTGATCCTCGCATCAGCATCCGGAATGGAGATCTCAATCGGGCCAGCCGACCGCGCAACCTCCGTGAGCTTGGACAACAGGTCGTCGCTTCTCAATTGAAGCACGCCGAACGTCGACGACGACGGGCCGACAAGCGTCCCGAGCAAAACCTTGTGGTCGCTATACGGCGAAGCCCGCAAGTCATTTCGAAGCGCTCGGCGGAATTCGAAACTCATCGCCGCCTCGGAGAGCAGAGAGCCGACAATTTCGAAAGGACTCTGTAAGGACGCGGCGCTCCCAATTGGATTCTCTGGCCTACTCAGCCCCTCAATTGCCGACAATTCTAGCGGATCAGCACCACACGCGGAAAGTGTGATACACGTGAGCGCCAACACGGCGACACGGCGACACGGCGACACGGCGACACGGCGACACGGCGACTCATTAACGCCTCCGAGGCTTCGATAAACAAAGGCAATATTAGGCCTACGTCGGCCGCCCTCAGTCAACTGACACGAACGTTTAACTCCCGCATTCGACAAAGGCAATACCCAAGCCAAAGATGCCAGGTGAGGGACCGCGCTGGCGGGGACCCCTTCTACAACTGACCTGTAGCGCCCGTCATGCCGGCGTGACGAGGGTCGGCGGGATAGAGATGGTGCGGCTGCGGAGCACGGCCGTGAGGATGAGGAGCCAGCGACCGGCTTCGCTGCGGCGCGCGCGCCCGTGCGACCGCCCGCGCGGAGGGTGGCGTAGACGTGTTTAACGTGGAGATCACACTGCGCGTACACGCGCGGCGCGTGGTACAGCGCCGTCCATAGGCGGGTGCCACACACTTGCATCGCCACGACTCAGCGCTTGCGCGCGGGCGGTCGCGGTGGACGATCGCGTGCGCCGGTTCCGCGAGCAGCGTCGCGACGGTCTCGATCCCGACACCAAGCAGCGAGCGCAGGATCGCCGCGTCGCTCGGCGTCGGCGGCGAGGGATCGTGTTAGGAGGTCGCGATCAGCGTGTCAAGCAACCGCGTGATCGTCACGGCGCAAAGACGCTGCCCTCGTGCACCAACTGGAGCCGCCGCAGCAGCAAGCGTCACGTGCGCTGCGGCCGCGGCGATGGTGCCCGGCGACTCCACCATCGCGGGCGCCGCGAAAGCGGCCTGCACCTCGGTGCTTCGTGGAGGCGGCGAATGCGATGCGTTTGCAGACACGCCGTGATGCGCGCGGTCCGGAGCCGCACTGCCGCCGCGGGCGTCGGGGCGAGCGCGAGCAGGGCCCACGCCGCGGCTCGTCGACGGCCGGGCAGAGCGCGAGCATCTGCGTGAAGCAGGGATACGGCTGCTTTACTCAGGCGCGTGTGCTCGTCCCGCAGCTCGCCATTCAGCTGCGGAACTCTCGTATCTGCAAGATGGTCGCCTCGTCGGTCTGCACGCCGCGGCCGGTTGGTGCGCAGCGCATCCGCAATACGAAGGCGGGCGGCCGATCATCTCTCGCACCCGCGCTCGAGCGCCGATCCCGAAGCGGGTCGGCCTGTTGTGGGTTATTCGCATTCGCCGGATAGCCGTACGCGAGCAGCGCTTCAATCAAGGCCCCACGCGGCATGTTGATGCCAGTCGCAACGGTGGCCGGGACCCCCGAGTGGCGCGAGTAGCGCAACCAACCCGTTCACACCGCCGGCGCTACGCGCAATCCGGCGCGTTGCCAGTACGGTAGGCGTCGCACCTAGCCCACAGACTTCGTCACATATCGCTGACAGAAGAGGTGGCGCACTTCTTTGGTAGTACCAGCCAGGTGTCATTGCGCACGCGACGCGAACTCGCCTACCAGAGCACGTCACCACCAATCACGCGCGCAATCGCGGGATCTCTCGTGACCAGCGGCAGCCCGAGATGCTGCGCCGTGGCCGCGATCAGACGATCGCCGCGCTCCGGAATTGCCAATAGCCCGTGCGATCGCGCGACGACCGA
>JANOPS010000511.1:0-5386 GCA_031421995.1 Gemmatimonadaceae bacterium
AGCTGGGCCGTGCTGAGCAGCTTGGCCACGTGTTCGGGGGACTGCGCCTCCTCTTGATAGGCGAACTCCAGCCTGTTCGGGAAGTCGTCGAGAGCCGCGCGGCACGCGTCCCGCAGTGCCGCGTCGTCACCAAGGACGAACAACGGCACAAGGTCGCGCAGTTCTGACCCGCGCGACGTCATCTGGTTGCTGGATACGACCGCCTGTCGATGGACGCCGTCTTCGCTTTCGCTTTTGAAGCCCATGAGCCCGGCACTTCGTAGTTGGTGCTCGTTGACCTGGCGCGCCAGGTCGAGCCGCCACAATCGTGGGCTGCGCAGCAGCGCCAAGCTCGTTGGTGAAACATGCCTGGTCCTCAAGGCGAGGTGCACGGCTATTCCTAAGACGGAGATGCTCGCGTGCCCGTCCATCAGCTCCTGAAAGACATCGTCCAATGGGCGGCCGGCATCTAGCTGTGCGATGGCCCAGTGTTCTAGAGCCATGAGCGCGCATTCCACCACCTGCGGCCCGCCATGGCCACGGAACCAGAAGTAGTGCTGGTCTTCCCCCCAGAACTCCTGTTGCCCCCATGGGAACGCTACCACGAGCGGTAGCGGTGTGCCGCGATTTGGCAGGTGCCGATGCAGCTGACGCCATGACGTGGTGGCGTGGTTCGTCACGTCACGGATCAGTGCGAGCGCGGTGACCGAATCGTTCGCGAGCAGCGAGTGGAACGGCTCGCGGAGAGGCGAGGCGGGGAAGAAGCCTTGATGGGCTGCGCCGATCGACAACCGGTTCCAATCGTGGTATGAGAATGAGTGGGGAAACATCGACGGGCTTGACAGCGCGAGCTGGTCCAATCGCGATCGGCTCTCATGAGGGATCGCGAGGGTTTCCTCGCGTAGGCGACCCGCTTCAAGCGCTTCGTCACGCCACCGTTCCGACGTCTCGTCCGGAAGTTCGTTCATGAACCAGCGCCCAGCGACCTTCGCGAGCTGGATCGGATGAGTTTGCGCGAGCACCGGCGAGAAAGTCATGAGCTCGCGGAACGCGCTATCGGACCAGCGCTCGATCGTCTCGACTTTTGCGAGATAGGCGTCTACCACACTAGGGTATGCGCGCGCTGCGCGCAGCACCAACGCGCGCAGCTCTGTTTCTAGCTGCGTGGGGACGCGCGGGCGCGGCGAGGCATCATTCGCTGGCATACCGTACTTGAATCGGCGGTCCAAACACTCGTCCTCGATCGCGTGCAACCAAGTTGCGCACTGCGCCACGATGATCTGTGACATCGGGTTGGGGTAGTCCGTGCCAGCGAGCTGCCAAGTTTCGAACAGCGTGATGAGGTCCCCTAAAAGTGCGTCTGGGATCGAGTCGCTCTGCTCGGTAGCCCATAGGAGTAGGCGTCCCCACGCCGCGAAATCTGACGGCCAGCCGAGCGAGTCGGCGATACGGATACGCGCGACGGCGTCTAGGTCGGGGCCGAGGACGCCGGACAGCACCAGAGGATTCGGTGTCGTCTTCTCTGCCTGCATCCACACCAAGAGCTTTCCGAAGAATCGATGGTCGTTCGCCGCCAAAGTCGCACCAAACGTGTCGACATATTCGCCGAAACGTGGGCTAAAGACCGGCGCTACCAGCCACGCGCGCAACCACTGCGGCCTCACCTGAGCCCGATCGAGCGCTGCGAGCTCGCGCTGCCACTGTTCAGGACGTTGATACGTTTCCTGCGACAGCAGCTCCACTACCCGCGCGAGGGCAGGCGGTTCACCTGCCGCAGTTAGAGCGGTGATCCAGTCGTCACCGCGATCGATCAGTAGGTGTAGGAACGACCACTCGAAAAAAATGTCGTGACTGAACTGCACTGTATGACCCATTTTTAGCTGGTGTACCAAACCGTCCGCTTCGAGCGCCGGGAGCACCGCCATCGTCTCCGGCGATAGCTCGCGAATGAGAGCATTGCGGCCGAGGTCCGGCGCACTGTGCTGCGCGAGTTCGATCAGCCCCCGCTGCCTCGGCAGGGCCTGTGGCGCGTCGGCGTCGTAACCACCACGAGTCCACCAAGCCTCTACGAGGTCCACCTCTGACTGAGGCGCGAATCCAGAGGAGTACGACGCTCGTAAGAACCCCTTTGCCAATACGGCAGCGAAGAACGGGCGTCGTGCGAGTGCGCGCACGCGCTCGTTTCCACCCGTCAGTAGCGGTCGCAGGGCGGGCAGCGCATCCGCGAGCAAGTTGGCCTCATCGTCTGTCAGGTTCGTGACATCTACATAGCCCACACCGCCGCTGGCGAGCAGCGCAGCAGGTACCCAATTGCGAAAGGGCTCGATGCCGGCGTCTCGCGCCGTGGCAACAACGCGCCATTCGGAAAGCGCTGGGTTCGTCAGGAGTTGGCCGAGCAAGTCGGTCACGATCGCACGTTGTTCCGGCGCGATGCGGTCCAGTCCGTCGATGAGGATCGTGGTATGACCCGTGGCCGCGATCTCTACGAGCAGCGGCTCTATCGATGTCGTCGCTAAGCCCATCGCGCGGGCGTGCTCCGACCAACTGCGGCCGGAGAGCCGATTGGCCGTGAGCAGCAGGGTAGTCCCAGTGGCTGTTAGTTCTCGCACGAGATCGCGCAGCAGCACCGTCTTGCCGGTGCCGGGCAGGCCCTTGATCAGCGTCAGGCGGTGGGCTGCCATTTGACCTTTGAGTTGTTCGGCTAGCGCGTTCCGATCGAGATGCGTCCCCCCGATGTTATCGGCCTGCTGGTCGAGCCAGTGGCGCGTGCTCTCGCGTAGCGTTTGGATGTCCCCTGCGAACGCGGGTGCTCCCGCGAAGCGCCAGCCTGCCAACGCGTGCATCATTGATGCGCGGGTGTGCACGGCGCTGCGTCCCGCGCCGTCGCGAGCGAACTGGCCCAACAAAGCCCACAAATCGCCTGCGCGCTGCACTTGCTCCGGACTCAGTGCGTGCTGCAGGCTGGCGATTGCCGCGGCCTCGTGCGTCGACCCCTCGTGAAGGAAGTCGAACCGAATCAGTAGCATATGCTTCAGCAGCCGGTGCAGCTGGTCGTCAGACAGCGGTGCATTTCCGTCCTGTGCCACCACTCGAACCGCACTAGCCACAGCGCGGTGAGTTTCTGAGGCGTTTCCGCCGGGGAGAAGCCGTTGGATGAATGCCTTAGCTGTGTCTGAAGCACGAGCCCATTCGCACACGGCCTCAAAGGCTCTGGACGACGTTTCCGCAACAGACCCCGTCACCGCGCCGACACGGCCCAGATTTTCGCGAAAGTCCGACTTCTGCAACGTCTGCCAGCTACCGCGGATGACTTCGCGGAAGTCGCTGTTGGTCGCGGCGTCCGAGATCGTGAGGGAACGCTTGACCTGCAGAGACAGCCGCATCACCGTTCCGTTCGCCAACGATGCCGCATCGACGATCACATCGTCGAGTGGCTCGCCGAAGTCCTTCTGCTGCTGGGCTACTCGTTGCACGACTCTTGAGTCGAGGGCAGTCGCTGTTGTGCCAGCGACCATGGCCGCGAGGTAATGCGCCACGATGGCGTCCTCGTACGTGAATCCGGCACCGCCAGTGAGTTCGGACGAAGTCATGCTTTATCCGTGTGTCTTGTCGTCAAATTGTTGTCAATTCGCCTTCCGATATCGCACTACGCCGAGGTCGACTTCGCCGCGCGGCGCAATTGTCTGAATACTACCTGTATGCCTTCCCCTCCGCTCCGGGTCCCGTTTTCGAGCAGCTGTCGGGCCCGCAGTGGTGACGGATGGGGCCAAGAATTAGCGACAGGACAGCCAAAGTGCGCGGTTTTCGCGCTCAATCACGGTACCACTGTCTGCCTTAAGTCGTTCGGGATAGACGTGCTTTGCTAAGGGACTGCGGCGCGTCGTAGCGATGGCCGTCTGTATCCAGCGTTCAACGTCGCCCCCGCCTCAATCGTACCACCCCTGCACCCACCACGCCCCCGCTTCGCTGTATACCAACAGCTCACCATCCTCGCGCGACGTGCACCGCCAGTAATCGCGCGCAAACGCATCGGCACGCCACCAATCACCGGTGAGTCGCTCGGGACCATCGGCGTCCACAATCGCCACGCGCTGTCCTCGCCACCACACGGCTTCGGGCACACCATGTGGCGTCTCGACGTCGGCATGTTCTGGCGCATCGAGTAGTCGCAACACAGCGGGCATCGCATACATATCGGTGTGAACATCAACACGCGCCGCAGGTACGGGCGCCGCCGCTTGCGCCATCGCATCGGCACTCGCCCACTGACCCGTGGCCTCTGGCTTGTGCGCATCACCGGCCACCGCACGCACAATCACATCGCCCGCATGATCGGGGTCCAACGCGGCACGCAACCGCGCAAACACCGACTCGGCGTTCATGGCGGCATCACGCCACGACGGCATCAGTAAGTCGCCCTGATCGGCGGCTAACGGCGCCGTGGCAGGAATGCCAACGGTGATGCCGATGATCGGGGCAGGAATGACCCATCGCTCCAACAACACCCGACACTGATCGAACAACGGCTCCACGCGCGCCAACGGACGTGCGGGACGCACCTCCCGCGTGATGCTGCGTTGCGGGATGGACAACAACGACGACGCCGTGGGCACGGCCAACGGTGTATACGTGGTGTGAACCGGTGCGCTCGAAGCTCGCGCCGTTGGGGCAGGGAGTGGCCTACGCACGGATTCCTGCGACGGCGTGTGATACCGCGCCCTGTTAACCGGCGCATCACTCGACGCGGACATGGCCATTCTGTCGGACTCGCTCCTTCTGGTGTTTGACCCATCGTCGGCGCGCCTCACCGTGTTTTCGCCATCCGGAAAGTCGCGCGCACGACCAGCGTGCCGCGCGCGAATAGCTGGGGTGGCAAGCCGGGCACCCCTGCTCGAGCGCGAAGAGGTTTGCGGGGACTCGATCGGGGTGGAGATACGCGCAACAGATGATCGTCTGCATCGCGCTGATCACTACCGTTCTCGATGATGCGGTGAATGGCGCGGCAGTTGCCGGTTGAATGGTCGAGGCCCGGCATGAATCTTGCACTAGGGATTGCAGAGAGCGCCGTCGCCATCCCTCCACCACGCTAGAGGCTATCGTGAACGCACGAAGACTGACCACCGCAATTTCGCTCGCCCTAGCAGTCGCGCTGCCCAGCGCCGCGTCGGCACAGCTTGCCGCCAATCAGTGGTATGTATTTCAGTTTGGCGCAATTGGCACCCCGGCGTTTCAGTGCACCGGCTGCGCGTCCGTGCCTGGTGCGATCCAGGCGCCGGCCGCAACCCTTTGGACGTATGCCTCGGCGACCGCGTTTAATTTCACGGTCCAAGACTTGTTTCTGAATAACAGCAGATTCGAGGTGTTCGCTAACTCGGCAAGCCTTGGTTTAACGTCTCCAGCAGGTGGC
>JANOPS010000512.1:0-3467 GCA_031421995.1 Gemmatimonadaceae bacterium
ACCGTGGACGGCGCGATGGGCCTGAGCTCGGCTGCGGGCTCACCGTGTACCGTGATGATCACGGTGCCGCCTTCGCGCACTTGACGGACCAGCGCGGAGAGCTTGGCTTTGGCTTCGTACAGCGAGTATTCAGGAGGCATACGGAGAGAGTACATAGTCTGACCAGACTAGTCAATATCATCAGGACCGCGACACCGGCGGAGCCTACGTGCCCCCCCCTCCGCTGGTCCGCTCCAGCGTGCGTCCCGCCCTCTCACAATTCCTGTCAGCCTCGAGGCGTGAGCAGCGTGCGCATCGCGGGGTGCGACCGCACCGCAGCAAACTCCGGATCGGCCCACAGGTTGTAGTAGATCGAGTAGCCTTCCCGCCACGCCTGCTCAAGCAGGCGCGCCGCACGCGCGCCGTCGGCCATGCGCGCCCGCACGATCGTTTCCGCTTCAGCAAGCGCTCCGGCGAGCAACAGGCTCTCACCGAGCGCGAATCGCGCACTGATGGGTGATGCACCTGCAGTGTTGCGCCGTTGCTCACGCTCATGCCGCACCGCACGCGCGTAATGGCGACGGCCATCGCGACCTGCCAGATGGAGCACATTGCCGACGTAGCGCAACATGCCGCCCGGATCAGCCGTGGTGAGCCGCGCGGCCTCAAGCACCGAGTCCACTACCGACGTACGCCCCTGCATGGCGAACGTGCGCATTGCCAACTGCGCTCCGATATCGAGTCCGGGGTGGTCCGCCTGCAGGCGCCGCACGGCCTCGAGCGCGGCATCGTACTCGCCCAGCCAGAGGTGCGCGATGGCGAGCACCTCGTAGTAACTCGACCACCCCTTGAGCTCACCCCGATTCGGATCGGACTGCCGAATGATGCGGATCGCTTCCCGCGGCCGCCCGACTTCGAGGGCAAGCGCACCCATGCTGAAGTGCCCGAGCACTCCTGGCGATCTGCGCATGCAGCGGCGCGAACACCGCGAAGCGCGGCGGGCGCGGCGACCTGAGTGCGGCCCCTACTTCGGCGACGTTCCCACTTCGCGCTCCGACGGGAATGCCGGGAGCGTGGTGGGCCCGATGGCGCCGAACATGATGTAGAGACCGGCCCAGAAATCCGGAGGACCATCGCTCGGTGCGACCTTGTTCGTTTGCGGTTTCACTCCGCGCTTGAGATATGCGGCGATGGCCTTGAGTTCCTGGTCGGACTTGAAGCGGAACGCCGGCCATGGCATGGGGGGCGCGAGGTACTTGGGACTCTGCGGATAGTTGCCCTGCCCGGGCGTGGTGCCGGTGATGTCGGCATCCGGTGTCTCACCCGGACGAAGCCCGTAACGCAGCGCGTTGAAAATCTGCCGCTCGGTGAATCGTCCGATGCCCGTCTCGTCGTCGGGTGTGAGGTTGCGCGGCCGCGTCTGGAACACCCCCCCCGGCGTCGGGATGCGGAATGCGCCGACGAGCAACGTGTCGTCCGTAGCTTCTCGCCAACCCACCAAGTAGTTGGGAGCTGCAGGGTTTTGCCCACCGCCATGACAGTCGCCGCATCCGCCGCTCATCACGACCTGCCGCCCCAGCGCAATCGTGTCGGCTGCAGTCTTCAAACCACCGTCGTCGCCGCCACCCTTCGCCTGCTCACACGCCGTGACGAGCACCACCGGGACCATCAACGCCGCCAATCGAACGAGATGCGTCATGTCACTCTCCGCTAAGGTTTGACTTCGAGGATCCCCATCATGCCCTGGTCTTCGTGACTGAGAATGTGACAATGAAACATCCATTTGCCGGAAAAATCGTCGAAGCGAACGACGAGCTTCACGGTCTCCTGACGGCGCACGTTCACGACATCCTTCCAGCTCGGGAATGGCTCGGGTTTGCCGTTGCGTTCGACGACCTGAAACCGGAATCCGTGCAGGTGGAACGGATGATCCATGTACACGAGGTTCTCGACCTTCCAGATCTCCGTGGCACCGACCTTCGAGGTGAAGTCGACGCGGGTAAAGTCGAAGTGTCGATTGTTGACCATCCCCTGCGTGAAGGTCACCACGCGGCGTGCGGCGACCCGTGCGGTGTCGAGCGGCACGACTCGCCGGAGCGTGGCGGGAATGGTGCGGGGCGCGGTGGGCTTGTCGCGAGTGACCTGAATGGCAGCCAGGTCGATGGTCCGGTTCCAGTCCTTCGGACGCGTCTGCGGTATGTAGCGGTCGTACGGCAGCGATTGCAGGATCGTCCGCGAACCCGGTGCGCCGGTGCCGCGCAACAGCAGCTCGACGCGCTCCCCGTTGGCGACAACAATCTCACCGCGTTCGACAGGCGTCTCGAACAGCCCGCCGTCGTTGCCGATGTGAAGCAAGGTCTGCTTCGGAATGGCAAGTCGATAGACGCGAGCGGCGGAGGCGTTGATGATGCGCCAGCGCTGGACTTCGCCGGGCCGGATGGAAATCCTCGGCATGAGCTGGCCATTGACGAAGAACACATCGCCCTCGCGCCCGTTCTCGTCGTCGATTCTCCCAGTGACAGAGCCGTGATCGGGCAGGTCGATCGAACCGTCGGGCGCGAAGCGCTGGTCTGACAGGATCAGCAGTTTCTCCCTGATCTCCGGAAGCGGATCGTCGGGCGCCCTGACGATGATCGCGCCGACAAGCCCCTTGGCGATCTGGTATCCCGTCCGGTGATGCAGGTGCGGATGATACCAGTACGTGCCCGCGGTGCCCGTGGGAATGGTGAATGTGTAGTCACGGCGCCCGCCAGCCGGCACCGGATCGAAGGGACTTCCATCCTGGTTCGCCGGCAAGTGCAATCCATGCCAATGAACCGTCGTCGCCTCGGCGAGCTCGTTGCGGAAGTGGATGATGACGCGATCACCCTCTGTCAGCTCGAGCGTGGGGCCAGGCGAACTGCCGTTGTAGGCAAATACTTCGGTGGCAACGCCGGGTTTGAGCGCCAGCCGTGCGACGCCGGCGGTAATGGTCACTTCAACCGTGCCCGGCACCGTTGAACTGTTGCGCAGCACGAGCGGGTGCGCCAGCTCCGCCGTCGCAGGCGCGCGGTCAGGCGCTTCGACTCCACTCCATGCGATGACTGAAACAGCGGTCATGCGCCCGATAATTCGCGAGACATTGCGGGCGCTCGGCAAGTGATTCACCGGAAGGGGTGGGAAGCTCGCGGTTCAGCCAACTGTAGGCGGAGCAAAACGTAGTCGCAACCCGTGCGTCCCGCCAGTACAAACTCTGTTCGCGCTCTCGGGTGGGACGCACACCTCTGTACCTCGCGGGACAGCGCGCAGCGCACCGTCGCGGTTGTGACGGGACGGCAGGGACAATCGTTTTGCAGGATCAGGCGCACCGGTCTCCTGATACGGTGCGGCGCAACGTCTCGATTGCGGCGCCGACCCTTCGCGTCGGGAACTGGAATGGCTGTGTTCGACCGAAACGTTCTCTTGCTGGATGCGGCCGCGGAGTCGGAGCGCATCGCGAACAGTCTCCG
>JANOPS010000513.1:0-2374 GCA_031421995.1 Gemmatimonadaceae bacterium
CGCTACCGCTGGCTCACCTTTGCCCGCGCGCGGCGAAGCACATCCTGCGCCCGTGGGTCACGTCGAACTGCCTCGTATCGGCGCATATGCAACAAAACCAGTACGCGCGAGCTGTTGGAACTAACCGCGCGGTCCCACCACTGCACCGCCTGCGCGATGTCGCCAAGGGCAAAGAACACTTCGGCGATGCCATCCTCGCGCACGTACTCGCGCGCCGATCGTGCGATCGCGGCGTTTAATTCGGCCCTGGCACTGACCGTGTCGCCCGCTCCCAGGAAAGCTGCGGCGCGACCCGTACGTTGCCCGCCGGAGAGGCCTTCGCGTTCGGAAAGAGGAAGGCGCCGAAGGCGGCCGAGGATAATCCGACGGGCACTGTCGGCACGTCCCGCCAGCTCAAGTTGTCGAACCGCACAGGCAACCGATGGCGCACCCTCCAACTGCGCGAGCAACAGGCACCGCTGTTCGCGCTGGGATGGTGACAGGCGACGGAAATGCTCCTCGCCGGTCGACTGTCGCAACAGCGCGACGGCGCCGGGATTTGACCGTACGCCGCGTTCAAGGACCGCAAAGGCGGAATCGCCGAACTCCCCGAACTCGCGCGACAGCAGCCGGCTGTACGATCGGGCGGACTGGACGTTCGTCGAGTCAATCGCCAACGCCCGTTCGAATGCACGACGAGCGCTGACCGGATCCCAGTCGTACCACATGTGCAGATCACCGGCCTGCGCGTGTGCGACGGCCGATGACGGGTCGAGCGTGAGGGCACGCTCGACAGCGGGACGCATGCGCGGCAGCACGTCCAGGGGCGAGACGAAATCGTCCGCCTGAGTTGACAACGCGTGGGCCAGCGCTGCCCAGCCACCGGCATAGAGGGAATCCTTCTGAATCGCCAGCTCCGCCAGCGACACGGCCTGCCGTAGTGACGCGGCAGTGAATTGATCGGTCAGGAAGTACGACCGTTGCACCAGATCCAGGGCCTCGGCGCTGCGCGTGCCGCGCGCCTCGACCTTCGCCTTGACCTCAGGCGAGAGGGTGAGCCTGAGCGCGCCGGCGATGGCGTTCACCAGCTTGTCCTGCAGCGCAAACTGATCCTGATCGCTTTCTTCGAATGTCTCCGACCACTGCACGGATTCGTTGGTCGGATCGATCAGCGACGCCGTCACCCGGAGCCGATTTCCCGATCGCACCAGCGAGGCGGTGAGCAGCGAGGACACGTCCAGCGTCTTGCCTGCTTCGCCAAGCGGTTTGCCCTGCATCGCTTTGGCCGACGAATACGCGCGCACGAGCAACCCGGGAATCTTGCTCAGTCGCGTGGTGAGTTCGCTGGACAGGCCGTCGGCGAGGTAGGCGTGGGCGGTGTCGCGGCCCATGTCGGTGGGAAGCACTGCGATGCGGCGCGGCGCGCTCGCGGCAACGCCCGCCGTTCTCGTGGACACGAACCACGCGGCTCCCGCCAGCACCACGAGCGCCGCCGCGATCCCGATCAACCGCCCCGCACGCGAGCGGACCGGCGTGGCCGCCGTGGTCGCGGCCGTGGTGACGGTGTCGCTCGACACCGCCGCCGTCGCCGTCGTTGGCGCCGTGCCACCACTCGGCGTGGTGATCTGATCCAGCCCGTGCATCAGGTCCAGCGCCGTTTGCGGCCGGTCGGCGGCGCGCTTCTCCAAGCAGCGCATGACGAGACTGCCGAGCGCCGGCGGGATGGTCTGCCGACGGCGCGTGATGAACTCCGGCGTCTCGGTCACATGCGCCGCGAGCAATCCTTGCGGCGTGCGTCCGCTGAACGGCGGCTGGCCGGTGAGCAGCTCATACGCCATCACACCAAATGCATAAGTATCCGCGCGGTGATCGACGGCCGGATCGGCACTCGCCTGTTCCGGCGACATATAGGCCGGTGTGCCGAGTGCGACGCCCATTGAGGTGGTGTTGCCTCCTTCGCTGTTGCTGGAGGCCGAGATGGCCTTGGCTACGCCGAAATCGGTGATCATCGCGCTGCCGCCCGACAACAGCACGTTGTCGGGTTTGATGTCACGATGCACAATGCCACGATCGTGCGCGTAGGCGAGCGCCGAGGCGATCTCGCGCAACAGGCGCATCGCTTCACTGAGCGGCAATTCACCCTGACGGGCAATGCGGGCCCGCAGCGACTCGCCCTCCACCAGCGGCATGGTGAAATAGGGCAGTCCGCTGGCATCGCCGGCGGTGAGCAACGGCACGACGTGCGGGTGCTGAAGCCGCGCGGCCAGCGCGATCTCGCGCTTGAAGCGTTCGAGCGAGACCTGCCCGACCATCTCCTCGGGCAGCACTTTCACCACCACCCGCCTTCCCAACGCGACCTCAGTCGCGACAAACACGCGCGACATCCCGCCACCAC
>JANOPS010000514.1:0-10131 GCA_031421995.1 Gemmatimonadaceae bacterium
GTGCTGCCAGCCAAACAACGGATGCACAATGTCGTCGGCAGCGCTGACCGTACCCACCTGCGCGGTGCTTCGCGACTCGACGATGCCATTCACGTAGAGACGACCGTCGCGCATGTACAGCGTATCGCCGCCCATACCGACAATGCGCTTCACCAGCGTTGGCGTCACGTCGTCCGGCGTGATGCGAATAGCCGGATCTTGTGGCGGTGAAACGAATACGGCGATATCACCTCGCACGGGCTCCGCGTATCCCGGCAGATTCACGCTCGTAAACGGGATATGCGGACCAAAGCGCAACTTGTTCACGAACAATCGGTCACCGACCAACATCGTCGGCTCCATGCTGCTGCTGGGGATGTAGTACGCCTCGGCCAGCGCCACGCGCGCGAAGAGAAACACGCCGAGGACGGGTGCGAAGCTCAGGAACAGCGCTCGCGCGTGCTGCCACATACGCTCCCCGATCGTGCCGTTCGGAGCAGCAGACGGAGTGTGCGTTGACGACGGCCCTTTGGGCGACGGCTTCGCTGGCGGAGCGGTGCGCACGGCTGGCGCTTGACTGCGAGAACGTTTGCTCATGAAATCACGAACCTCTGGTCGGTACTAAAGCGAAAACGGCGAGCGACTACCTGTCATAAGCATATTGACCGAGCCAAGCCTCTGCGAGTTCCATGGCCGACCGCCACTGGTCGGCCGACATGAGATGCCCCACGCCGTCCAGTTGCACGATCCGGTGCCTGGACACGCCGCTCGCCGTCAGGGACGAGTGGAACCGATGCGCCGCAGCGGGCGGCACACTGGTGTCGTGTTCCGCGACCACGCTCAGCAGCGCCGTCTGGGCGAAATGCGACGGACGCTCGTGCGGGCTCTCCGCGCCCGGACGCTCCGGGGAGCCCACAATAGCCACCGCGGCACGCAACGGCACCCCGGTAGCGACGGCCTGATACACCAGAAACGCGCCCATCGAGATGCCAACGGCGGCCACGCACTCCGGGTCCGCGTGGTAGTCACGCACCAACTCGGACATCAGCTCGGGCAACTCCGCGATGGACTGATCCACGCACTCCAACATCACGCCAAGTGCCCCGCCGGCGCTGGCGATGCGTTCAGGCATACGCGGATCACGTCGCGCACCATGATCAACGACGTCGACCGCAACCGCGAGGAACCCCAAGCGCGCGCATCGCTCGATATCGGCCACGTGGGCCAGCGCATCGGCGCGGAAGCCGTGAAACCAGAGTACAGTCGGATGCGGCCCCGACGTGTGTGCCGGAGCCGCCATCATCACAGGAACGCCCGCAATCGTTGCCGGTCGCGCCTGCATCACCACGTCCAGAGTGTGTGCAAGTACGCTACCGGCGCGGCTCAAGTATTTGCGTTACGCGATCAATCACGTCGGTCCAGTGCGCTCGTTCCATCGATCGCGTCGATGCCGACGCCTTGCGACGCGCATCACGTTGGATCTCTCGCAGCTGCGCTCGCGCCACTGCGGGCAAATCACTCTGCGGCAGATTGGGAGCCGTGACGAATGGAATCGGCGGCTGCGGAATGCCGGCACCTGGTGGCGCGGCAGCTGGCGTGGGTGGGTTGATCAACGCCTCGAGCCGCTGCAGATACACGCGGTGGAGTAGCCGACGACTTGCATCGGGCACGTCACCCGCCCACACACTCAGCTTGAGATCGGCGAGATACTCCACCAGCGGATACGCATTCACCGCATCGTACCGCTCCGCCTCCGCCATCCGTCCCAGCCGTGCGCTGCTCAGGAGCGAGCTCATCAATCCCGCCATCCGCGCATTCAACACGGTGCTCGGTCCGATGCGCGAGACAATCTCCGGCGGCGCCAACCATCCCGGCGTGGTGAAGACCTGCTCTTTCAGGAACTGCAGCGCTGCCTTTTGCTTCGCTCGCGGCACCACGCGAAATACGGCGCCCGCTTGATCTGACGTTTTCAGGTCCACCTGAACGCCACCAATCATGGTCGCCACATGTCCCATGTATCCCGCCCAGCGACCGATCGCTTCGCCATAGATCTCTTGCAACTCCGCATAGTCATCACCTGGCCGCGACGTCCACGCGACCAAGTTCGGGATCATCCGTTGGTAGTTCGCCACGGCATACGTCGACGATTTGACGGGATCATCACCAACGTCCTCGGTCTGCACGCGCGGATCGGCGCTTCCCAAGCCCTGCGGCACAAATCGATACGGCATCGGACCAGTTTGCGCCGTCAGCCACCGATTCAATGTGGTCTTCTCGTCATCGGCCGAGCGTGAGCCGATCAGGCGATAGCCCCAGTTGATCGCGAAATCGTCGAACGGTCCAAGGCGGCGAATAAAGTCCTTGGGTTGCAATCCATCCGTGGGCTGCGCGACGTAGTTCTGACGCGCGTAGTCCATGATGGTCGCGCTCACGCCGTACTTGCGTGTGAAGGTCGGGCTGCGAAGCGAGTCGGTGGGAAATGACGCCGAGGCGATCATGTTGTGCTGGAGCCCCAAGGCGTGGCCGATCTCGTGTGCGATGACTTGATGCATGGTCTCGCCCATCAGCTCTTCGGGGATATCCAACGTGCGCGCCGCGGGATTGGATGCCCCGGTCTCCATGATCAGCCAATTGCGATACGAACGCATATGGTTGTGAAACCACGTGATCTCGCTGTTGATGATCTCACCCGAGCGCGGATCGTGCGTGTGCGGGCCGACCGCGTTGCGCACCAGACTCGCCGCCCAACGCACCATGGAATAGCGCGCGTCGTCAGGATCGAAGTCAGGATCTTGTGCTTTGGTTGGCGCGTACTTCGCGATGATCGCATTCTTGAACCCCGCTTTCTCGAACACCGCCTGCCAGCTTTCCACGCCCGACTTCACGTACGGCCGCCATTTTGTCGGCGTCGCTGCGTCGATGTAGTACACAATGGGCTTGATCGGCTCGACCAGCTCGCCGCGTGCATACGCCGCCGGATCCTTGGGTTCCAGACGCCAGCGCGTGATGAATTGCTCGGACGCGGCCTTTTGTTGGTCCAAGCCATAGTTGACGCGCTCGATGGAAAAGTAGCCAACTCGCTCATCGAAATTTCGCGGACGCATGGGTTGCTTTGGGAGCAACACGAGAGACTGTCGCGTTTCCATCGTGACACTACCGCCGTTCCGATCATCGGGCGGCGTGGCCGCATCAAAGGTTTGCACCTGTCGCACTTCGATGTTGATCGGGAAGCCACGCATGCTGCTGATGTAGCTGCGCGCCGGGTCGAACCGGCGCACGCCATACGTGCGGCGCTGGTCGGCATTCAACCCACTCGTGGCCGGATTGTCGGTCGCGAAGAAGTCCGTCACATCAATGACGTACGACGTGCTGTCCCGCCCGAATGCGGCGATCGGGAAGGCTCCAAGGATCGGCGCATAGTTGTTTTGGGCCACGCTCCGCGCAATCGGCAGCGAGTCGTCGGCCACCGCGTCGGTGCTGATGCTCTTCACCAGAATGCGCTCATTCACGCGTTCCCAGCGAATCATACGTTCGTTGATCGACGTCCCGGCCGTTTGAAAACCACCACTCCCTGATGGTGCGCCGGACACGCGTGTCACCATGAGGAAGTCCCGAGTCATCACCGAGTCTGGCACTTCAAAGAAGTAGCGATCGTCGACCCGATGCACGGTGATACCACCGCGTTCCGTGACCGCCTTGGCCGTGATGACCTGCGCATAGGGCCTGGGGCCGCGCCGAGCTGCTTGCGGCGGTGCGGCACCCTCGGCGGGTGGCGTTTGCGTCGGTGGCGCCGTTGGTGGCGTCTGAGAAACGCCGACCGCGGGACAGCAGGTGATCAGTGCCAGCACAACAGCTCGGGATGCGAGCATAGGATACTCCGTGGGTGATGTGGATCGACTGCGCAACAATGCTCGCCGTGCCACACAGCGTCAATGGAGTCGCGCAGACGTCTTCGCAGGGTCAGGGCGTGAAGCGCGTGTGCAGGACGCGAGGGCAGGAGCGAACCGCTTGCCGTGCTGAGTTCAGAATCGTACTCTGGGATGTCAGTGAACGCCCGACGGAGCGCGCCATGCCCCGCGTGGCCCTGCAACGCCGCCCCTTCCCCGTTTTGGAGTCCCTGTGTTTCCTTCCAATACCAGCACGCGTTTGACGCGACCGTTCGGCTTTCGCGTGGCCGTGCTGCTCCAGCTCAGCGCCAGTCTCGTAGCACCGCTCGCCGCGCAGACCGCAACCACCACGCCGCCTGCCGCGGAGCCCACCGCGCGAACCAATGCGGCGGGCAAGAAGGTGCTCTCGGTTGCCGACTACTCCCGTTGGCGCAGCATCGACAATGCGCTCATCGCATCCGACGGCAAATGGGTCGCCTATAGCACTCGGCTCTCGAACACACTCCCCGCCGACGCCAAGCCGTCGCTCACGCTTCGCAACACGAGCACGAATCAGGATGTCGTGATCGCCAACGCGAGCAACGCCACGTTCTCACCGGATGCGCGTTGGGTAGTCTACCAGATCGACTCCACGGCACCACCACGCGGCGCCCGCGATCGTGCTGCGACGGCCGGCACACCACCAGCCGACACCGTCGCACCGTCACCACAAACCGCACGCGCGCCGGAGTCGCCCGCACCAGCGTTGCGTCGATTTGAGCTGCGCGAACTGGCGACCGGACGCACACAGGTCTGGGCGGACATGCAATCGGCGGTCTTCTCGCGAACATCTACGCATCTCGTGCTCCGCCGCCGCGCCGCAGGAGCTGGCGCAGCGGGTGGACGCGGTGGAGCCGGCGATGCCGCGCCAGCAACGAACACCACCGGTCCCCGTGGCACCGACGTGGTGCTGCACGTCCTCGCCACTGGGCGTAGTCTCTTTTTGGGCAGCGTTGCCGACATCGCCTTTACGCGCGCCGGCGACCTGCTGGCGTACACCGTCGACGCGACCGCGCGCGATGGGAACGGCATCTTCGTGATCGACCTCGCCACGGGGCGCACGCAGGCGCTGGACAACGACGCGCGCCTCTACAGCCGATTGGCGTGGAGTGATGACGGCAATATGATTGCCGCGCTCAAAGGTCGCGAAGTCGAGAAGATGCGAGAGCGCGACAATCTGCTCATCGCTTTTTCCAACGTGCGCGCCGTCGTGAATAACGCGGCGCCAGCGCCGGTCACGCTCAATCCGGCAAGCACGGCGGGATTCCCGCGGGGTATGGTGGTGAGCGAGCGCGCGCCGCTCGCGTTCAGCGACGACGGCAAGCGGGTGTTCTTCGGCGCCAAACCGCAGGTAGCGGCCCCTGATACCGGGCGCCGCCGCAGCACTGACTCGATTGCCGATGTGGATGTGTGGCGCACCCAGGATGAGCGCGTTCAGTCGGAGCAGATGATTCGCGCCGAGGCCGATCGCAACATCACGTATCGCCAGGCGTTTGACATCAGCAGCGGAAAGTTCATTCCGCTCGCCGATTCCACGATGCGCGACATCGAAATCGCAGCCGAAGGAAAGTGGGCGGTGGGGCAAGATCCGCGTGCCTTCATTTCCGACTACAAGCGTCCCGCTGCCGACTTTTATCGCGTCAATACGATGACCGGCGAGCGTACGCCCATGCTGAAGGGGCAATTGACTGGTCGCAGTGTGTTCGGGATCAGCCCCGACGGTCAGACGTATCTGTACTGGAAGGACAACTTGCTGCACGCCTACGCGCTGGAAGCGAACACTTCGCGCGTGATCAGCCGTGTCGGGGCACCGAGCTTTACGGATCGCGAGTACGACAATCCCGGCCCGCGCCCGTCGTACGGCGTTGCCGGATATTCCACCGACGGCAAGTCGGTCATTGCGCAGCACCGGTTCGACCTCTGGGCACTCTCGCTCGACGGCTCCGCCACCGCGCGCAACCTCACAAATGGCGTTGGGTCGAAAGAGGAGATTCGGTTCCGTGTCGTTCCAGCGCCCGTCGATTCCATGGCAACACGCAGAGAACGCACAGGGGATCTCATTGATCTCTCCAAGCCCGTCACGCTGTCGGCGTACGGCGAGTACACCAAGAAATCCGGCTTCTACACGCTCAACGCCAGCGCGCTCACACCGCTCCTCTACACCGACGCATCATACAGCGCGCCGATACGGGCCACCAAGTCGACGCAGGTGATGTTCACGCGGCAAACGTTTGTGGAGTTTCCGGATATCTATCTGGCCGACGCCACGCTGCAGAACGCGACCAAGATTTCTGATGTCAATCCGCAGCAGGCTGAATATGCATGGGGTCGTCGCGTGCTCTTTGACTACAAAAGTAAGGATGGCGTGCGACTGCAGGGCATTCTTGCGCTGCCTGATGACTACAAGGCCGGCGAGAAGCGTCCAATGATCGTGACCTTCTACGAGAAGAACTCGCAGAACATGCACCGCTACTCAGCGCCGTCGTACCTGACCGGCATGGGTGCGTCGGCCATGGAAGCGGTGAGCCGCGGGTACATCACCATGTTGCCAGACGTGTTGTTCCATACAGGACGCTCGCACAGCGACATGCTGGAAGCGGTTGAAGCCGCCACGCGCAAAGTGATCGAGATGGGCTACGTCGATCCCAAGCGCATCGGCGTAAGCGGACACAGCTACGGTGGCGAAGGCGCGGCATTCATTGGCACGCAGTCCAAACTCTTCGCCGCCATTGGTATGGGTGCTGGCGTGACCGATCTCTTCTCGGACTTCAGCCAGAGTTGGGGCTGGTCGTATCAGGTGAGCGGCGGCAGTGGGCAGAACGGCAACGACTACTACATGTTCGGCCAGGGTCGCTGGGGTTTCTCACCATGGAACAGGCCCGACGTGTATCATCGCGAATCAGCGCTGTTTCACGCGCCCAAGGTTACGGCGCCCTTTTTGATTATGCACGGCACCGCCGACCCGACCGTGTCGTTCAGTGAGGGAATGAACTTCTACAACGCGCTGCGGTTCAACGGCAAGACCGCGGCGATGTTGGCCTACCCCGGCGAAGGACACGGGCTGCGCGGCCTGGCCAATCGGCGCGACCTCACGATTCGGTACTTCCAGTTCTTCGATCACTACCTGAAAGGTGAGCCGGCACCCAAATGGCTGACGTCTGAAGTGCCGTACCTGGTGAAGGACGCAATGAAGGATCCGCAGCGGTAGCAACGACGCAACGCGCTGCCCTGCCCGCTACTGCGGCGCGATGCTGTAGTCGATCAGCACGTCGTTCACGAACGACGTGCTGATTCGTTTTCCGTCCACCACATAGTTCCGCTTCATCACCGTCAGCGACCCCTCGCGGCTCTCACTGGCCGTGTTCGCCGGGCCAAGCAGTGCCTCCACCTCGCTGATCGAAAGTCCCTTCCTCAGCGCGAGTACCCCTTGGCCTCCTTTCGCTGGCGAAGCCACACGGGTCGAGGAGCTCAACGCGGGCGACCCGGCAAGCTCGGCATATGACGCCAAGGCAGCCATGAGTCCCTCGGGGGTCAGGGCCGACTCGGGGATGCCCTTTTTGAAGCGCACGTTGAATCGACTGCCAGCCTCCGCACGCTTGGCGCGCAGGTTGGCCTCGCGCACCTGGTTGGCCTGTGCCACCTCCGCGCTCACGCGCGCGTTCTCGCGCTCGCGGGTCGAACGGGCACTCGACAATTCCCGCTCAAGTCGGCGTTTTTCCGTCGCGTTGGCCGGCGCCTTGAGAGAGTCGCGCAGCGCCCGTTCCACTTTGCTCTCCGATTCCGTCGACGTGGACACCGACGAACTGTTCGTCATCAGGTCGCCAAACGTCCCATAGCCACCGCCACCAAGCTGGACCTCGATGTGCGAGCCCTTCTTCACGGCGACCTTGGTGATCATGATCGTCTGTCCAATCTTGAGCGCCGTGCCGTTGTCTTTCATCCGATCGGCCATCTCACGCCAGTTCACCGGCATCGCGGTTCCGGGGAACACATCGATGCCCTCGCTGGTGGCCGGCATATCCACCTTCACCGTGAGGGTCTTGCCCTCAAGGGCCGCTCGAAGCGCTGCCTCGCTTTGCGCCGATGCATCGGGCGCGAGCAGGAGGAGCGCCACACAGAGTATAGGAATTGTGCGCATGCCGGAATCTGGAGCGCGATGCGCGGAGGCAAAAGAGGGCCCGTTGACCAGATTCTTCACGAAGAACGTTGCCCACACCTGTTTACCGGTGCGCAGGTGCGCAGATTGCTACAGGCTGCACGCCCGCCTGTTTTCTGCCGCATCGCCATGACCCGTGACGCTTCCCCGTAAACTCGCTGCTACTTTCACCCCGTTGCTGCGTGTTCGCGGCGACGAGTACGTCCGGACCGGGCGCGTCACGATGGTGGCCACCTCGCCATCCCTGATCGAGGCCCGCGTGCATGGCACGAACTGGCATGACGTCCAGATTCGCGTCGTCGCCGGCGGCGCCCTCGACACACGGTGCAGCTGCGGCTACGCGCGCGACCACGGAAACTGCAAGCACATTTGGGCCGTTTTGGTAGCCTGCGACCGCGCCGGGACCATGCCCTCGGAGCCCGACCAAGCGTTCCTGGCCGAGAGTCGCCTCCTGCGGGAAGCGGAAGAGGTCATTGCCCGCGAGCGGCGGGCGCGCGACGAAGCCCTTCGCGCCGAAGAACAGCGCGTGCGCACTGAGGCGCTGCTGGCCATGCAGCACGCCGCAACGGTGGTCGCGCCTATGACCCCCACGGCAGATCCCCGGCCGTGGGTGCAGCAGATCCGCGCCATCAAGACCCTGATGACGCCGGGACTCGACGACCGACCGGCGACCGATGTCTTGCCCGTGAATCGACGGCTGGTGTATACGCTGGACGTCGCACGCAGCGCGCAGCGTTCGAACGGTGTGATCGTCGAGGTGGGGGTCCAGGCGTTGCGCGCCAAGGGTGATAGCTGGGGGCCGACGCGCCCCATCCGCCTCTCCCGTGAACAATGGCTCGCCGCTCCCGATCCCATGGATCGCGAGATCGCCCAGTTGCTGCTCGGGTCGTCGTCGGTCGAGTTCGGCACGGATGCGGCCCTGCGTGCTCCGCAACGATTCGTCATTGCTGCCGACGCCGTGTCCATCACGCTCAGGCGCATGTGCGAGACGGAACGGTGCTACGTGCAGCTGTTTCCGACGGCACGTGAAATGCACCCCCTGCGGTGGGACGGCGCAGCGCCATGGTCACTGCATCTCGCAATCACTAACGACGCCGCGCGCGAAGAGCACTACGCGCTGAACGGCTGGCTCGCGCGCGACGGCGAACGGATGACGCTGGATGAACCGGCGCTGCTCACCGGCGACGGCATCGTCATCGCGCACGGGCGTGTGGGGCTTATTGTCGATCATGGCGCGCAGTTCTTGACCACGGCCCTCGCGGGCGGGTCGTTGCGCGGCATCCCGCGTGACGATGCGATGGATCTGTTGAGCGAACTCTATGCGTTGCCACAGCTCCCAGCGATTGACCTGCTCCCGGAACTCGACGTCGAGACCGTCGACGTGGTGCCGGTGCCGCGACTGCTCCTGCGGCGTGTGCTGGCCACACCGTGGAGTCCACCCGGCCTCGAAGCCACACTGGCCTTTGGATACGGGAACGCGGGGGCGACATGGGACAATCACGCCGCCGGCATTCTGCAGCTGCCGTCCCGGACCGTGATTCGTCGCGATCGCGCCGCCGAAACGATGGCGATGCAACGCCTTGAACACGCCGGCTTCAAGCAGGATACCGACTATGGCCAGCGGCGATCCGTCCTGCGCATCGCCGAAGGACGCGGCATGGCTGCTGTCGTGGAGCTCGTCGGAGAAGGCTGGTCGGTCGAGTTCGACGGGCAGGACATGCGAACGGCCGGTCCGCTCACCATGCAGGTCAGCTCGGGTATCGATTGGTTTGATGTCGAAGCCACCGTGAAATTCGGCAGCGCGTCAGCCCGACTACCGGAGCTGTTGGCGGCGCTGCGTCGCGGCGAGCGTACCGTGCGACTGAGTGACAACTCCTTTGGCGTGCTCGATGACGCATGGATCGATCGCACGGGACTGCTGGCAGCAACGGGAACGCTGGTCGACGGCAAACTCCGATTCGCGGCGAATCAGTTGGGCATTCTCGACGTGCTGCTCAGTGCGTTGCCAGAACCTGATGTCGATGCCGCCTTCGCGCATGCACGTGCACAACTGACAAACTTCAACGGCGT
>JANOPS010000515.1:0-2586 GCA_031421995.1 Gemmatimonadaceae bacterium
GGGCGCCGCGTCGGCTGTTGCGGGCCAGAACATGGGCGCCGGAAAGCCGGATCGGAGTGTGCAGGCGGTGCATGCGGCCAACAAGATCGGACTCGGCATTGCCGGTGCGGTGGGCCTGTTGTTCCTGGTGGTGCCGCGGCAGTTGCTTGGCCTGTTCGGTGTGGCGCAGCCCGATGTGCTGACGATTGGTACGCAGTTGCTGGCGTTCCTGAGTGTGTCTGGGCTGTTCATCACGACGGCGCTGACGTACACGGGCGGGTTGCAGGGGACCGGCGATACGAAGAGCCCACTGTACATCTCGTTGATTTCGCAGTTCGCGCTGCCGATTGGGTTTCTCACGGTCGTGCAACTGAGTCGGCAGTTGGTGCCGAGCGATGTGTGGTTGGCGATCGTGATGGGTCATGCGCTGCGGTGTGTGTTGAGCGTGTGGCGGTTTCGGCAGGGGAAGTGGCGGGGGATCAGTATCGGAGTGCCGGCGCAGCGTTCGTGACGCCCGTGAACTCCTTGACGACCTTTGGATGGCCCAGATGACTCAATTCACTCCCTTCCGTTGGTCCCTGCTGGCATCCCTTCTCGCGGGCGCGTGCGGTGGTCCAACGCCCGCGAACACGCGCGCCGAGCGGTTGCCGTTCGATCTGGAAGCAACACGTCGCCTCATCGCGCAACAGAATGAGCGCTTCACAACGGCGCACGTCGCCGGCGACATCGCCACGATTGACTCGATGTTTGCTCGGGACGCCAAGTCCTTTCCGCCCGGTGCCGCCACGGTAATCGGCTTCCCGGCGCTGCACGTTTTCACCGTGGAGTACCTCAAGGCCGGTCTCACGGAGTTTCGCGAGGAGACCACAGACTTTTACGGGAATGCGGAGTACGTGGTGGACGCTGGCACCTACGTCGTGACCTACGGCCCCGCGCACGTGACCGAGCGGGGCAAGTACCTGAACGTATGGACGCAGATCAACGGAAGCTGGAAGATCAAAACAAACATGTGGAACACCGACGCACCTGCGCCAACGTCGAGGTGAATGGTCGCTGGACGTGAGGTTCTGCAGCTCCGAGCGTTTCTCTTGCCAAATTCCGACGGTACAGAAAACACCGCTCGCAGTTGACACCACGCTGGGGTCTTGCTTCGGACCATCTGCACCGCCTGCAGACAGTCTACGAAGAGCGCTTCGCGCGCGACCGTGGCCCATGCCGTCCCGTGGTCGCGAATCGCCCGTTGGCACTGCAACCCGGGGCGCGAGCTGCCCGCGCGGCTCGCTCTCAGCCGGTCTTTTTGCCCGCGATCTTGGAGCCGTCTCCCTCCATGCTCCACGCGCCATCGACGGTGTTCTCCTTGCTCACCGTGAGCGTGACCGTGCCGGCGCCACCTGGCGTGACGATCTCCATCACCATCTTCCGACCGTCGACTTTAAAGCTGGTGCTGGGGATCTCACCAATTTCCGCGTGTTTGAAAAGGCCGGTGAACGATCCGTCAGACTTTTTCTCCACGGTGAGCGACATGGTCATGGCCTGGCCGCCGACGGCAAGCTCTAGCGTGTAATTCCCGTTGGGCGTAAACGTCGTGTCTTGCGCGACGCGATCGGCGCGGGGCGTCGTGCCGAGCGGTGCAGCGCTGGCGATCTGTGGAAAGGTCGCGATGGCGACCGGGAGCAAGACCAAAGCGGCGAATCGACGAATGTCTGTCATGGTGGGATGGGTTGAGGGTGTGTGGTCGCGACTCCGCCGGCGATTGACGGAGCGCCTCAGGTATTCCGACGGCGCCGAACCGGAAAGGGTTTCACACGGCCAGCGCTCTGCACAGCGGGCCAGGCTGTGCCGACGCCGCTCCACGACTATGGAGCAGGATTCCCTCGCGGCTCCGCCGAAGCCTTGCTGATTTTCGACCTAACAGAACTCAAGCCGCATATACCCGGACATGCAGCCTGTTCCGCCGTTACGTGTTCTTGACCGGATCCGTGGAGGTTGAAACGCGCGAGCCGCTGCGCAGAGAGTCAATGTCCGACAGGTTTCGGGTATGACTAACCGCACTCCGTCCGTTGCCGCTTTCGTCGTTGAGCTTCCCGCGGATCGCTTTATCGAGGAACTCTTTCCCGCACTTGCCTGGGCGGCAACCGTTCAGCTGGGCGATCCGGTTATCGGATCTCGCCTGGTTGAGCGTGTGTTGCTCCACGCGTGGAGGGCTCGTGACGAGTTCGCCACGCCGGAGCTGCTGTACCAGCACGCGCGCAACGCTGCACAGGAGGCGATTCAGCATGAAGCCGACCGTCGCTTCGAAACGATTCGGTTCGACGATGCATCGTCCACGCCGTTGCCGGGCGACCTTCAGTCCATGACCGTCAAGGCCGTACAGCAGCGGCTGCAGAGTCGGCCCTCGCTGCGCGAAGTGCCGTCGGCGAATGCAGCGGCGGAGCGTGAGGCATCTGAGCGCGCGACTATTGAGCATGCAGCCGCGGAACGCGTAGCCGCGGAACGCGCAGCCGCCGAGCGCGTAGCCGCCGAGCGCGTAGCCGCCGAGCGCGTAGCCGCCGAGCGCGTAGCCGCCGAGCGCGAAGCCGCCGCGCATTCGTCGGCCCCGGTGAACGC
>JANOPS010000516.1:0-3983 GCA_031421995.1 Gemmatimonadaceae bacterium
GTCTGTGCTCCGTTTACGTCATATTGCGAGTATCACGCCGTCGAACGCGTGTCGTTCGCATTGCCACCGCCGCCCCCCTCCCCGATCTTCGGTCATGAACCGCAACGAACCCTGCTCCTGCGGCAGCGGCCGGAAATACAAAAAGTGCCACGGCGCGCCCACTACCGCGGCCGTCGGCGGCGACGCGCTGTCGATGACGCGTCGCTCCGAACTGGCGCGCGCATCAGCGGCCAAGCAGCTCGACCAGGAGCTGATGGACGACCTGCGTGCCTACGCGCTCAAGCACTACGGGCGCACGTGGTTCCAGCAAGCGGCCACCAACTTCACCGTTCACGAGACGCCGGAGCTCACCGAGTACGAAAGCATGATGTTCTTCGTCTGGCTGATGTACCACGCGCCCGTCAGCGAGACCGAGCCCATGCCGCTGGCCTGGCACTGGCGCGAGTCGCGGCGCGCGGGGCGTGAGCCGGCCAAGGAGCGATTGTTGCAAGCGCATCTCGATGCACCCATTGGCGTGTGGGAGGTGCAATCGGTTGAGCGTGGCGTGGGCGTGCACATGAAAGATTTGCTCTCGGGTGACGAGCGCTTTGTCTACGACACGGCGTCATCGATGTCGCTCACGCCGTGGCTTGGTCTCCTGGGATACATCGTCGATATCGACGGGGTGAGCTTCTGGGGTGGGCTGTTTGCACACGCGCTGCCGCCGGCCAACACGGCGGTGGTGGTCAAGGGGATCCGTCAGCTCGCACGTGTGCGCACGCGGCCGGTACCGCTGACGTTTCGCACCGATCCTGAGATGCAACTTGAGGTGCTGGATCAATGGCGGGTATCAATCGACGTCATGTCGGACGCCAATTCCGTGCGCACGTTGCACAATCACGACGGCGACGAAGTCAGCATCCAGTCGGATCGCTATGATCTGGTGGGCGCACGATCGTTGGTACTACAGCAGTTGTCGACCATTCCCGGTGCGTTGTCATCGGAGCGCGACGGCGCACGCGACATCATTGCGGTACAACGCGCGCCGAGGGCGAGTAATGTCGGGATGGAGTCGGTCATCATTGGCTCCATCGCGGTGGCCGCCAAATCGCTCACCGTCGAAACCAACTCGGTCAAGCGCGCCGATGAACTCAAGCGCGCCATCGAACGCGCCTGTGGGGACAGCGTGCGCTATCGATTGCGCAGCGCCGAGAGCATGGATGCGTTGCGTGAACGCGCGATGGCGTCGCCGCCGATGGCGTTACCGCCGTCGGCGTCAGCAAAGATGGCGGGACAGGGGTTCACGAGCGAATCAGACATGCCGCCCGAAGTGCACGAGGCGATGCGCGCGATGATGGCCAAGTACACGGCCAGCTGGCCGGATGAAAAGATCCCTGCACTTGGTGGTGCTACGCCGCGAAGCGCGGCGCAGAATCCCAAGCTGCGGCCACGGCTGATCGCACTGCTCAAGGACATGGAGTCGCGCGGCCCGATGCCGGGGACCAGCATCGGGATGGATATGGCGGCGATTCGGCGGGAGCTGGGGTTGTAGCGCGCGAAGGGGATTAGCGCAGTGCCGCCAACCCATGCTTCTGCGCGATCGCCAGCAGCTTGAGCGCCATGCCGCTCGGACGCTTGGCGCCGCTTTCCCACTTCTCGACGGTGCTCTCGCTGGTATTCAGGTAGCGCGCGAAGACGGGTTGACTCACGTGGAGCGATTGGCGCAAGCGCCGAATTTGTTGCGGCGCGATTGGTGCCGGGGTTGCGATGCATGATTCATCAAACGATCGCATAGTCGCCTTGTTGATCGCGCCCACTTGGTGCAGCGCGTCGGCCGATGCGTGAATAGCCTCGAATGCGTCACTCACGAACTTAGGTTTGCGCGCCATCGCAGATCTCCGTCCAGTGTCGATTGGTGAGTAACGCGGCGACCGTCACGGCGTCCAAGGACGAATAGATCGCCGCCAGCTTTCGGAACGCGGCCAACTCTGCAGCGTTGATGTTTTCCCGGTCCTGCTTCGCGAACAGGAATTCGAACACCCAGCGCACACCTCCTTCGGCGAGGATGATGGACCGCTGTCGGTTCTGCCCCAGTCGCTTCTTCCAAACGCCGCCGCCGAGGCTCTCGCCCTGACCACGCATCATCTCACGAATCGCGTCGCACAACTCAGTATCGGGAATGCCCTGCCGTCGGGCCGATCTACCGAATCCCTTGGTCCTAAAGACTCGGACCGAGGCGCGCAGTATGATCGGCGAAGCAGAAAATGTAGCACCTGGTGTGGTCTTTGCGGAATGCGGCCGTTCTGGCCGCGTCCCGTGGAGGTGTCGGCCGACCTGAGGCGCTAGGACTCTTCGATGACGTTTCGACATGCGCACATCATGCGCGCTCGACGGTCGAAGTTCGGTACCCGCACATTGCGCATCCGCTGACGTGATCGCGGCTCACCGCCGCCTTCGCCGGCCGCCACCGCCCACCGTTGCCCTTCAGGCCAATCGCACCACGATCTGCGCTGGAGTCAACGCTGGTATGGGCGACTTGCGGAAATCGCGCACGTTGCGCGTAGCGATGTAGTCTGCCGTACATGCGATCGCGGCGCCGACTTGCATCGCATCTTCGAAGTCCTTGAACGGGAGCTGGCACGCCCCGCGAAGATGGGCGGTGGTGGTCGGAGTGTGCCATGCGACAAACCCTCGTGCGCCGCCCCGCTCCAACAGGTCGAGCAGCGCGACGGAGTCGTCCGCATGTGTACTTCGCGCAAGGGCGACGTCGATCAGCACATTGGCGTCAACGAGAATGTTCACAGATACTTCTTCGCCAGCGCGAGGTAGCGTTCGTCAACGCGCTCGGCGGGAACGAATTTCCCTCGCCAGCGCGAGGCAAACGATTCCGTCTCGTCGCCGGCGCTCAGGCGACGAGGATTCGCTTCGATCACTGGCGACGGCCTTTGCCGTCATGGCGGACACGGGCCAGGACCCCGATCGCGCGTGAGCGGCCGCGAGCAAGACCTTGACGGTCTGTATCCCATAGGCTACAGTTGGACGTGCGCGTCGAGGAGACAGAGGTCTATCGTGACTGGATCAACAGCCTGAAAGACCTCGCCCTCGCGTGCGCGCATTCAGGTGCGGGTCGACCGGCTGGTTCATGGGAATCCCGGCATTCACCGGCATCTCACTGACGGCGTGTCCGAACTGAAGATCGATATCGGGAGGAGTAGGCTATGAGCTCCAAGCCCGCTGCGGCGAAGAAGACCACTCGCACTAAGACCATCCCGTACGACGTGGCGGCGCAACTGCGCACGCCGAAAGAAATGGCGGCCTACCTTGACGCGTGGCTGGCCGACGCTCCCGACGACGCGGCAGGGATTGCGCGCGCACTGGGAGATATCGCGCGCGCGCAAGGGATGACAAAGGTCGCCAAGGACGCGGGGATGAGTCGCGAAAGTCTGTACAAGGCGCTCAGCGCCGAAGGGAATCCAAGCTTCGCGACGGTGTTGAAGGTCGCCCGAGCGCTGGGCGTAAAACTGCACGCGACTGCGGCGTGAGCCGCACGAGGCTGGCTTTGGCGGAACCTTCGCGAAGCATCGATCGCCGGTGCCCTCGGCGAGGCCGAAGCCCTGCGAGCGTACACCGAATGGTAAAATAGACGGCACTAGCGTCTAAATACGCTGGTTTTGGACGGTAACGGGCGCTGTGATCAGCACATGCCGCCACTCGTTCGTCGGGAACTCCACGTATGCGCAGCAATGCTTCCCCGACGCGCTCTTGCTGGACCTGCGATCAGGGCCGATCGCGCGATCCTTGGCGTCTGAGCCGGAGCGCCTGCATGGCATGCTTGACGCCACTGCATCGCGCCGGCGTCAACGTGCTTGGTGGCCGCGCGGGTCGACGCATCATGTCGCCGTTTCTCGCCGCGGAGCTGGGCACTGCGTTTTCGTTGACGGCTGCACAACGCATCGGATTGCTGCCGGTGATTTGGACTGCCGAGAACGCAGAACAGGCGCTGG
>JANOPS010000517.1:0-2208 GCA_031421995.1 Gemmatimonadaceae bacterium
TGCTGTGTCGTCTTGGCCAAGAGGTTGCTCATGGCGGAACGACCCCTACGGGTCGTCCCGCCGTCAACGCCTCAGCGCCCTAGCCGTGGTGGCCGGTTTTCAGGTGTCCACTGGTGGCCGGATTTGGGTGTCCACCGAGGGATCGAGCCGACTCAAGCTACGCCGCAGGCGTACTTGTGTCGGGTATTGGGCTACGTGTCCGCGATAGTGACAGCTCCGGTGTCGCGCAGCGGAACGCGCGCGGATAGTTCATCTGCTTTGGGTGAGGTGCGTATCCCGATGCGTGGCAATACGCACCTCCTCTGGACTTGTCGTGCGATCGTCGTTCAGTACGAATCCACGATACGGAGTGCTGCTGCGATCGCCTCTTTGAGACTTGGCTGTGGCGGAAGTGGAATTACGAGGTCGTACACGCCGGGTGCTAATTCGTGAATGCTCACCTGTAGAGATGTTTTCCGCGCTTCGCGGTGTTTGCGCCTGGAAAGCTTTCGCCCGATTCGTCCCATCAGATACGGCCTCCGTATTCCGCGCGCGACGCAGTGGCATCAGGGCTGAGTGAGTCGACGAATGCTCGGAATCGTGTACTCGGCTCGTACCCGCTGAGCACATCACCGGTTTGATCGTTCACCCAATCGGCGGCCTGTTGTTGCCAGACCCACAATGCGGCGCCTAGTTCTGGACGAGGTGCGCGTGTACCAACGGTGCCACGGATGTCCCCGGTGTCATCATCGCCTTCTTTCGTGACAGGCGCCGTGAAGCCGATCGGTTGAAACGTGCGGAGGCCGCGCATTGCGCAGAAGATCACGTCGAGCGCAGTCGCGTCGATCGGCTTGCCGCCGGTCGTCAGCTTCGTGAAGTATTTGAAGAGCTCCTTGATCTCGTCAGCGCTGCACGGGCGGACATCCTGAGCCTTTGCGCTTGCACCCTTCGTCTCTGCGAGCCACCGGCGCCGCAATGCCTCGGCGGCGGGCGCTCCTTCGGCGACGAGATGATAGTGCGGGTGAAAGTCGCAGCGTTTCACGTTGAAGGTGCATTCGACTTTCAAGAGTGCTTTGAGTCGTAAACCGTCCGTGCGATTCATGGCGATTCCGACTCGTTGAAGTCGCTTCCGCATTGCGCGGAGCGAGAGAGGCAGTTCCGCGCTCGGCACATTCGGTATCGTCAGTGTGACGAAGTGGCGATCGCTCCACTGTCGGATGTGCGGTGAGTAGCGGTTCCACGCGCGAGCAGTTCGGACGCGCGAGCACGCGAGACACCACCGGTTTCCGCACCATTTGCCTTTGAGGATCGCGTCTCTTTGTTCGAGCTCACCGCAGCAGTAAATGCTGTTTCGGTACGCCTGCTCCAGTTCACCGAGCGGAACAGTTGAGCCAGGCGCACGGCTATCACCGAGAGGGTCAATCGGTCGTCGTAACTTGGCGACCTCAGCAAGACGGACAGCGAGCGGTACCGTGGCAAACTTTGCCCTTGCTCGCTTTTGGAGCGTTGCGGCGGATTCCGCGTCACCGCCTCCAGCATCTTGCCGAGACGAGGCGGCGGGCGAATGGCCGAGGCTGCCATGGGCGAGTTGTGCTAACGTATCAAGTAAGGGCGAACTGCCGCCTTTCGGCGTTCTTTCGTCCGCTGTTGCGTGAACGCAACACTCGGTACCCTTTTCCGCTCCGGACGAAGAGCGTGCGCGATGCACTCTTGGTGCGTCGTGCTGCGCACCGGACGCCTCTACGCGCTGTTGAGCCGGTCGGGCGACAAAGTCTGCCGGTGTACTGCTGGCGGGTGAGGAACCGCCAGCGAGCGGAGGCGTCGTGAAACTGCTTCGGCCAAAGCGTCGATCAGAAGGCGAGTAGCTCGCCGTACCAACGTCGAAACGCGGGTTCTGCCTTGCACCACGGTGTGCACCAACGTGCGATGTACTCGGTGCCTTTTCGTGCGCTTCGGTGCGATTCGGTGAGAGTGGGGGGCCGAGGGTGTGAGCGGCCCCCCTCGCTCTCATAATGCCGGGGTCGCGGGTTCGAGTCCCGCCCCTGCTACTCGGGTGGACATACGACACCGGACCCGTCTCCGTCCCTCAAGGACTGGGGCGGGTTTCGTTTTGTTCCCGCAGGCCCCGCTGGCGCCTACGCCGGCTATCCCGCGCCGCGGTGATGCTCGCGGGCGACCGGCCTCTCCTGTCGTGATCGCAGTTCTCCGGTCGGCGACGACGACTCCCGG
>JANOPS010000518.1:0-8098 GCA_031421995.1 Gemmatimonadaceae bacterium
ATTTCTCGCCATCGCCGAGTCGATGTCGGTGTCGGTGGGATGCGGATTGGACTTGAGCAACGCGGCCGCCGCCAGGATCTGTCCGCCCTGACAGTATCCACATTGCGGGACATCGAGCTCGCACCACGCATCTTGCAGGGCGTGCGCTTGCGGCGTGTCGATGCCCTCAATCGTGGTGACTACGCCTGAGCCGACGGTTGATACCGGCGTGCGACAGGATCGCGTGGGTACGCCGTTCACGTGCACCGTACACGCACCGCATTGCGCGATGCCGCAGCCGTACTTGGCGCCGGTCAGGTCCAGCGAATCGCGCAACACCCACAACAAGGGCGTGTCGGATTCGACCTCGACGGTCCGGGACGCGCCGTTCACGTTGAGTGTGTACTTCCCCATAAAACGCTCCGTAGAATCGTGTGAGAAGAATATACGGGCGGGAAGTACGCGTGCGGACGCTGGCCATACGGTTTCAGAGCGCGGCCAACGGGGACCATTCCTCGGCCGATCCTAGCTGTGGTCCGCATCGTTACGTATCGTCATGAGGCTGCGGACCCGATCTTTTCCGCGACACCACCCCCCATCCGGATGAAATATTCCGGGAGCAGCCATGGCCGACAGTCAAACACCATTCACGGGAGTCGCAGCAACGCGGTAGGCGGCAAAGACAAGCTTACGGTTGGCGCCGGTCAGACCGCGAGCATCGGTGGGAACGCCATGCTGACCGTCGGCGGCGCCCGCACCCTGAACGTCGGCGCGCAAGACACTAGCGTCTCGGGCAGCCACCGAACGGCCACCGTTGGCGGCAATGATGCGCTCTCCGTTCGCGGCAATCGGCAGGTCACGGTCGGATTGAGCCTTGCCAGCACGGCAGGAGCAGACCAGCGGATCCAGGCGGGCAAGATCTGGTGGTCGGCGCCGGCAAGAACGTCGCTAGCGATGCGGGTGACAGCTTGACGCTGCGTGTCGGGAACGCCAGCGTGACGATGAAGAAGGACGGCACCATTGTACTGAAGGGCAACGACATCACCATCGACGGCAGCGGCATGGTCAAGGTGAAGGGCGCCAAGGACGTCGTCATCAAAGGCAGCAAGATATTGCAGAATTGAGGCCCGGCGCCATTGTTGCGAACGTGGTCGGTTTCTTGTTTCTGCCGCGCCATGGACCCAACGACCCGCGCCAGGGCGCCGACTTGACCGCCGAGAACTGCAGGTTGGTGGGTTCCGTCGGCGTCAGACTCATTCGCTCTGATCTTGTGGCGATCTCGCCGGCCTGACCGGCTGGCATAGTCGGAATATGGTTCGCACGCTCTCAGGGGCTAGTCTTGTGGTAGTCCGTGGGCGACCCGCTGCGCCGCGTCAGGGCGGTGGTCGGTTGTTCCGTGGGCGGATGTGGAAGGCTGGCGTTGAGGGCCAGCGCGCGAGTCGCAGCAAGTGCGCGGACGCGGTCAAGCCGACGTTGGGTTGCCCGAGGCGAGGCGAAACCGGAGGACGCGCTCGACACCAAGGAAAACTTGCGTCACATTCGATGCGTCAGCCCGCATCAAGATCAAGGTCCGCTTCGGCGATGGTCCGTCCGGGAGTAGCGCTACGGACTCAACTGGAGACTCATTGCATTTTCTCTTTCCGCTCAAGCCGCCCGCTCGCTGTCTCCTTCGGCAGAGGTGGAGGATGCCGTCGTGACATTTGAGCCGCCCTTCACTCTCGTCGAACGTTATGAGGTTGAAGAGGAAATCGGCCGGGGTGGACACGCGATCGTGTATCGCGCACATGACCGGACGCTGTCGCGCGACGTGGCCGTCAAGTTGCTACGCGAGGACGCCATCTCGCGTGATTCGTTGGGGCGTTTCCGTCAGGAAATGATCGTAACAGCTCAGCTGGAACATCCGCACATCCTGCACGTCTATGACTCGGGCGAGTTTCGAGGCCGTCCATACATTGTCATGGAACTGGCTTCGGGGCGAACGCTGGCCGAGCGTCTCGCAAGGGAGGGACAGCTGCCTGTCGCGGACGCATTGCAGATAGCTCGCGATATCGGCCTCGCCTTGGCTCACGCCCACGCACACGGCGTGGTGCACCGAGACATTAAGCCTGACAACATCCTGCTCAACGAAACAGGGGCGATTCTCGCGGACTTTGGCATCGCGCGCGTGAGTCAGGAGATGGCCGTTCGGGACGCCACGTCGACTGGGATGGCCGTTGGAACTGTCCAGTACATGAGTCCCGAGCAGCTATGCGCGGAGCGAAACATCGACGGGCGCAGTGATCAGTATTCCATGGCGTGCGTAATGTACGAAATGTTGGCCGGCGTACGACCGCACATTGCTGCAACCGTGGAAGGACTTCGACTGCTACGCGTATCGGCGCGGCACCAACCGGTTTCGGCACATCGACCGAGCGTATCGTCCAGTTTGGACCGGGCCATCATGACCGCCCTCAGTTCGATGCCAGCTGACCGATTTCGGAACATGGGCGAACTCCTGGCGGCTCTCGGAGTGGGCCCCTCGGGGGAGTTCAGGGTCGACGACAGCTCCGAGACGAGTGCTACAATCCGCGCGAGCAAGTCGCAAGGCAACGAGCCTGTCGTCACCGGAAACGACTCGCGATCGACATCGAACGCACGGAAGTTCGCCTCGGCCGCGATAGTCAGCATGTTAGTGGTGGCCCTTGGCAGCCTCTTCATTCGACGATTCTCAGGCCCCTCCACTTCGGCGGCACTCGATTCGTTCGATGAAGCGGCGATCTCCGTGATGGCGCTTCAGACGACGGCTCAACGCGGAGTGGCTGAATCCCAGAATGATGGGAGGCTTGCGAAACGTCTCGTCCGGGAACTGGAGCGGTGGGACGGCCTAAAGGTTTCGGGTGGCATGGCAACGACGGAGGCGACCGCCGATGCGGCATTGGCAGCCGCGAGGAGACGTCGAATTCCTTTCCTCATCACCCAGGACTCAGAGCCGAGCCAAGTGCGCACCATTCGCTTCCGATTGGTCGATGTTCGAACGGGTGCTGAACGGACGTCCATTTCGCAGCCTGTGGCGAACAACGCCGTCTGGCCGGACTCAGTATGGCGGCGCATTTCTGTCGAATTGCTCAGCGCCATCGGGCCGCGAGGGCTCGTCTCAGTTCGCGCCAGTGACACGCGCAGCTATACCGCCCTTCGAGCATTTGCCGATGCGGGGCGCTTCATTAACCAGTGGCAATTGGATTCTGCCGAGCAGCTACTGGGAGACGCGATCGCACTTGATCCGGATTACGCGGCCGCGCGCGTCTGGAATGCTCAGCGCGCAGTGTGGCTGGCAGCGGTCGGACAGCGTCCTCGAGCACTGGAGGAACTCGCATCGCAGGCGCTTGACACCATGAGCAACGATCGCGCTCAGCGGCTGCATGCCCGCGCTCTGCACTCGCTCGCACAGCGGGATTTTCCGCGCGCGTGTCGGCTCTTTGACTCGCTCGCGGTGGCGCCGAGTACGTCGTTTATAGGCTGGCTCGGCGCAGCCGATTGCCGTTGGTTTGACCGCGTCGTGATTCGTAGCACGTCAAATAGTCCGGCGCTTGCCTTTCGTGGAGGCGCAGAAGCGATGGTGAGAGCGCTCGAACAGGCGATGCAAAAGGCGAATGCACAAACGGCGCGCGCGGTAATCGAGCGTATGGAGCGCGTGGCGCCTGTACGGTTGGCGGTACGAATGGGTTATCCGGAGGCCGACGTGGCCCGCAAGGTTGGCGCTTACATGTCCGTCGTTGCCGACACCTTTGCACAGGTACCCTTGGATCTTCGCCGAGTGACTGGGAGTACAGCCGGTTCTGTCCCTGCGACCATCGATGAAGCGCTGAAGCGTGCGCGTCGCCTGCACCTGACAATGGCGGAACGCTGGACGGTTCTTGCGCCGCGGTCACCGGAAGCGCATCGCGCGCGCGCGATTGCGCTCGAGCATCAGGGCCGCATCGATTCCCTTTCTGGGTTGAGCGCGATCAGGGAAATGTCGTTGGCCATGCGTTTTGCGAACGGCAATGCACCGCCGCAATGGCGCGTTGACTTGTTTCGCATGTTGCTTCGGTCGTCCGAGTTCACCGCCGCCGGTCGGTTGGCGGACTCGGTATTGAGCGCACCGGCCAGCGCACAGCCAGACCCTGCAGCGCTTGCGTCGCTCTCGGCCTTTCTCGGGCGTCTCGACGCCAGTGCCGTGTATTGGGCGCAAAGCCTCCAAGCGGGTCAACTGCAGGAATCGGACAGTACGCGACTTCCCAAAGCGGTGCTGGAGTCACAAGCCCGCTACTTGGTGTCTGCGGCGGTAGCAGGCTGCTCACCCGATTCACTCAAGGCCGCGCGCGCTTCTCTCAGAGCCGCGATCAGCGCAGAGGTTCGACCAGTACAGCAGGATGATGTGTTCGCTCAGTTGGTGTGGCGACCAGACATGCTCGCCGCATCGTGCTTCCATTTTGTCGTGCAACAGGGTGGAGCGGGAACTGGTGACGCACTTCAGCAGATACAGCGGAGTTTCGGCATGGGAGAAGTGGGCAGAGCCCGTCGTCGACTAGCCTCGCTCTCGTCGGAGCGAGGGGCCATTCCGCCGACGGAGGTTGCGGTAGACTACTCGCTTATTGAGGCTGATCTCTCATTGGCGCTCGGTGACACTGCGTCGGCGGTAAAAACACTGGATCGATTGCAGCGGACCATTGCGAGCAGCCCCGCTTTTCGAGCAGAGGAACCCGCCCATATTGGCGCGCTTCTGGGTCTCTATCGTCGCTTGGCGACAATTGGTCAAGGGCATCTGGACGAGGACACTTTTCGTAGCTCGCGCAAATCACTTGCTGAGCTCTCCGCGGTTGCATTACGTTTTTCTCCTCACTGAATCTTCTCCGCTCAAGTTTTGGAGGCATCATGACTACTCGTTCCCTGCAATTCATCATCCTCGCTCTTGGGGCATCGCTCACTGAGGCCGAGGGAAGCACGAAAACTCGGGACGCGTTGAACGTGCCGTCCGAACAGCCAACGGCTTGCACCGAACTCGGAACCCCTCGCGCATGTTCCGGCGCGCTCCCGGTGGGATGGACCCACAACCCGCCAGCGCAGATCGTCGAGCAAATCGACGACATGAAATTCTCCCGCAAGTGGGGTTCAGGTCCAACATCCCGTCGCTGTTCCAAGTCAGGGTGTCAGGCTGGTGGCGGCAAAGTGGGGATCACACAGATTCTCCCAATCAAGGATGCAAACTTAGTGAGTCTCGCTAGCCTGCCGGCAGGAGGCGTCATCATGGCCAGAATGGATCATCTCGCGAAGGAGGATGACAAGAGATACGGCGTCGCAACGGCCGCCATTGACTACTACCTCGTTGTTGAAACGGCTGCTGGCGGCGCAAAGTGGTCGGTCCTAACGGTGAGCAGTGATCCGACGACAGGCGCGCCCAAGGTATCTCGACTCCAAGGCATCGGTGGCAAATTTCGCCAGTGCGAAGCAGACAGGGTGACGCGCACGGATGCGATGGCGAACTATGGCAGTTGCTATGCGATGCATGAAGCGCTTCGACCGCTCAAGGCCACGCCGACCCCGGAGCAGTATCGGTCTGCGATCGCCAAAGCACGCACGAGTGTGGCGCCGGCCGGAGTGGGTCCAAAATCGGTGGCTTTCACACTCGACGACATCGCGTGGGTGTCGTGCATTGGCGGATGCTGCACCGCCGAGGGGAACTAAGCAGTGGCCCGGCGTAGCCACAGCTGGCGAAACTGACCCAGTGGCGCAGCGCTTCGAAGACGACACGCCACCGAAGTACCATCCGCACTACGGTCGCTTTCTGGAGCTCGTGCCACACAAGCTGGTGGTGCTCACGTGGGTCACTTTCGGCACCGCTGGTGCGCAGACGACGCTGTCCGTGTCGTTCACGCCCGATGCCAGTGGCACCTTGATCGTATTGACGCACGGACTCCATGGCACGCCGCTGCCGGTCCTTGCCTTCCCACCGTCCCCAGCGTTTTACGAGAGGCAGTGCAAGATCAATGGCGCGTCGGTCATACGCTTGTGTGGCAATGCGCTCCAGTTCGCGTCCATAGATACCTGCAACCATGATTGCAGGTAAGCAAAAATTCACACTCAATGGTTTGTGGGTGATCTGGCGCTGAAGAGTTCCGTGTCCACTTTTCGCGAACCAAGAGGGGGTTTCGATTGGGGACCTCGCGCGCTACGCAAACGCACTTCGCCTTTGGCTTTCGCCTTGCAACGAACGGACACCGTAGACCACCCACCCTTACCGACGCTTACGCGGCTTGCCCGCCGCGCCGCGTGTTGCGCGCGTGACATGCTCCAACCACTGCAAGGCGCCCAGCGCATCAAACCACAAGACCATCGAGTCATGCACATACAGCACGGCCTCGTCGTCGTCTCCCATGCCGTACGTGTCGGGTAGCGATTCGGGAAATAGCACCTCGCCCAAGAGCCTCGGCGCCACGTGCACGTTGACGCGAACGGCCGCGCGTAGCGCTCTCGTGGATGCGGCGGTCGGCCCCTGTTGGCGAAACTGATGCAAGGCGGCCGTGAACATCCACGCCGCACTCCCCTCGTCGAACGCCGCCAAGAGCGTGTTGATCTCGGCCACCGAACCGGCGCGCATCAGCCAGCCGAGCAATATGTACCGCGCGCCTTGGTTGTCGCCGGCATTGAGACGCAGGATAGTCTGTGCTTCCGCAAGCGCGAGCTGCCGGTCCCCAGTTTTCCAGAGCACCTCGGCGAGGAGCAGTCGCGCGTTCAGATACGGGCGTCCACGTGGGTGCAGCCAGATCGGATGCCCTGCTTCGGCGAGTTCTTCGGCGAGCACACGATCGCCCGCGGCGATCGCGTCGAGCGCATGGGTTAGCGTCGCCTCAGGACGACCGGCCACTTCGGCGAGCAATAGATGCGCCGCGATACAATCGGGATCAAGCGCCAACGCCTTGGCGACCTGCGCACGCAGTTTGGGGAGTGCTCGCTCGCGTCGGGCTGTCGACACCAGATCTTCGGCCCGCTCGCTATCGGTTGTGGGTGCAACGCGCGCCAGCGGTTTGCCCGCCACGCGCTGCTGTATGAACGCGTTCACCTCGTCGAGGCTGCCAAACTCCTGCCCGCTAATCAGCCGCGTGAGATCACGGATCATGTCTTCCTGCACCAACCTGAGGGTGGCGTGGTCTAACTCGGGAGGGACGCGTTTCGGCACTTGAACCTCGGGAAGGGGATGCTGTAACAGTAGAGAGAGTGTGGCCACCTTGCGAGGCCAACCGATTGCGCAAAACGCTTCCGCTACTGCTCGGCCGTCAGAGATCCGCGTACACGTCATCCAGTGTCCACAGGATCGCCGGCCGCTCGCTGGCCTTCACCGCCTCGCGAAACCCGGGTGTAAACCCGCCCGCCGCGACGTAGAACAACGGCGCACTCTCGGTGAGCGCTGCGCGCGCCCATACGCGTCCGGCATCTGCCGCGCGCTGCAGCATCTCCGTGTGCTCGCGATGCACGCGCGTGGCGAGAGGCTCGCGATCCCACCACACACTTCCGGTCATCCATCGACCGTCTATCAACGCGGCGACAATGTCGAACTCCATGGCACGCCGCTGCCGGTCCTTGCCCTCCCAGCGTCCCCATCGTTGTACGAGAGGCAGCCCAAGATCAATGGCGCGTCGATCGTACGCTTGTGTGGCAATGCGCTCCAGTTCGAGTCCCATGTAGGCGTCGAGATGCGGCGCTACGGAGGCAGCCCACACGTCGGATGCCGGATAGCGCGCAAGAGCGGACGCGTTCGACGCCACGAACCGATGATAAAACCGAAACGCCGCGTCGCTGATCGCATACCGCACCGCTTCGCTGGGCTTTGCATCCACATTCCGGCGCTCTTCGATGTAGCCGAGTGCGATGAGTGTGGAGAGTTTCGCCCTGAGCCCTTGATCGTTGGTGAGGCCCGTGCGCCCGGCGATGTCGTTGCGTTCTGTGCATCCGTCTGCGACCGCGCGCAGAATGGCGCGATATTTGGGCGTGTCACGCAGCCCCTCTTCCTGGTCCAGCGCCGTTTCAACAAGCAGGCGCACTTCTCCCCGCGGCGACAGGAGGAGCGCCGCCGCATTTTCGGCAAACGTGCGCGTTGTATCGA